>NZ_JBEEVJ010000002.1:52862-447673 GCF_040139785.1 Proteus genomosp. 6 | reverse complement strand
CCAGGCATTAAATAAGACGAGAAAGCCAACCCAATGGGTTGGCTTTTTTGCGTTTGGGGTTTTTAAAAAGATCAAAAGAATAAGCAATTGATTTTATATTTAGGTTGTTAATAAGATAATTGCTAAATAATGCCTTGGCTCCAACGAGAAAATTGCTCAATCCCCATCCTATTTAATATATAACGAAACCAAACACTGTAATTTTGTGGGTTTTTTTCAGTGTCTTGATAGAGAGTATCTAAAGAAACCCAACGATAATTCATCACTTCATCTGGATTGCTATGTGGTAATTCGTTACTAAACCCAAGAAATAGATGATCAAATTCATGCTCTATCAGATCATCTGTCACTTTTTCGTTATACAGAATAGTTCCAATAGATTGCATATCACATTGCATACCTAATTCTTCATCTAAACGACGATGAATAGCATCTGAAAGTAATTCGTTTGGAAGCGGATGACTACAACATGTATTTGCCCATAAACCACCAGAGTGATATTTAGATATTGCACGTTGCTGAATAAGTAATTGTTGTTTTGAATTAAAAATAAATATTGAAAAGGCTCGATGTAAGGCGCCTACAATATGAGCTTCAAGCTTTGGCATTGTTCCTAGCTCATTATCATTTTTATCTACGAGAATAACAGCGTCTTCCACAAGAAATCACCTTAATAAAATAATATATTGTTATAGCGTGAATATAACATGACTGTATATCAAATAACGATTTATTGTGTTGTCCTTTTTATGGCATCACAGTGATGATGCCTTTATTATAGTAATAAATACGTAGGTAATCTGCTTTTTTAAAATTATCTAAAAATAACTATTTGTTTTATATAAATTAAAAATAATGAATTTAAATGATTTAGGTAATGGCTATCAGAGAGTTTACTAGATTCATATTATGATGAGAGGTAAGATGAAATACTAATTCTGCTACTGTTTGTAGCAAAATCTAAAATAAAGGAATTTAGTTATGTCATCTATATTACCTCGCTCTGTAACCTCGCCAAAAAAATTCTTTATTGGTAGCCAATTACTGTCTTCTGTCGGTAAATATGTAAAAGATTTTGGTGATAATGCATTTATTATTAGTGATGAGTTTTTTTTAGAAAAAGTAACTAAAGAAGCGGCTCCTTCTCTAAAAGAAAATGGTATTGTTTCACTGGTTGAAAAATTTAATTACGAATGTACTGAGGCAGAAGTTAATCGCCTTGGTAAAATTGCGGTTGAAAATAAAGCAAACGTTATTATTGGGATTGGAGGAGGTAAGACATTAGATGTGTCTAAAGCCGTTGCTTATTATCAACACATTCCTGTTATTTTATTCCCAACTATCGCTTCAACTGATGCACCTTGTACTGCATTATCTGTTTTATACAAAGAAAATGGTGAGTTTGATAAATACTTATTCTTACCACAAAATCCAGATGTTGTTATTGCTGATACCGCTATTATTGCATCAGCCCCACAACGCTTTTTCTCAGCAGGTGTTGGCGACGCCTTAGCAACTTACTTTGAAGCACGAGCTTGCTATCAAGCAGACGGCTTAAATTTAGTCAATCAACGTCCATCACGTACAGGCCTTGGTTTAGCACAACTTTGTTTTGAAATGTTAAGTGAAAACATTGATAAAGCAATGGATGCTATTCGCCACAAAATTACCACTCCTGCATTAGAGCAAACTATTGAAGCAACAATCTACCTAAGTGGTGTTGGTGCTGAAGCCGGTGGTTTAGCAGCTGCTCACGCAGTAAATAATGGTATGTCTGCTGTTGAGTCTTTACACCGAGTTCAACATGGTGAAAAAGTGGTATTCGGTTTATTAACTCAATTAGTGTTAGAAAATGCACCACAAGAAGAAATTGATGAAGTGATCCGTATTATTAAAGCGGCAGAATTACCACTGACACTTGAAGATATGGGCATGAAAGAATTCATTGAAAGCGAATGGCGCACTGTTGCTAAAATCGCCTGTGCTGAAGGCGACACGATGGGTAATATGCCAATGAAAGTGACTGAAGAAGATGTTTATAATGCAATGATCGCAGCTAACGCATTGGCTCATCGTTATAAATAATTCTTAGTTTAGTAATGATTATCTTAAAACCCCAAATTGATTTTGGGGTTTTTCTTTACTCTAATGTTGGATTCATTTGGGTAAGATCGAACGGTGTTATCTGATAAACATAGTAGTTCAACCAATTAGCAAACAATAAATGTCCATGACTACGCCAAGAAGCGATAGGTTTTTTACTCGGATCATTATTAGGAAAATAGTTTTCGGGTAATTTAGGATCTAGCCCCGCTTTAACATCACGATGATATTCATCTGCTAGTGTATTGGGATCGTATTCTGGATGCCCAGTTGCAAAAACAACTCTTTTATCTTTTGATGCAAATAAATAAGCGCCAGCTTCTTCTGATGTTGCAAGGATCTCTAAATCAGTATTGTTTTGAATAAACTCGATAGGAAAACCAGCATAGCGAGAATGCGGAGCAAAGAAAGTCTCATCAAATCCGCGTGTTAACAGTGAAAATGGTGAGCAAGTGTTATGACTATATACGCCTGAAATTTTTTGTTCTAGCGTGTATTTAGGTAGGTCGTATAAGATATTCAATCCAGCTTGAGCAGCCCAACAAATAAAGAGTGTAGAAGTCACATGCTCTTTAGCCCACGTAATGACTTCTTTTATTTCATCCCAATAAGCCACATCTTCAAATTCAACTAGCCCTAATGGCGCACCCGTGACAATAAGCCCATCGAAATTTTGTTCTTTAATTTGGTCAAAATCACAATAGAAAGTATCGAGATGCTCTACCGGGGTATTTTTAGGAACACGAGAGTCAATACGCAATAATTGAATATCAATTTGAAGAGGGCTATTAGAAAGCAATCGTAGAAATTGATTTTCTGTTTCTATTTTTTTGGGCATTAAATTAAGGATAAGCACTTTTAATGGGCGAATATCTTGAATACTCGCTCTACTGGATGTCATAACAAAGACATTCTCTTTTTGTAAACAACGGACTGCGGGTAGCTCATCGGGCACTCTAATTGGCATTTCAATAACCTCTAAAATACATCTAGACATCTAGAAGCCTGAATTTATCTAATAACCTTTTAAATGTCGAGGTCTTCATGTGGTGTATGAAGAATATTCATATAAGAAAAAGCTATATAGCTAAAATCATCAGACATTAACATTCTTTTTTCCGTCTATTATCGATCTCTTCCAGATCCCTCGAATTATTTTGAAATTCTGATTTTTGTACAATAAAAAAACACCGATGTAATCACATTGTTAAAAATTATTTAAATAAAAATGGAATTCATTTTTGATTTTTGTGAAAACTGCATTAATCTTAATCAGGTATGTAAAAGCTTTTAGGGGAATGCAGAATGTCACAATCGTTAACTACAGAAGAATTAAATTTTACGCAATCTTTTGGTGAACAGGAAAAGGATATATTAAATCATGATGTTAAGTGTTTTTTAACTGATTTAGTAAATCATTTCTCAGATAGACGCCATGCTTTATTAGTTGAAAGAGATAACTGGAAACACAGAGTTGATAATGGTGAACTTCCTAATTTTATTTCGGAATCAGATTCCATTATAAAATCAGAATGGAAAGTTAATCCAATACCTAAAGATCTTCAAGACCGTCGAGTGGAAATAACAGGGCCTGTTGATCGCAAAATGGTTATCAATGCACTAAATGCTAATGTGAAAGTCTTTATGGCGGATTTTGAAGACTCCTTAGCGCCTACATGGGACAAAGTAATTGATGGCCAGATCAATTTGCGTGATGCCGTCAAAGGCACTATTTCTTATACCAATGAACAAGGTAAATGTTATCAACTTAAAGCGTCACCTGCGGTATTGATTGCAAGAGTAAGAGGACTCCACCTTCCTGAGAAGCATGTGCTATGGCAAGGGAAGCCTATTGCAGGGGGATTATTTGATTTTGCTTTGTATTTTTACCATAACCACAAAGCCTTATTAGAAAAAGGGAGTGGCCCTTATTTTTACATTCCTAAATTGCAAACATGGCAAGAAGCTAAATGGTGGAGTGATATTTTTCATTTCACTGAAAAGCGCTTTGGTTTAGCAACAGGAACTATTAAAGCCACAGTATTAATTGAAACCTTACCCGCTGTTTTTCAAATGGAAGAAATTCTTTTTCATATGAAAGAGCATATCGTTGGACTCAATTGTGGTCGTTGGGATTATATTTTTAGCTATATCAAGACATTAAAAAATTATCCTGATCGTGTATTACCTGATAGACAAGGGATCACGATGACTCAACCTTTCTTAAGTGCTTATTCTCGCTTGCTTATTCAAACTTGCCATAAACGAGGTGCGTTTGCGATGGGAGGAATGTCTGCATTTATCCCAAGTAGAGATCCTGAGCAAAATGGCATTATTTTGAAAAAGGTATTTGACGATAAAGAGTTTGAAGCAACAAATGGCCATGATGGTACCTGGATTGCTCACCCTGGTCTTGCTGAAACAGTATTAGCTGCTTTTGATCCTATTTTAGGATCTCGAAAAAACCAACTTGATGTTCAACGTAATGAAAAAATTACGGCAGAAATGTTATTAGCACCTTGTACAGGTGAACGTACAGAAAAGGGCATGAGAGCGAATATCCGTGTTGCTGTGCAATATATCGAAGCGTGGATTTCCGGTAATGGTTGCGTACCTATCTATGGATTAATGGAAGATGCAGCAACAGCGGAAATATCGCGTACCTCTATTTGGCAATGGATCCGTCATCAAAAAACACTGTCTGATGGGCAAGTCGTGACTAAAGATCTCTTTCGTAAGATGCTGAAAGAAGAGCTTGAAGTGATACACCAAGAAGTCGGTGATACTCGTTTTAAAGAAGGGCGTTTTAAAGAAGCGGCTTCTTTGATGGATAAGATTACAACCCAAGATGAATTAGTCGATTTTCTGACTTTACCGGGTTACCAACTTTTAAATTAAAAAAGATACGTCAAAGCGTATTTATAAACTGCAAACATCATCACTACCGTATTTATAGGAGCTGTTTTTATGACTATTAGTAGATCAGAGCAAATCGCCCAATTAGAGAAAGAGTGGGAACAACCTCGCTGGAAAGGCATTACCCGTCCTTATAGCGCTGAAGATGTCATTAAATTAAGAGGTTCGGTTAACCCAGAACATACCTTAGCAAGACGTGGCGCTCAAAGGCTTTGGTCATCATTAAATGGAAAATCGAAAAAGGGTTATGTTAACGCATTAGGTGCTTTAACTGGTGGGCAAGCGTTGCAACAAGCAAAAGCAGGGTTAGAAGCTGTTTACCTTTCAGGATGGCAAGTGGCTGCTGATGCTAACACCGCAGCAAGCATGTATCCTGATCAGTCGCTATATCCAGTTGATTCTGTTCCTAATGTTGTTCAACGTATTAATAATACGTTTAGACGAGCTGATCAAATTCAGTGGTCAAATGGTATTGGTCCTCAACATAAAGATTATATTGATTTTTTCCTTCCTATTGTGGCTGATGCGGAAGCAGGTTTTGGTGGAGTATTAAATGCCTTTGAATTAATGAAAGCAATGATTGAAGCTGGAGCGGCAGGTGTTCACTTTGAAGATCAATTAGCAGCAGTGAAAAAATGCGGTCATATGGGAGGAAAAGTATTAGTTCCGACTCAAGAGGCTGTACAAAAGCTTGTTGCTGCACGTTTGGCCGCTGATGTGTCTGATGTGCCAACATTACTTGTTGCCAGAACAGATGCTGATGCTGCCGATCTCTTAACTTCAGATTGTGATCCTTACGATAGTCCATTCTTAACAGGAAAACGTACTCCTGAAGGTTTCTTCTGTACCCATGCGGGTATTGATCAAGCTATTAGTCGTGGACTTGCTTATTCACCTTACGCTGATCTGGTGTGGTGTGAAACATCACTCCCTGATCTGAAAATGGCAGCTAAGTTTGCAGAAGCTATTCACGATAAATATCCCGGAAAAATGCTGGCTTATAACTGCTCGCCTTCTTTTAACTGGAAAAAGAACCTTGATGATCGCACGATCGCGCATTTCCAAGATGAGCTTTCCGCAATGGGATATAAATTCCAGTTTATTACTTTAGCGGGTATTCACAGCATGTGGTTTAACATGTTCGATCTGGCACATGATTATGCCAAGGGTGAAGGTATGAAACATTACGTTGAGAAGGTGCAAGAAAAAGAGTTTGCTGCACTTAATCAAGGCTACACCTTCTCCTCGCATCAGCAAGAAGTGGGAACAGGGTATTTCGATAAAGTGACCACGATTATTCAAGGTGGTATGTCTTCAGTGACGGCACTAACGGGCTCAACAGAAGAACAACAGTTTTAGGTTTCAGCGAACCACAAGTTTTAAAAATATCATTATCTATTTTTGTGGTGATAATTCAGGAGCAGGATGCTCCTCTTTTTCGTGAGGTTGTTAATGACGCCAGAAGATTTAATTGCTCAAACAATTTTACAAGGCTTTGATGCCCAATATGGTCGCTTCCTTGAGATAACCTCGGGGGCACAATATCGTTTTGAGCAAGCGGATTGGCATGGTGTTCAAATCGCGATGAAAGAGCGCATCCGTTTATACGATAATCATGTTGGATTAGTGGTTGAACAACTTAAGTGTATTCGGCATGATATTGATAAAGAAAGTCTTTTTCTACAAAGGGTGAAAGAAAACTATACGCAATTATTGCCCAATTACCCTCGGTTTGAGATCGCAGAGAGCTTTTTTAATTCTGTTTATTGTCGTCTGTTTTACCATCGTGAATTGAATAAAAAAAACCTATTTGTTTTTTCATCTCAACCCGCTTATCGCTTTACACAAGCACCTCGACCGTTATCAAAACAGTTTGTTATTCAGAGTGATTTACCCACATTACTGCAAGACATTTTATCACGCTTACCTTTGCGACTACCGTGGCAAAATAAACAACGCGACATTCACTCTATTTGTAGTGTACTTATCGCTCAATTCTCTTCTGAACAATTGCAGAGTGCGGTATTTCATATCGCAAACGAACTCTTTTATCGTAATAAAGCAGCTTGGTTGATTGGCAAAATAGTGATTAATAATCAATATATTCCATTCTTATTGCCTATTCATAATGTTGAGCAGCAATTACTGATTGATACCTGCCTTATCTCAGCAGATGAAGCGAGTATTGTCTTTGGTTTTGCCCGTTCTTATTTTATGGTTTATGCCCCATTTCCTGCGGCATTAGTTGCATGGTTAAGAGATATATTACCAAGCAAATCTATCGCTGAGCTTTATATGTCAATAGGGTGTCAAAAACACGGTAAAACAGAATACTATCGTGAATACCTCGCCTTTATGAATTTTTCATCGGAGCAATTTATTGAAGCGCCTGGTGTGAAAGGTATGGTGATGTTGGTATTTACATTACCCACTTATGATCGTGTTTTTAAAGTGATCAAAGACAAGTTTGCACCACAAAAAACGATCACTGCGGAGCGTGTAAAAGAGTGCTATCAATTAGTTAAAGAGCACGATCGTGTCGGACGAATGGCAGATACCCAAGAGTTTGAGAATTTTATGATCGATAAGAAAAGAATTAGCCCTGAATTAATGGCTGTTTTTGAACAAGAGATCCCAAATAAGCTAGAAGATCTAGGTGATAAAATACTGATCCGTCACCTTTATATGGAACGGAGAATGATACCGCTCAATATCTATATGGAACAGTGCGATGACAATCAACTTAAAGCTGTTGCTGAAGATTACGGGCAAGCGTTGAAAGAGCTTATTGCAGCGAATATTTTTCCCGGTGATATGCTGTTTAAAAACTTTGGTGTAACTCGGCATCATCGTGTGATTTTCTATGACTATGATGAAATTAGTTATATGACAGATATGAATTTTCGGGCGATCCCTCCTGCTCGCTACCCTGAAGATGAATTAGCGAGCGAGCCTTGGTATAGCGTTGCACTCAATGATGTATTTCCTGAAGAATTTCGCTATTTTCTATGTAGTGATAAGCGAGTTTGTCACTATTTTGAAGCTCAACATCGTGAGCTTTTATCACCAGAATATTGGCAACAGCAACAGCAAAAAATTAAAGAAGGGTATATCGAAGATGTTTATGCCTATTCCCAAACTAAGCGATTTACTTAATAAATTGCCCTAGGAAAAGATAAAAATAAAGATAGGTACAAGGGGATACCTACCTTTATTGGATAAAACCTATTTTTGTACAGAGATAATTAACGCTGAGTACCCGCAACAGCTTCTTTAGCTAATTCAGTAATGCGTTGGAAATCACCTGCTTTCACTGCATCATTAGGCACTAACCAAGAACCACCAATACAAAGTACACTCTCAAGTGCAAGGTAGTTACGGTAGTTTTCTGGTGAAATACCGCCAGTTGGGCAGAAGCGGATTGTTGAGAATGGCCCTGCAATTGCTTTTAATGCCTTAACACCACCATTAGCTTCCGCTGGGAAAAATTTAAATTCATTTAAACCGTAGCTCATTCCCAGCATTAATTCGGAAACTGTTGAAATCCCTGGAATTAAAGGAATAGTTCCCGCAACAGCCGCTTTGAGTAATGCTTCTGTTAATCCTGGGCTAATAGCAAATTGAGCACCCGCTTCAGTAACTTGCGCTAATTGTTGAGGATTAATTACCGTCCCCGCGCCTACAATAGCTTCAGGAACTTCTTTTGCAATACGGCGGATAGCTTCAATTGCACATTCTGTACGTAATGTCACTTCTAAGACTTTTACACCACCAGCGACTAAAGCTTTTGCAATAGGGACTGCATCATCAATATGGTTGATAACAATAACCGGAACAACAGGCCCTGATTTTAGTACAGACTCTGCACTTGTATTCCAATGATCCATGATTGTATTTCCTAATCAGAAAGTGGTGAGCAAATAAATTTAATTTGCTCCTCGTTAAGCCTCAAAACTTGTCTACATTAAAAATCAATGCAACAAGCACCTTGTTCAGCACCTGATAAATGACGGCGTAAATTAATGAATAACTCACGACCACAGCCTGTATTGTTGGCACTTAAATCAGGGATTTCATCTTGGCGAGCATTTAATGTTTGCTCATCGACAAGCAACGTTAACTCACCTGTTTTACCATTAACACGAATGATATCACCATCACGTACTTTGGATAATAAACCACCATTTACAGCTTCTGGTGTAACATGAATTGCGGCGGGAACTTTACCTGATGCGCCTGAAAGTCGACCATCTGTAACTAATGCGACTTTGTATCCTTTATCCATTAACACCCCTAACGGCGGCATTAGTTTATGTAATTCAGGCATCCCATTGGCTTGTGGCCCTTGATAACGCACAACGACCACACAATCTTTATTTAACTCACCAGCTTCAAATTTAGCGGCAATATCATGTTGGCTATTAAAAATAACAGCAGGCGCTTCGATAATTTTATTCTCATCAGGTACCGCAGAGGTTTTCATTACAGCTCTACCTAAGTTACCTTGCATTACTTGTGTACCACCGTGTGATGAGAATGGTGTATTGATATCAGCAATCACATCTTTATCTAAAGAGCTTATCGCACCTTCACGCCAATCAAGTTTGCCGTCATTTAACCAAGGCTCTAAGGTATAGCGTTCAATACCAAATCCAGCAACAGTGTTTACATCACGATGAATTAAGCCTTTTTTCAGTAATTCACGAATGATGAGAGCAACCCCTCCAGCCGCTTGGAATTGGTTAATATCAGCAGGACCATTAGGATAAATGCGAGCAATAAGTGGCACAACTTGCGAAAGTTCAGAGAAATCATCCCAATTAATAATAATACCTGCTGCACGAGCCATTGCGACTAAGTGCATAGTGAGATTAGTGGAACCACCTGTTGTTAACAGGGCAATAATGCCATTTACAATCACTTTCTCATCAACTAATTGACCTATAGGGAGATAGTTACCAGCGTTTTCTGTGAGACGCACAATTTGGCTAGCGGCTGCGTCAGTCAATGCATCACGCAATGGCGTATTAGGATGCACAAAAGAAGCGCCAGGTAAATGTAACCCCATTATTTCCATCACCATTTGGTTGGAATTTGCTGTGCCATAAAAGGTACAAGTCCCAATACTATGATAAGAAGCAGCTTCCGCTTCTAACAAGGCATTACGATCTACTTTACCTTCAGCATAAAGCTGGCGAATACGGACTTTTTCTTTATTGGGTAAGCCGCTAGTCATAGGGCCCGCAGGAACAAAAATAGCAGGAAGATGACCAAAAGAGAGTGCAGCCATCGCTAATCCGGGAACGATTTTATCGCAGATCCCTAAATACAGCGCACCATCAAACATATTATGGGATAAACCCACTGCCGCTGACATTGCAATCACATCACGACTAAGGAGTGATAACTCCATGCCATCTTGACCCTGAGTGACACCATCGCACATTGCAGGAACACCGCCTGCCACTTGTCCCACGGCACCAACAGCATGTAATGCTTTTTTAATTTTTTGAGGATAATCTTCATACGGCTGATGAGCTGACAACATATCATTGTAAGCAGTGATAATGGCAATATCATTATGAACCATATTTTTCAGGCGATTTTTATCATCGGTCTGACAAGCCGCGAAACCATGAGCCAAATTACCACAAGCAAGTTGAGCACGATGTACTGTTTGGCTTTTTGCGGCTTCAATTTTTTTCAGATAAGCACGACGAGTCGATTGTGAACGAGCGACAATACGCTCTGTAACCTGTTTTACTGTTTCATTTAGAGGTGTAAAATCGTTCTGAAAATGGTCATGATCTTTAGGGTTCATAATGATGCTTCCTTTATTCACACAAGGGTGATGAGCTTTACTATTGGCTATAAAAAGAGAATATAAGTATTAGCTATAGTATTTGTTACCGGTAACATTGTTACGGGTAACAAGCAGAGTTGCAATACTCTTAATGCACCTTAAACAACATCTGTGATCAGCATCAATTTTTTAAGGGGAGAAATAACAGTTTTTTAATATTTAACGGAAATAAAGTGTAAAAGCGGTCATTTTAAAAAGCTGAATCGGTTTAATTGCGGAGATACCTTCCTCATTACTTTGCAATGAGGAAGGTGAAAGAGGGCGAATTAACTTTTTACGCCACCGTATTCACGGCTAATTTGTTTTGCTGCTTTTATCACCATCGCACCCAATTCAGTGATACGAGAATCCGTCATTCTAGACACAGGACCTGAAAGCGAAATTGCGGCAAAAGGCTGGTGGTGTTCATCATAAATACAGGCACCAATACAGCGTAAGCCTAAAGCATGCTCTTCATCATCGAAAGAGAAGCCTTGTTTGCGGGCTTGTTCTAAATTTTCTTTTAAGGATGAAGGAAGTGTTCGTGTATGAGGGGTATAAGCCATTAGGCCTTTTTTCTGGAGCAAAGGCAGTAATTTATTTTCTGGTAAAGTGGAAAGAAACGCTTTACCTGCACCCGATGCGTGCATGGGTAATTTACCGCCAATAGGTGCAGACATTCGCATTAACGCATTACATTGCACTTGATCGACAATCACCGCATCAAATTCAATTTGGTCAAGAATTGCCAAATTTACCGTTTCACCTGAGTCTTCCATTAATTGACGTAAGATGGGGTGAACCATAACAAGTAAGTTACGGGTTTGCAGAAAACTACTGCCGACAATAAAGGCGTGTGTACCTACAACCCATAAGCCTAAATCTCCAACTTGGCGAACAAAACCATGCTGTTGAAGTGTAGTGAGTAGGCGGTGTGTTGTGGAATTGGGTAACCCAGCTTGAAAGGCTAAATCAGTTAGGGCGATACCACCTGGAGATTCGGAAATATATTCCAATAATGTCAGTCCACGACTTAATGACTGAACAGGGCCTCCTTGTGCGGTGCTTTGAGTGGCAGTTGTTTTCGTCTTACGCACTTTTTTATTTGTAGGGGAAACTGTCATGCATACACTCCAGAAATGCTATCCATATTAATATCTATTATGAACTATCTCGTGTAATAAAACTCCTCCGATCACCGCATTTTTCAAAACAAAATGTGTGATAAGAAATATTACTGTAATGGGATTTATCGCTAAGTGAAAATCTCTCATCTTCGTCTTAGAAATCTTTATAAAAAGATATGGTAGGATAAAAAAACAACGAAATAACAATAAAGAAAACAAGAACAAAAACATTCTCTATTAAGAGGGAACAACGTGGCAAACATAAAGCAACAACTGACGGAAGCATTAGCAAAACGTATCTTAGTACTTGATGGTGCAATGGGTACAATGATCCAACAATATCAACTGACAGAAGCCGATTATCGAGGTGAGCGTTTTACTGATTGGCGTTGTGATGTCAAAGGGAATAATGATCTTTTAGTTTTAACTCAACCGCAAATTATTGCCGATATTCATAATGCTTATTTTCAAGCAGGCGCTGATATTGTTGAAACCAACACCTTTAACTCGACATCTATCGCGATGGCGGATTATCAGATGGAGTCGCTTTGTTTCGAACTTAATGAAGAAGCGGCAAAATTAGCTAAAGCCTGTGCAGATAAATGGAGTGCCTTAACACCAGATAAACCTCGCTATGTCGCGGGTGTTTTGGGGCCAACCAATAGAACTGCCTCAATATCCCCAGATGTTAACGATCCAGCTTTTCGTAACGTTTCATTTGATAAGCTGGTGGAAGCTTATCGAGAAGCAACGCGCGGATTAATTACAGGCGGTGTTGATCTAATTATGGTCGAAACTATTTTCGACACACTAAATGCGAAAGCGGCTATTTTCGCCATTAAATGTGAATTTGAATCACTCAATATTGAGTTACCTGTGATGATCTCCGGCACTATTACGGATGCATCAGGAAGAACATTAACAGGTCAAACAACAGAAGCGTTCTATCACTCTTTACGCCATGCGGATGCGCTTTCATTTGGCTTAAATTGTGCTTTAGGCCCTAAAGAATTACGCCAATATATTCAAACACTTTCACAAATTTCTGAAACCTATGTCAGTGCTCACCCTAATGCTGGTTTGCCTAACGCCTTTGGAGGCTATGATTTAGATGCCCAAGAGATGGCTGAGCAAATTAAAGAGTGGGCACAAGCTGGTTTTCTCAATATTGTAGGAGGTTGTTGTGGAACCACTCCTGCGCATATTCTCGCCATTTCACAAGCGGTAGAAGGCATTGCACCAAGAGTATTACCTTCCTTGAAAAAAGCATGTCGTCTTTCAGGTCTTGAACCATTAGTCATTGATGAAAATTCACTGTTTGTGAATGTGGGCGAAAGAACCAACGTTACAGGTTCTGCTAAATTTAAGCGCTTGATAAAAGAAGGTAATTACCAAGAAGCGTTAGATGTTGCACGTCATCAAGTTGAAAACGGTGCTCAAATCATTGATATCAACATGGATGAAGGCATGCTAGATGCCGTCGAAGCAATGACACGTTTTCTTAATCTCATTGCGGGTGAGCCTGATATTGCCAAAGTGCCTGTGATGATTGACTCCTCCAAATGGGAAGTGATCGAAGAAGGTCTAAAGTGTATTCAAGGCAAAGGTATTGTTAACTCAATTTCGATGAAAGAGGGTGAAATTCCTTTTCTTGAGCATGCTAGATTGGTGCGTAAATATGGTGCTGCTGTTGTCGTTATGGCGTTTGATGAAGTAGGGCAAGCGGATACCCGAGAACGCAAAATTGAAATTTGTCGTCGAGCTTATCAGTTATTGACCGAGCAAGCGGGTTTTCCTCCTGAAGATATTATTTTTGATCCTAATATATTTGCCGTCGCAACAGGTATCGCAGAACATAATAATTATGCCGTTGATTTTATTGAAGTCTGTGCGGATATTAAATCTCAACTGCCTTATGCCTTAATTTCTGGTGGGGTATCTAACGTTTCATTCTCATTTAGAGGTAACGATCCTGTTCGTGAGGCCATTCACTCTGTTTTTCTCTATTACGCAGTAAAAAATGGTATGGATATGGGGATTGTCAATGCGGGACAACTCGCCATTTATGACTCACTACCTGATGAACTGCGTAACGCAGTTGAAGATGTCATTTTAAATCGTCATGAAGAGAGCACAGATAATTTATTAGCATTGGCAGAGCGTTATCGTGGCACTAAAAGTGATGAGCAAAATCATCAGCTTGCCGAATGGAGACAGTGGAATGTTGAGAAACGTTTAGAATACGCCTTAATTAAAGGGATCACTGAGTTTATTGTTGAAGATACAGAAGCTTGTCGCCAACAAGCATCAAGCCCTATTGAAGTGATTGAAGGGCCATTGATGAATGGTATGAATACTGTCGGTGATTTATTCGGTGAAGGCAAAATGTTTTTGCCTCAAGTTGTGAAATCAGCAAGAGTGATGAAACAAGCCGTTGCTTATCTTGAGCCCTATATCCAAGCGACAAAACAGGCAGGAACTTCCGCAGGTAAAATTTTACTCGCCACAGTGAAAGGTGATGTTCACGATATTGGTAAAAATATTGTCGGTGTGGTTTTGCAGTGCAATAACTATGAAATTATCGACTTAGGTGTAATGGTGCCTTGCGATAAAATTTTGCAAACAGCGATTGATGAAAAAGTCGATATTATTGGTCTTTCAGGGCTGATCACACCTTCACTTGATGAGATGGTGAATGTTGCTAAAGAGATGGAAAGGCGAGGTTTTTCTTTACCATTAATGATTGGTGGAGCAACAACGTCCAAAGCGCATACTGCAGTAAAAATAGAACCTAATTATAGTCATCCTACTGTTTATGTTCAAAATGCTTCAAGAACTGTAGGTGTTGTTGCTGCACTATTATCTGAAACACAAAAAGCCGATTTTGTTGCTAGAACGCGTCGTGAATATGACGTTGTACGCCAGCAATACGCCAGAAAAAAACCTCGTACTCCTCCTGTTTCTTTAGAGGTTGCGCGAAAAAATGCACTACAAATTGATTGGCAAAATTACACACCACCAAAGCCCAATCAATTAGGAGTGCAAGAGATCACGGCAAGTATTGAAACCTTGCGTGAATATATCGATTGGACGCCTTTCTTTATGACGTGGTCTTTAGCGGGGAAATATCCGCGAATTTTAGAAGATGATGTGGTTGGTGAAGAAGCAAAGCGTGTATTTGCCGATGCAAATGCGATGCTGGACAAATTAAGTCGTGAAAAATTATTAACACCTAAAGGGATTATGGGGCTATTCCCTGCAAATCGTCTGGGTGATGATATTGTGATTTATCAAGATGAAAGCCGCCAACAAGTACTTTTGAAAAGCTGTCATTTACGTCAACAAACGGAGAAAAATGATTTTCCTAATTACTGCTTAGCCGATTTTATTGCCCCTGTTGAAAGTGGTGTTGCTGACTATTTTGGTGCTTTCGCAGTCACGGGCGGATTAGAAGAAGATACTCTTGCGAATGTTTATGATAATGCCCATGATGACTACAATAAAATCATGGTAAAAGCGTTATCAGATAGATTAGCAGAGGCCTTTGCTGAATATCTTCACCAACGGGTCAGAACAAAGATTTGGGGTTATAGCGCGGATGAAAACCTCTCTAATGACGAACTTATTCGAGAGAAATATCAAGGAACTCGACCTGCGCCGGGGTATCCTGCTTGTCCTGAGCACACAGAAAAAGCAAAAATTTGGCAATTACTTGATGTTGAAAATCGCATTGGAATGAAACTGACAGATGCTTATGCCATGTGGCCTGGTGCTTCAGTATCGGGCTGGTATTTTAGCCATCCTGACAGTAAATATTTCGCTGTTGCTCAAATTCAAAAAGATCAGGTTGAAGATTACGCAAAACGCCGAGAAATGAGTGTGAGTGAAGTTGAACGTTGGTTAGCGCCTAATTTAGGGTATGAGTCTTAGTTTATTTTTGTTTTCAGATCTCAATAATGTAATAAATAGTGAGGGGATAGCAATATCTCCTTGTTATTTCCTCTAGCCGTTCTCATTAAAGATGTTTAAGCTATAAGCCTGTATCAGAAAAAAGGACATTACAATGAGCTATACTTTGTACCTTCAGAAAACACCACCTGCTGGCGCTGAGGTGCCGTTTCCTTCTTTAGCAAAAGGAAATTATCCATTAAGTGAAGTTTTAATTAATGCTTTTTTAAATCTGATGCAACTAACAGGAAACTTAGATACTGATGCTGTTTTAGATGAAAAAGCATTTGATAAAATTTGGCTAAAAGCAGAAATGACGCCTGCACGAATCGAAGAAGTCGGGGACTATATTTATCATAAAACTCCGACTTCCCCAGAGCCTGTTGAAGAAGAAATAGCATTATTTAAGCAGGCAATGAAAGAAGAAGAAGCGTTGCTTGCTCAAGAGAGTAAAAAAGAAGGGAATATCCCTATTCATAAATTCGCTACTAATGATGGTTGGATTGTCACACCGAAAGAGTGTGAGATTATTGCTTCTACACTTACTGCTAACTTGTTGGAAGATAACCGGCTTTTTGTTGAAAAAATTGCAAAGATGTCTCATATTGCGCATCGTTCTTTAGAAATTGCCTTAATTGATTTTGGTAAGTTTAATCAATTTGCTAAGAAATATGGTGGTTATCGGGTGTATTAAAAATAAAGAGCTTCTTAGTAAGAAGCTCTTTAAAATAAAATTATTGAGTATAATGGCTGGTCTTATTAATTAATGCTAGGTGCTTATCTATTCTTAACGATGTAGTCGGTGTTTGTTTGAAATTTGGCGATAGGTATTCTTGAATAATTTCTATAAAACTTTCCTTTATATTCTTAAGGTTTTCAGAATATTTTGCTATTTCGGTATTTTCATTAAGACTAATTAATTTTTCAATGTTATTTTCATTAAGACTAATTAATTTTTCAATGTTATTTTCATTAAGACTAATTAATTTTTCAATGTTATTCTCATTAAGACTAATTAATTTTTCAATGTTATTTTTATTAATATAATTTAAAATATTATCTTTTTTTTCTTGATATGTTTTTTTTATTTCTTCATTAATAATGTTATCTGAACTAATTAATCTTTCAAAATTTAAAGATATCTGTTCTATTGTTTCTTTAATTAAATATTCATTATTTTTAGTATTTTGTATGAAATTAGTCAATTCAGTATCTGATTGTATTTTCTTATTCAAAGAATTCACATGATATATTGATTTTTCGTTTTTCTGTTTAGCGCTTTGTAACATTGTGTTATTCGTGTTTTGGGTTGATGTTATACTTCCATTTAAGTCATTATTTACTTCTTTTATATAAGGAATGAAATTTGTTTGGGTGATCCTTAAGTGATTAAAACTACCTATTTTTTTCATTGAGATATCCATATTTTTTAATAAAGTGAGGTTGTAGTTTAAAAAAATATAAATGGAGTATCTTTAATAGATAAAGCATTTTTAATAAAGAGTATGAAATATAAAAGAGAAATAATTTCTTATCTCTCTTTTATATATTGATAATTCGTTATTAATTAAAACAATGTATCATGTAATTTACGCACAATATTATCCGCATCTTTGCCATCAACTAATAAACATAAATTGTGAGTACTTGCACCATGGCTTATCATACGAATATTATAATTTTCTAATGTGCCGAAAATTTTAATGCCTAAACCATTCACCTGTGAAAGTGAATTACCAATCACAGCAACTAATGCTAGATCTTCTTCTACTTCAACACGGCATAATGCGGATAATTCAGTTAAGAGTGCATTGGTTAATAAACTCCCCAATGCGTTGGTAGTGCCAGTTGTATCAAGTGTTAACGCAATGCTCACTTCTGATGTGGTTATCACATCAACAGAGATATGATGGCGCGATAAAATAGTAAATATCTCTGCTAAAAAACCTCGTGCATGAAGCATTTTCAGGCTGTGTAATGTGAGTAAAGTTTGTTTTCTACGTAGTGCAATTGCGCGGAATACAGGTGGATTTTCTGTTTGAGCACAAACTAATGTACCGCCTTCTTCGGGGGCTTTGCTAGACCCCACAAACACGGGAATACCACTACGTACAGCGGGTAATAATGTGGCAGGGTGTAAAATTTTAGCGCCAAAGGTGGCCATTTCAGCCGCTTCATCAAAGGCAATTTGATCGATACGATGTGCCTCTGGCACTATTCTTGGGTCAGTACTATAAATACCCGGTACATCCGTCCAAATATCCACACGAGACATTTTGAGTGCTTCACCAATCAGTGCCGCCGTATAGTCGCTACCACCACGTCCTAAAGTTGTGGTTCTGCCTTTAGGCTCTTGACCAATAAAACCTTGCGTTACAATCACGGTTTCTTCTAGACGAGGTTGTATAAGGCTTTGTGTGAGCTCGGTGAGCTGTGCCATATCAGGTTCAGCGTGACAAAATAGATCATTGGTTTTCATCACTTTTCTGACATCAAACCAATCTGCCTGTATGCCTTTTTCACGTAATAATTCAACAAATAGCAAGGTTGACATTAATTCACCGTGACTGACTAATTCGTCTGTCAAGGCATCAGATGTGGCAAGTGAAGCAGCTTCAGAGAGCATCTCAATATTCTCAAGCAGACGATTTATTTCTTGAGAAATAATTTCTGGCTGAGAAAGCTGGTTGATAATTGCATACTCAATATCACGAACTTGTGAGAGCAAAGCTTCCCGTTGTGAAGGCTCTGTACCTGCTGCAAGCTCAATTAACAAATTAGTAATGCCGGCAGATGCCGAAAGAACCACAACACGAACTGACTTTTGTTTCAGGATAATATCTGCACATTTTTCCATTGCTGAAAAGTTAGCAACACTGGTACCACCAAATTTAGCGATAGTGTATGGCGATGATGAAGATGAAGGCGTAGCAGTATTATCAGTCATTGTCGTATTCCTTTAGGCAAAAATGAGATGTTGGACACACTTAGGAATATCGGTTATTAAGTAGAGAGTCAATGCAGAGTGAAGAATAATCAATTTAATTAATAATCAGCTCCACATTATCGGTTTTACCTATGTAAGTAATTAGTACTAGATTTGTTGAATGGTTTTGACCAATATCATCAAATGAGAAAGAATTGACTGTAACTATTAAATGTCAGGCTACAATCTGAGAATATTGGATTGTAATCTTAAGAGAGTATTGTGAATGAAAAATGTAAACCCAACCCAAACCCTAGCCTGGAAGGCATTAGAAAACCATTTCTCGGTGATCAAAAATACCGAGATGAAAACACTGTTTGCTCAGGAACCATCACGCTTTGAGCAATTTTCAAAAACGTTTTCAGACCAAATTCTAGTGGATTTTTCAAAAAACCGTATTACGAAAGAAACATTAGAAAAATTGCAGGCTTTGGCTAAGGAATGTGACGTTAAAGGTGCGATAAATAGCATGTTTACGGGTGAAAAAATCAACCGTACTGAAGATCGTGCTGTATTGCATACTGCATTACGTAATCGTAGCAATACTCCCGTCATCGTTGATGGCAAAGATGTTATGCCTGAAGTTAATGCTGTACTGAATAAAATGAAAACATTCAGTGAGCGCATTATTAGTGGTGAATGGAAAGGTTATACAGGTAAGGCAATTACTGATGTTGTGAATATTGGTATCGGTGGTTCTGATCTTGGCCCTTATATGGTGACAGAAGCATTACGTCCATATAAAAACCATCTTACTATGCATTTTGTTTCTAATGTTGATGGTACGCATATCGCAGAAACACTGAAAAAATGTGATCCTGAAACGACGCTATTCCTTATTGCATCAAAAACCTTTACTACACAAGAAACCATGACAAATGCGCATTCAGCAAGAGATTGGTTCTTAGCCTCAGCTAAAGAAAGTGCATTTGTCGCTAAACACTTTGTGGCGTTATCCACAAACAGCACAGAAGTAGCTAAATTTGGTATTGATACTGCCAATATGTTTGAGTTTTGGGATTGGGTTGGTGGTCGTTATTCATTATGGTCAGCAATTGGTTTATCTATCGCATTATCTGTTGGTTATGACAATTTTGAGCAATTGCTGGAAGGTGCTCATGCAATGGATAATCACTTTAGAACAACAGATGCTGAAAATAACATCCCAATGATCCTCGCTCTGATTGGCATTTGGTATAACAATTTTTTTGGCACAGAAACTGAAGCGATTCTGCCATACGATCAATACATGCATCGCTTTGCGGCTTACTTCCAACAAGGCAATATGGAATCGAATGGTAAGTATATTGATCGTGATGGAAACAAAGTGAGTTATCAAACGGGCCCTATCATTTGGGGGGAACCGGGTACAAACGGACAACATGCGTTTTACCAACTGATCCACCAAGGTACAAAAATTATCCCTTGTGATTTTATTGCGCCTGCAATTAGCCATAACCCACTATCCGATCATCACGCAAAATTGATGTCTAACTTTTTTGCTCAAACCGAAGCTCTCGCTTTTGGTAAAACGCGTGAGCAAGTTGATGCTGAATTTGCCGCAGCAGGAAAAGATCCTAAGACTATGGGATATGTTGCCCCTTTTAAAGTGTTCGAAGGTAACCGCCCAACTAACTCTATTCTGTTAAAAGAAATTACGCCTTATTCATTAGGTGCATTGATTGCAATGTATGAACATAAAATCTTTGTACAAGGTGTTATTTTCAATATCTTCACCTTTGACCAATGGGGTGTTGAATTAGGCAAACAACTGGCTAATCGTATTCTTCCTGAGTTAAAAGGTAAGGAAAGTGTTAACAGCCATGATAGCTCAACAAATAATCTGATTAATCGTTATAAAGCATGGCGTTAATCGAATAAACTGAATATAAGTAGTTGGTTAGATAGAAAGGAGGTTTTTATGACCTCCTTTGTTTTTTGATTGTTTAGTGCTCCATCTGATTTTCTTTTAACGCTTTTTTAGATTATTTATGCGAAATGTTATCAGCTTTTAACTTCCCTTAGTCACATCATGATATCCTTACGCATCATGACTCATACTAGTTAGGATCATCAAAGCGTGATGATGAATAAATGTTCAAAAAATCAATAATTACCCCTGCACCTATTCATTGGCTACCCAGTGAGGAACATGCAAGTATTCAAGAAAGTACATTAAGTTGGTTAATGGAATTAGGCTCCATGACAAGGCGATTTGAACAATATTGCCAAAAAGTCACCGTAATGCCTTATCAAGAAGGGTTTATTGACATTATTGAGCCCGCTGACGAAAGAGCGTGTTTACCCAAAAGTCAGCGTTATTGGTTAAGAGAAGTGGTATTGTGTGGTGACGATATTCCTTGGTTATTAGGGCGGACGTTAGTACCAGAAGAGACATTGACAGGCGAAGACAGAAAACTGGTCAATCTAAGAACCGTTCCACTTGGGCGTTATCTGTTTCAGGAAACAACATTAAGCCGTGATTTTATTCATATCGGGCAACAAAATGGGTATTGGCTACGCCGTTCTCGTTTCCAGCTTTCAGATAAACCTTTATTATTAACCGAGATGTTTCTACCTGCATCACCAGTGTATGAGAAGTAATTAGGGGGAGCTAAAATTGGAGGGAAGTATGACGCAAAGTAAATGGCAAGCATATAGCCGTTTAATGCGTATAGATAAACCTATCGGAGCGCTATTATTACTTTGGCCAACTTATTGGGCTTTATGGATTGCCGCTAAAGGTTTTCCTGATTGGCATATTCTGATTGTCTTTACTATTGGCGTGTTCTCTATGCGTGCCGCTGGGTGTGTAATAAACGACTTTGCTGACCGGAAAATTGATGGCAGTGTTGAACGAACTAAAAATCGACCATTACCTAGTGGAGCTGTGACAGAAAAAGAGAGCAAAATTCTATTTATCGTTTTGGTACTCTTGTCCTTTGCATTAGTTTTAACACTTAATACTATGACTATTTGGCTCTCTGTGGCAGGGCTTGCACTGGCGTGGTTTTATCCTTTCGTTAAACGGTTTAGTAATTTACCCCAGCTTATTTTAGGTATGGCTTTTGGCTGGTCAATCCCTATGGGATTTGCTGCTGTTTCTGAAAGTTTGCCATTAGTGTGTTGGTTATTATTCCTTGTCAATATTATCTGGTCTGTGGTTTACGATACACAATATGCCATGGTTGATCGTAATGATGATATAAAAATTGGGGTTAAATCCACCGCCATTTTATTCGGTCGTTATGACAAAATTATTATCGGTATTTTACAACTGGTGATGTTGGCATTATTAGTGGGTATCGGTATTTTGCTGAATCTGAAAGGTATCTACTACTGGTCGCTATTGTTAGTAACAGCACTGTTTATTTATCAGCAGAAACTTATTGCAGAGCGTGAAAGAGCGCCGTGTTTCCAAGCTTTTATGAATAATAACTATGTTGGTTTTGTTTTATTTGCGGGCATTTTATTTAGTTATTTTTAACGGATCATAAGTGCTAAATGGTTCTCTACAATCGAGTAGAAACAAAAAGGGATAAGCAATGCGCTTATCCCTTTTCTATTTCGGTTATGGCTCTATTTACTGATTATTCATCAGCTTTAGGCTCACTTTTTTCGTCAATAGTTTGTACTGAATTGTTATCTTCAGTGATCCCCACGCTTTCAATGGTTAAGCGAATTTCTGGTGACATTAATTTTGCAATCACTTGGTAAAGAGCAGATGCATCTGCTTTGAGAATATCTTCATTATCATTGAGATACCCTTCTTCACGTAGCGTTGAAACTAAAGTAGAGAATACCGCTTTATCAAAGAACTCAGGTGCGTTGATACCATGCAAGACTGAAAGACGTTGTGCCAAGATACGGCTCTCTTTCTCCAATAATGCACGACTAATTTCGGGTGCAAAATTGAGTAAGGAGAGTGTAATACCATAGCGTTGTAATGTTTCTCTGACGCTGGCGGCTAAAAGCTGTAATGGACGAATACGCGCTGGGTTGATACGTAGTAAGCCATCACTATCAGAACAAATCAGGCGTTGACGGCACAATTCTGCAATCAAAGTATTAATGACTTCAGGGAGTTCTTCTTTCTCATAACGAATAAATAGTTCCGCTTTAATAAGAGGGAAGATTAGCTCAACTTGTTTCATTAAATCATCACGATGGATTTTTTCATGATGTAAGATGATGCTGGCAATTAATGACGGAGTGACCATTAAGTGGATTGTGTTATTACGGTAATAAGTCATTAATACCGCGCTTTCACGAGGAAGTACCACAATATCACCCAGACTGTCTTTTTCGACTTGGAATTTATCTGATTGTAGAGCGTGTTCTAATAAGGTTTCAGCATTTTTATCAGACACAATCATATCTGTCGAATAAGGCACATTGCGTAATAATTGCAGATAACAATCGACTTGCTCTAACAGTTGCTCTCTTGTGAGTGCGCGCTGACGTGATGCCAGCAAGGCTGTTGAAACAAGGTTGATCGCATTAATCGATGCTGCATTATTGATATGAACCATAATGTTATCAGCTAGTGCGCTTACTGCTGGGTTCAACCAACTTGGACGCTGTGGCTCAATGGGATCAATATCATCACGCCATTGTGGTACAGCCTGATTTAAGTATTGTACAACAGAAATCGGCTCACCAAAGTTCACATAGCCTTGACCAAGGTTACGTAATTTACGTAATCCTCTGACCATCTGCATAAAACCTTCTTTCTCTTTTGTTGCTCCACGTAACTCTTTGGCATAGGTTGCCACTTCCATTACGTGCTCATACCCAATGTAAATTGGAACAACAGAGATAGGGCGTGTTTCACCGCGTAACATGGCTTGTACCGTCATTGAAAGTGTCCCTGTTTTAGGATCTAACAATCGACCTGTGCGAGAGCGTCCACCTTCAACAAAATATTCAATGGAGTAGCCTCGTGTAAATAGCTCACCTAAATATTCGCGGAAAATGGTGGAGTAAAGCTTGTTACCTTTAAAGGTTCTTCGGATAAAGAATGCCCCTAAACGGCGGAAAATCGGACCTGCTGGCCAGAAGTTGAGGTTAATACCTGCCGCAATATGTGGGGGTACTAAACCTTGGTGATAAAGCACATAAGAAAGCAGCAAGTAGTCCATGTGGCTACGGTGACAAGGAACATAAACGATTTCATGCCCATCTTGCGCGAGTTTACGCACGCGTTCGGCATTATAAACGTTAATACCTTGGTAGAGCTTATTCCATGTCCAACTTAATACACGATCACTAATACGCACCGCTTCATATGAGAAATTAGCTGCAATTTCTTCCATGATATCAGTGGCATTTTTACGTGCTTTATCAAGTGAGATTTTCTTCGCTTTTGATTCATCTTCAATTGCTTTTTCAATGGCTTTCGATGAAAGCAATTTATTGAAGAGATCTTGGCGTGCTGGCAATTTAGGGCCAACTGCCGCTAAACGCTGACGTGAAAAATGGATACGCGCAACGCGAGCGAGTTTTCGAGCTATACTGGTGTCAGTGCCGTGTTCGTTCGCCATTTCACGCATTGATACAGTGGGTGAAAAACGAACAAAACTATCACGACCTAACCAGAGGATAGCGATAAATTTTTGGATACCGTTAAGCACACGTAAATGTGGAACACCATTATGGCCTTCACGACCTGGAGAGCGTCCAAACATCACAGAAACTGGCAACATCTCAATATCAAGATGTGGGTTATTACGATGTGCATCAAGATAAGCGTGGAATGTCTTCACGGAATCTTTTCGAGGATCGGGCGAGTAGTAACGGAATACTCTTGGGCCGTCATCAATAAAGACGTATGCAGGAAGTTTTGTTCCGCCTATTTCAATAGGTTGCAGTGGATCTGGCAATCCTAATGATAGACATTGCTGTCTTAAAGTCAGTAAGTCCGCCTTGGAATGATAAGGCAGAACATAAAGAAAAGATCGCGACGTATCTAATCCTAATTCAGTGATAGGGTTAGTCGGAACTCGTTTGCTTTTTACCAGTAATTTTAGTGGTAAATTCAATGTGTTATAATATAGTTTACGCCAAGCTGACATAAATAGTTGTAGCCTCTTATTAGCAATACTTCGAAAGCATAACAGAAAGTCTTTCGTAGATCTGTGGTGCTGTGACAATATTAATAGAGAAAAGTGGCAAAATAATCGTTTGTTTTCGATAGAGTTTATTATGGCTAATCAAAATAAAGGTCTTACCCGAATCATTAAAGCTGGTGGCTATTCATACAAAGGCATTCGTGCCGCTTGGATTAATGAAGCCGCTTTTAGACAAGAAGCTATTGTGACCTTGGTTGCAATTATCCTTTCATTTTTCATCGATGTCAGTGGTCTAGAGCGCATTTTACTCATTGGTTCCGTTGTGTTGGTTGTGATCTTGGAACTGGTAAATAGTGCAATAGAAGCCGTTGTCGATCGAATTGGATCTGAATACCACGAATTATCTGGACGTGCAAAAGATATGGGTTCTGCCGCCGTTCTGATTGCTATTATATTGGGATTATTTACTTGGGTAACCATTCTTTGGGGGCATTTCTTCGCATAAAGTTAAAAAATTCGATTTTTGTCGAAAAATAATCCAAAGATGCGTGTTTTATATTCATTTGAGGTTTCAAATCGTCATATACCTGTATATACTCACAGTCTGACTGTATAAACAAACAGGGGGCGGAATGAAAGCATTAACTGCAAGGCAGCAGCAGGTTTACGATTTGGTTCGTGATCACATTTCGCAAACGGGTATGCCACCAACACGGGCTGAAATAGCTTCCCAACTTGGGTTTCGCTCACCAAATGCGGCAGAAGAGCACTTAAAAGCTCTTGCTCGTAAAGGTGTGATAGAAATTGTCTCTGGTGCATCCAGAGGTATCCGTTTGCTAATGGAAGAAGAGCCAGAAGGATTGCCATTAATTGGGCGAGTCGCAGCTGGTGAACCACTTTTAGCGCAAGAGCATATTGAAAGCCATTATCAAGTTGACCCAATGCTATTTAAACCAAGTGCAGATTTTTTATTGCGCGTTAATGGTATGTCAATGAAAGATATCGGTATTATGGATGGCGATTTACTTGCCGTGCATAAAACGCAAGATGTTCACAACGGGCAAGTTATTGTGGCTCGTATTGAAGATGAAGTGACAGTAAAGCGCCTTAAGAAAAGCGGTAATAAAATTGAACTTCATGCAGAAAACCCAGAATTTTCACCTATTATCGTCGATTTACGCGAACAAAACTTTACTGTGGAAGGTTTAGCAGTCGGGGTTATTCGTAACGGTGAATGGCTGTAATTTGTACCAAAGTAAGTCAACACAACTTATTTTATAAAGATGCAGATGATGTGTAAAAGCACAAAATCATCTGCATTTTTTATTTTTTAATTTGTATAAAAAAACACCACTGCACTACAAATGTAATTACAATATGATGAGTTTTAATTATGGAGGTGTTTATGACAACAATACACGTTAGAGTAGACGATGAGCTAAAAAAAGAAGCTTATCAAGTATTTGAAAAAATGAACCTGTCTCCTTCAGATGCTATAAGATTGTTTCTACGTTATGTTTCTGAAAATGAAAAGTTACCTTTCTCTGAAGTTTCTGTCGTTGTTGGTGAACAAGATGAAGATGAGGATATTTTAGCTGTTGTACGTGAGCGTTTGAAGAAACCATGTAAACGTATAAGAGTAAATATTGATGATCTTTAATATTGAGTTTGATAAGCGTGCATTAAAAGAATGGTAGAAACTCGATCAAAGCATTAAAGAACAATTTAAAAAGAAATTAAAAAAATTACAGGAAAACCCTTATATAGAGTGAGTCTGCTCGCTTAAAAGGTTATCTCTCGGGTTGCTATAAGATTAAATTACGAGCATCTGGTTTTCGATTGGTTTACCAAATCATTGATTCAGAAGTCGTTATTTTAGTTATTGCTATTGGTAAGCGTGAAGAAAGTAAAGCGTATTCATTAGCTGAAATGAGAATTCAAAAGTAGAACACGTATTAGCCAGCATTTAGCTGGCTTTTTGTATTTTATAAGCTTAACGAGGCTTATAGTCACCGGTTTTTTTCTGCTTAAGATTATCATCCATACTGTGATCATGATGACAACCTTCAGGATGAGTACACTCTTGTGCTTCGTGGCACTGTGAACATAATCCATGAATTTCGATTACGCTATGTCGTAAATGAAATCCACTCTCTTGTGCCAGTAATGAAATAGAATTTTCGATTTTATGGCTATTTTTTTCAGTGACAGATAAACAACGGTCACAAATTAGCATTACTGATGTGTGTTCAACATCATCAAAATGATGACAAAGTACATAGCTGTTGGTGGATTCTATTTTATGGATAAATCCTTGCTCAAGTAAAAATTCTAATCCACGATAAACCGTTGGCGGTTTTGCTTGTGGTTCAACTTGGCGTAGTAAATCCAATAAGTCGTATGCGCTGATAGCAGAAGGTTGCTGCACTATCAGACGCAATACTGCCAGACGTTGTGAAGTCAGGCGAACACCTCGTTTCTGGCAGATCTTTTCTGCCTGAGCGAGCAATTTCTCTTCATTCATGGGGATCAGATGCTCTCAGACGTTGTTAATGGCGCAGATCTTACCATATTTTTTGAAAGCAAACCTTTGTGTAAAGTGGGGTTTTGTGAAAATAACTTTTCATAGTGTTCTGTCATGATCATCAACAAAAAACCCAGCCTAAGCTGGGTTAATTTTTTAGATGGTTTTAAGATAATTTTTTCTGAAACTAGGTTTCAGGTAAACCTCAAAACGGAATATCGTCATCAAAATCCATTGGTGGTTCATTGTTTGGCGCTGGTGCTGCTGCAGGTTGTTGTGCAGGACGAGATTGTGCGCCACCGCTAAATTGTTGTGATGCTTGTGGCTGTTGTGGTTGACCCCAACCGCCTTGGCCACCTTGTGAAGGTGCGCCATCTTGACCACCACGGCCGCCTAACATCTGCATTGAGCCACCGATATTGACCACAACTTCAGTGCTATATCTGTCTTGACCGCTTTGGTCTTGCCATTTACGTGTCTGTAATTGACCTTCGATATACACTTGTGAACCTTTACGCAGATATTCGCCTGCAATTTCTGCCAGTTTGCCGAAAATTACCACACGGTGCCACTCGGTTTTCTCTTTCATTTCACCGGTTTGTTTATCGCGCCAGCTTTCTGATGTTGCCAGTGTCAGGTTTGCAACTGCACCACCACTTGGCATATAACGGATTTCTGGATCCTGCCCTAAATTACCGATAAGAATAACTTTGTTTACGCCTCTGCTCGCCATGTGCGGTACTCCTGCGAAAGTAAATTTTTTGAAATCATAAGCGAATAAGTTTATCACGTACGCTAAAATTTGAATATGACGCGTGATGAATTTCTCATTTGTGAACATTGTCGAAATTTTTTTGTCTCAAAATGACAGGTTTTCATCGTCATTCAATTTCACTATATATACTGTATATCCATTCAGTTAACTTTGTGTCATAATTATCCGATTCTTTCTTTTTCGGCGACTCTCTCAATCCGGGATATGTTCATGGATAAAATCGAAGTACGGGGCGCTCGCACCCATAATCTAAAAAATATCAATTTGGTCATTCCCCGCGATAAACTTATTGTTATTACGGGACTTTCTGGCTCTGGTAAATCCTCTTTAGCCTTTGATACGCTTTATGCAGAAGGACAGCGGCGCTATGTTGAATCGCTTTCTGCCTATGCTCGTCAGTTTCTTTCGTTAATGGAAAAGCCTGACGTTGATCACATCGAAGGTTTGTCTCCCGCTATTTCGATTGAGCAGAAATCTACGTCGCATAACCCGCGTTCGACTGTGGGAACGATTACAGAAATTCATGACTACCTACGGCTCTTATTTGCACGCGTTGGTGAACCTCGCTGTCCTGATCACGATATTCCATTAGCCGCTCAAACAGTTAGCCAAATGGTTGATAATGTACTTGAGCAGCCAGAAGGCAAGCGCTTAATGCTGTTAGCGCCTGTGGTGAAAGAGCGTAAAGGCGAGCATATTAAGTTACTCAATAATCTTGCTGCCCAAGGTTATATTCGTGCGCGTATTGATGGCGAAGTGTGTGATCTTTCTGATCCGCCGACATTAGAATTACAGAAAAAACATACCATTGAGGTGGTGATTGACCGTTTTAAAGTGCGTGACGATCTCGCCCAACGTTTAGCAGAATCTTTTGAAACAGCATTAGAACTTTCTGGTGGTACTGCTGTTATCTCTGATATGGATGATAACAATGCAGATGATATTATTTTTTCTGCAAACTTTGCCTGTCCTGTTTGTGGTTATAGCATGAGCGAGCTAGAGCCTCGTTTATTCTCTTTTAATAACCCTGCTGGGGCTTGCCCAACTTGTGATGGTTTAGGTGTTCAGCAATTTTTTGATCCTGAATTAGTGATCCAAAATAGAGAGATTTCTCTTGCTGGTGGTGCAATTAAAGGATGGGATCGCCGTAATTTCTATTATTTCCAAATGCTTCGCTCATTGGGTGAACATTACCATTTTGATGTTGAAGCGCCGTTTGATTCGTTACCAGATAATATTCAAAAAGTCATTTTAACGGGTTCAGGCAAAGAGAATATTGAATTTAAATACACAAACGATCGTGGTGATGTTGTTGTTCGTCATCATCCTTTTGAAGGCGTATTAAATAATATGGAACGCCGTTACCGCGAGACAGAATCAAGCGCGGTACGTGAAGAACTTTCTAAGTATATTAGTAATCGTCCTTGTGCTTCTTGTGGTGGTACGCGTTTACGCCGTGAAGCGCGCCATGTGTATGTTGAAAATACTACATTACCTGAAATTGCAGATTACAGCATTGGTCATGCGATGACCTTTTTCCAAAATCTCAAGCTCAGTGGTCAAAGAGCAAAGATCGCAGAAAAAGTCTTAAAAGAGATTGGTGATCGACTTAAATTTTTGGTCAATGTAGGCTTAAATTACCTCACACTTTCTCGCTCGGCTGAAACCTTGTCAGGCGGTGAAGCGCAACGTATCCGCTTAGCCAGCCAGATTGGTGCTGGATTAGTTGGCGTAATGTATGTCTTGGATGAACCTTCAATTGGGTTACATCAACGAGATAACGATCGTCTACTTGAAACACTGATCCACTTACGTAATTTGGGTAATACGGTGATCGTTGTTGAACATGATGAAGATGCTATTCGTGCAGCAGATCATGTTATCGATATTGGCCCAGGCGCGGGCGTTCACGGTGGTGAAATTGTTGCTCAAGGTACGCTTGAAGATATCATCAATAATCCGAATTCATTAACAGGCAAATTCTTAAGTGGTGAACGTCGTATTGCTATTCCAGAGCAACGCGTTCCAGTTGATCGTGAGAAAATGCTGACGATTTTAGGTGCTAAAGGTAATAACCTAAGAAACGTAAATCTGAAATTACCCGTGGGTTTATTTACCTGCATTACGGGCGTTTCAGGATCAGGTAAATCAACGTTGATTAACGATACGTTATTCCCTATTGCACAACGCCAATTAAATGGTGCTACAAATAGTGTTCCTGCACCTTATTTAGACGTTGAAGGTTTAGAGCATTTCGATAAAGTCATTGATATTAACCAAAGCCCGATTGGCCGAACACCTCGTTCAAATCCAGCAACTTATACAGGGGTATTTACACCTATTCGTGAGTTATTTGCGGGTGTACCTGAATCGCGTACTCGTGGTTATACGCCAGGTCGTTTTAGTTTCAACGTAAAAGGTGGTCGTTGTGAGGCTTGCCAAGGTGATGGCGTAATAAAAGTTGAGATGCACTTTTTGCCAGATGTTTATGTACCTTGCGATCAATGTAAAGGTCAGCGTTATAACCGTGAAACCCTTGAAATAAAATATAAAGGGAAAAACATTCACGAAGCGTTGGATATGACCATTGAAGAGGCGAGGGAGTTCTTTGATGCTGTGCCAGCGCTGGCTCGTAAGTTACAAACATTGATTGATGTTGGTCTTTCTTATATTCGCTTGGGGCAATCAGCAACGACTTTATCGGGTGGTGAAGCACAGCGAGTTAAGTTAGCAAAAGAGTTGTCAAAACGTGGTACGGGACAGACGCTTTATATTCTTGATGAGCCTACAACAGGGCTTCACTTTGCTGATATTGAGTTGTTACTTGAAGTACTTCATCAATTACGTGACCAAGGTAATACCATTGTTGTTATTGAGCACAATCTTGATGTGATCAAAACAGCGGACTGGATTGTGGATCTTGGCCCTGAAGGCGGAAGTGGTGGCGGTCAAATTTTAGTGTCAGGCACACCAGAGCAAGTCGCAGAGTTTGAAGGCTCACATACTGCAAGATTCTTAAAACCAATCTTAGAGCGCGGTTATTAAGATCACACCGCTTATTCCTTTATGATCTAAGCGCTACGAACAATAAACTCTTTACGGTTTGTAGCGCACTTTCTTCAAGAAAAGTAAATCCATGGGATATGATAGAATTTAATTCTATCGAAAAAAGTATTCTCTTTGGGCTATACACTTCCTTATCTATTTTTATCTTATTAGCCACCTATTTTTATAAAAAACAGATCAAATGGTTAATTGTGCTGTTTAGTAACAGTATTTTAACCAAATACGAGATAACAAAGCTAAATAGAAAGGATTATCATAGTATATCGTGATAGACAGCACAGTTTATTTGGTGATTTGTTTCAATTGTTATACTTGACTATTATTGTATAACAATAGTTATTTTTCATTATTAATCAATCATTTATTTGTTTGCAAAGGTTACAATAGAGGGAAGGTTATTATTTACTATGCTCTTTGAACAGATAATCCTATTTTTCTCCTTACGATAGAATTTTTTTCCAAATCATTTCGGGCTATCACGATTTATAACAACTTTTTTCTCCGTAATATTCCCTATCATTTACCCATAATAAATAATACCTGCAAAGAGTAAGGCTATTTCGACATCGCAATGTTAGATAGACTTTTTTTACCCCCAAAAATTCGTTTTGCTATTAACAATTACAATATAAAAAGTGAGTACTAATATGGAAACGGCTTCCTCAAAAATAGAGACAACAAGCTATCCCGCAACTAGTGCTGGCGCTCGCCGCGCAGGTATGACAGAACAAGAATGGCGTGCTGCAATTAAATTCGACGGCAATGATGTGGGCTGGGTTATCATGAGTATCGGTATGGCTATCGGTGCAGGTATTGTGTTTTTACCTGTGCAGGTAGGTCTGATGGGATTATGGGTTTTCCTACTATCCTCGATCATTGGTTATCCTGCGATGTACCTTTTCCAACGCCTATTTATTAATACGTTGGCTGAATCTCCAGAGTGTAAAGACTACCCAAGTGTTATCACCGGTTACCTCGGTAAAAACTGGGGTATTTTATTAGGAGCACTCTACTTTGTGATGCTAGTCATTTGGATGTTTGTTTACTCAACGGCAATCACCAATGACAGTGCTTCTTACTTACAAACATTTGGTGTTACGGAAGGTTTACTGTCAGAAAACCCATTCTATGGTTTGATCTTGATTTGTGCTTTAGTCGCTATCTCTTCTCGTGGTGAACAATTACTGTTTAAAGTATCAAGCTTTATGGTACTAACTAAACTGTTTGTTGTTGCTGCGTTAGGGATCTCCATGATTGGTATGTGGCATCTTTATAACGTGGGAGCATTACCACCCGCTGGACGTTTAATCAAAGAAGCAATCATTACATTACCTTTTACCCTGACTTCAATTCTGTTTATCCAAACATTAAGTCCAATGGTTATCTCTTACCGTGGTCGTAATAAAAACCGTGAAGTTGCTCGTCACAAAGCGTTACGTGCAATGAACATCGCGTTCGGTGTGTTGTTCTGTACTGTTTTCTTCTATGCAATCTCATTCACATTAGCAATGGGTCATGATGAAGCAGTTAAAGCGTATGAACAAAATATCTCTGCATTAGCGATTGCTGCAAAATTCTTCCCTGGTGGTTGGGTAACTGTTGTAAGCGTTATGCTAAATATCTTCGCCGTAATGACTGCATTCTTTGGTGTCTACCTAGGTTTCCGTGAAGCGACACAAGGGATCGTTATGAATATTCTGCAACGCTATATTCCAGCAGAAAAAATCAACCAAAAATGGGTACAAAACGGCATCATGATTTTCGCCGTGCTTTTAGCATGGGGTGCAATCATCCTGAATGCACCAGTACTGAGTTTTACCTCAATTTGTAGCCCAATCTTCGGTATGGTGGGTTGTCTTATCCCTGCATACTTAGTGTACAAAGTACCAATGTTACACAAATACAAAGGTGCATCGCTCTACCTGATTATTTTTACCGGTTTACTGCTCGTTATCTCTCCGTTCTTGGCATTCTCATAGTCGCCGACTTCGGTTCTAGTTAGGCATTGTTTTTAAAAACTAAATTAATCCAAGGTGTTAGATTATGAGCCAGAACAAAAATTCTCATTTATGGTCACAGTTTGTTCGTCAGTTACGTGAAGGTGTTAAGCCAGCAGTGGGTTGTACTGAGCCAATTTCATTAGCATTGGCAGCAGCGAAAGCAACTGCGCTTTTAGGCGAGCCTGTTGTTCGTGTCGAAGCTTGGGTTTCACCAAACTTGATGAAAAACGGAATGGGCGTAACAGTGCCGGGAACGGGAATGGCTGGGCTACCTATTGCAGCAGCATTAGGTGCGACAGGAGGAGATCCTGATGCTGGGTTGGAGGTCTTGTTAAAAGCATCCGCTGATGCAGTTGCTCAAGCTAAGACACTGGTTGCTCAAGGTAAAGTCACTGTGGGTGTAAAAGCACCTTGTGAAGATGTTCTTTACTCTGAAGCGAAAGTGTATAGCCAATCTGGTTATGCCATCGTCAGTATCGCAAGAGAGCATACACATGTTGTTCGTTGTGAATGTAACGGTAACGTTGTTTTTGAGGAAGATAAATCAGCGCTTACCAATAATTGTGAATCTACTGATGAAAAACCTTTTACTGATGTTTGTGCTGAAGATATCTATAATTTCGCACTTAACGTGCCAGTGAGTGAAATTGAATTTATGCTCAATGCCGCTCGTTTAAATGGCGCTTTATCAGAAGAGGGACTACAAAACACCTATGGATTAGCCATTGGTCGTACCTTAATTCTGCAACAAGAGAAAGGTTTGTTAGGTAAAGACTTACTTAATGAAATCATGATCAGAGCATCAGCTGCATCTGATGCTCGTATGGGTGGGGCGGTATTACCTGCAATGAGTAATTCAGGCTCAGGTAATCAGGGTATTGCCGCAACATTGCCTGTAATGGTGGTTGCTGAATTTATTAAAGCCGATGATGAAACCTTACTGCGTGCATTGGTTTTATCTCACTTAATGGCAATTTATGTTCATAGCCATTTTCCACCACTTTCCGCCCTTTGTGCTGCAACAACCGCTTCAATGGGAGCAGCCGCAGGAATGGCATGGTTACTCACAAAAGATTTCACCACTGTCAGTATGTCTATCAACAGTATGATTGGTGATATCAGTGGCATTATCTGTGATGGCGCATCGAATAGCTGTGCAATGAAAGTATCAAGTAGTGCAGCGAGTGCCTATAAAGCAGTATTAATGGCGATGCAAAATCAAAGTGTTGCGGGTACTGATGGTATTGTCAGTGACGATGTCGATAGTTCAATAGCGAATCTCTGTGCATTAGCCAGTCGTGCAATGCAACATACAGATATTCAAATCATTGAGATTATGGAAGAAAAAGCGCGTCGTAATGCTGGGGAAAAGAAGCAAGCTGTCAATATATAAAAGGCGAAAACCTAAAGCGGCAGTGATGTTGTGATGCAGTAAAAAGAAATACCTGCTTATAAAAATAGGCAGGTATTTTTTTATCATGGAATTGCGTTGATTAGATTAAATACTCACAGCCGCAAAGGCTTGCGCAATGCGCTGAACATTACTTGTATTAACACCTGCCATACAAACACGGCCAGTACCGACAAGATAAATACCAAATTCGTCACGTAATCTATCAACTTGCGCTTGTGTAAAGCCGGTATAGCTGAACATACCGCGTTGAGTTAATAGATGATCAAAATTCTTTTCAGGCAGAGCAACTTTTAAAGCTTCGACTAAAGTAACGCGCATCTCTTTAATGCGATCACGCATATGCGCGACTTCTTTTTGCCATTGTGCAGTTAAAACTTGGTCTGATAGCACTTTATTGACAATTTGCGCACCATAGTTTGCAGGGCTTGAGTAGATACGACGTACACCTGCTTTCAACTGACCTAATACATGTTCGCATTCAGTGGCATTTTCACACACAATTGATAAGCCACCGGCACGTTCACCGTAGATCCCAAATATTTTTGAAAAAGAGTTACTGATAAGTATCGGTAATCCTGCTTTTGCCATAGTACGAATAGCGTAAGCATCTTCATCTAAATTTTCAGCAAAGCCTTGATAAGCAATATCTAAGAATGGAATTGCTTGGCGAGCTTTTAATACTTCAGTGACTTGATCCCATTGATCTTTAGTCAGATCAGAGCCTGTTGGGTTGTGGCAACATGGGTGCATCAATACGATGCTTTTTTCAGGCAGTTTTTTAAAGCAATCGAGTAGTGCTTCAAATTTTACGCCTTTGGTTTCAGGATCAAAGTATGGGTAATAATTTACCTTGAAACCCGAGCCCGCAAAAATAGAAGCATGATTATCCCAAGTCGGATCACTTATCCACACTTCTGATCTTGGGAAATAGCGATGGAGAAAATCAGCACCTACTTTTAATGCGCCTGATCCACCTAATGTTTGGATTGTGGCAATTTTCTTTTCTGCAATTAGAGGATTATCTGCACCGAAAAGGAGATCTTGAATTTCGCTGCGATAAGGCGCCAGCCCTTCCATTGGTAAATAAAGTGTTGCGGTGGGGGTCATGGCATTAAGTTGCTGACGCGCAACTGAAACTGTTCCTAAAATAGGGGTCTTGCCTTCTTCGTCATAATAAAGACCAATGCTTAAATTAATTTTATCCTGACGTGGGTCTTTGTTATAAACATCCATCAATGAGAGAATCGGATCTCCCGGAAACGCTTCAACCTGTTGAAACACGGCTTCTTCTCCAATCACTTTTAGTGTGTCATAGGGATACAATATCGTGTGTATTATTGTTCGTCTAGGTATTCCATGATGACGCGCGAGGTTAATTTTGTAATCAACTCATAGGCGCTAATACCACTATATTTGGCAATTTCTTCTACGGGCAACACATCTCCCCATAAAATAGCTTCATCACCAACACTATCAATCAGTTCAGTCCCCAAATCGACGCTGATCATATCCATCGAAACTCTGCCAACAATAGGCACTTTTCGACCATTGATCCACACAGGAGTACCTGAAGGTGCACTACGAGGATAACCATCGCCATAACCAATAGCGATCACACCAAGATAAGTGTCTTTTTCACTTACCCATGTTCCACCATAACCAACAGGTTCACCCGCTTTATGTTTACGAACAGCAATCAGGCTTGTTTTCAGTGTCATTGCAGGGGTTAAGCCAAAATCTTTACCTGTTCTTTCATCACCAGTGGGGGAGATACCATAAGTAATAATACCGGGGCGAACCCACTGATAATGAACTTGAGGCCAAAATAAAATACCCGCAGACGCTGCGATAGACTTATCACCGGCTTTATCTTGAATAAAATTTTGAAATAATGTGATTTGTTTTTGTGTTGCTTCAGGAACATCAGGCTCATCAGCGCGACTAAAATGGCTCACAATATTGACAGGTTGTTGTACATTTTTGCAGGCGGAAAGTCGTAAATAGAAGGCTTGCGCATCTTCAGGACGCACGCCTAAACGGTGCATCCCCGTATCGATTTTCATCCATACTTTGACGGGTTCATCTAAGTCGGCCTGTTCTAATGCTTCTAATTGTTCTTGGCTATGAACAACCGTTTCAATGTGGTTGACGACTAAAATAGGTAGGTCAACGATATCAAAAAAGCCCTCTAACAGAAGAATGGGCTTTACAATACCCCCACTTCGTAAGGTTAATGCTTCACCAATACGTGCAACACCAAAACAATCAGCATTGTCCATTAAGGTATATGCTGTTTCTAATAACCCATGACCATAAGCGTTTGCTTTCACGACAGCTATCAGGTGGCTATGTGGGGCATAGTCTCTCACATGCTGAAAATTGTGACGCAGAGCGCGGCGATCTATCACTGCGGTTGCCGCTTTCATATTATTCCAATACTTCCTTTCATTAAGTCAAGGTTAGTGATTATTCATCGTCGTAAGCAGGGCCCGCATAGTTATCAAAGCGTGACCATTGGCCGTTAAAGGTAAGCCTTACTGTACCAATTGGACCGTTACGTTGTTTACCGATGATGATTTCTGCAACCCCTTTTAAATCACTACTTTCGTGGTAAACCTCATCACGATAAATAAACATGATAAGGTCAGCATCTTGCTCAATAGAGCCTGATTCACGTAAGTCGGAGTTAACAGGGCGTTTATCAGCACGTTGTTCCAAACTACGGTTTAACTGTGATAGAGCAACCACAGGAACTTGTAATTCTTTAGCTAACGCTTTTAAAGAACGAGAAATTTCAGCAATTTCTAGTGTTCTGTTTTCAGATAATGAAGGTACTCTCATTAACTGTAAGTAGTCAATCATGATAAGGCTTAAACCGCCATGTTCACGATAGATGCGGCGAGCACGAGAGCGTACTTCTGTTGGTGTTAAACCCGATGAGTCATCGATATACATATTGCGTTTTTCAAGCAAAATACCCATGGTGCTTGAAATACGTGCCCAATCCTCATCATCAAGCTGGCCTGTACGAATTCTTGTCTGATCGACACGAGATAATGATGCCAACATACGCATCATGATTTGGTTGCCGGGCATCTCTAAGCTGAAGATAAGTACGGGTTTTTCTTCCGTCATTGCTGCATTTTCACATAAGTTCATGGCAAATGTGGTTTTACCCATAGAAGGACGTGCAGCAACAATAATTAAATCTGACTTTTGTAATCCTGCGGTTTTTTTATCAAGGTCTTGATAACCACTTGAAACCCCTGTGACACCATCATGAGGTTTTTGATAGAGCTGTTCTATTTTTTCAACAGTCTCTTCTAAAATTGCATCTATTGCTTTAGGGCCTTCGTCTTTATTGGCGCGTGTTTCAGCAATTTGGAACACTCTTGATTCAGCAAAGTCGAGCAGATCTTCACTGGTGCGTCCTTGAGGATCAAAACCCGCATCTGCAATTTCGTTGGCAACTTTTATCATATCGCGAACAACCGCACGCTCTCGGACAATATCCGCATAAGCGTTGATGTTCGCCGCACTTGGCGTATTTTTTGAAAGTTCTGCTAAATAGGCAAAACCACCTACACTGTCTAACTCGGCATTTTGTTCTAATGCTTCGGATAGCGTAATCAGGTCGATAGGTTTGCCTAATTCCAACAAACGTTGCATTTGCGAGAAGATAGTACGATGAGGTCGGCTATAAAAATCTTCGGCGGTGACGCGTTCAGAAACATTATCCCAACGTTCATTATCTATCATCAGACCGCCTAACACGGACTGCTCTGCTTCCAGCGAATGGGGAGGTAGCTTTAATCCCTCCATTTGTCGGTCTTTAATATCAGACATCAGCTTGTCAGTGGTCTTGTTTCTGGCCATAAATCCTGCATAAAATCGAAAAAGTGTCAGTCAGCGTATTAGTATACGCTAACCCAATTATCTGTGCCTTGTAGAAATAGCTATCCTTTGTCATTATCTCCAAAGGTCTTTTTGCGCTCGCTTATTTAACCTCTCATCCTACAAAGGAGATAGTAATGGCTAATCGTATTCAATTTGCAACTCATGGCGATGCAGATGTTCTTGAGTTAGCAACATTTACACCCGCTCCTCTTGGCGATCATGAAGTTCAAGTTGCCAATAAGGCAATTGGTATTAACTATATTGATACTTATGTACGTAGCGGATTATATCCTGTAAGCCAATTCCCAAGTGGATTAGGCACTGAAGCTGCGGGCATTATTATCAAAACAGGCGCTAAAGTGACTTCACTAAAAGAAGGGGACAGAGTTGTGTATGCGCAATCTCCGCTAGGGGCTTATAGCGATACGCATAATGTACCAGAAAATAAAGTAGCACGTCTGCCTGATAATATCTCTTTTGAACAAGCCGCAGCCTCTTTCTTAAAAGGATTAACGGTTTATTATCTCTTCAATGAAACTTATAAATTACAAGCGGGTGAAACCTTCTTATTCCACGCAGCAGCTGGTGGTGTTGGTTTAATTGCTAGCCAATGGGCGAAGGCCATTGGTGCAAAAATGATTGGTACAGCAGGTAGTGATGAAAAAGTTGCCAAAGCAAAAGCCGCAGGTGCATGGGAAGTGATTAATTACCAGACTGAGTCGATTGTGGAACGTGTTTTGGCGCTAACTAATAACCAAAAAGTGCCTGTTGTTTACGACTCTGTTGGTAAAGCAACGTGGTTAGATTCGTTAGACTGCTTGCAGCGCCGTGGCTTAATGGTGAGTTTTGGTAATGCATCAGGTGCCGTAACAGGTGTCGATTTAGGTATTCTTAATAAAAAAGGTTCTCTATATGTGACGCGCCCATCTATTTCGGGTTATATCACAACGCGTGAAGAGCTAGATGCTGCAAGTGAAGCGCTATTTGCATTAATTGGTAGCGGTAAAATTGATGTAAGTGTGCCAGATAATCAGAAATTTGCTTTAGCAGATGCGAAAGATGCTCATCGTTATCTTGAAAGTAGACAATCTCAAGGATCGAGTTTACTTATTCCTTAATTATTATTTATAAAAACTAAAACCTATTTAAAATAAATTAAATAGGTTTTGAATATTTATTATTAATAAATATAAATAATTTCAAGTTTGATTATCAAAAAAAAGCCTTATTTTTATTTTAGATTTATTTTTAACTCTATCTCTTTTAATTTACGTTTTCGTGATTTTTATTAATAGAATATGGAGTGTTTATGCAAAAAGATGAATTAAAGGATTTTATTGATTTTATTTATGAAGATAATAAAGTCAGTAATGTTGAATTACAATTTATTCGTGATGTCGCAGATGAAAAAACAGAAGCATTATTTAAACGCCTTGGTGAAAATAATAATTTATCTGCATTCCAAAAATCAATGGATGTATCAGTTCAATTAATGCAAAATGCTTTTTTTGATATTAAAAAGAAAGAAGGAACAGAAGAAGGTAAACGTGAAGTTAAAGAAGCATTTGAATTTCAAATTGCTTATTTAGTTGCCAATTATAATCGCTTCTTCTCATTACTTTAATGAAAGTAAAACCAGCCCAATGTGGCTGGTTTTATTTTTAATATCGTTATTTTTCAGTTACAAATTTAAGTGCATTTTCTAAAACAGATAAATCAGCGCCCTGTTTATGGGCATTTTCACTTAAATGACGTCGCCATTGTCTAGCGCCTGGAATACCTTGGAAAATCCCCAACATATGACGTGTAACATGACCTAAATAAGTACCTTGTGAGAGCTCTTTCTCAATATAAGGATACATTGCTCTTACCGCAGTGACTGCATTGGCAATAGGTAGCTGGTTGTCAAAAAGCTCATGATCAACATGCGTTAGAATTGACGGGTTTTGATAAGCCTCACGACCTACCATAACGCCATCCATATATTTTAAGTGCTCTTTGGCTTCTTCTAGTGACTTAATACCACCGTTAATTGCCATAGTGAGATGCGAGAAATCGCGTTTTAATTGATAAACACGAGGATAATCTAAAGGTGGAACTTCACGGTTCTCTTTTGGACTTAAACCCGATAACCATGCTTTACGGGCATGAATAATAAAGGTATCACAGTTATTATCACGGCTAACAGTATCAATAAAATCACATAGAAATTCGTAGCTATCTAGCTCGTCAATACCAATACGGGTTTTTACCGTAACAGGAATATCAACGACATCACGCATGGCTTTCACACAATCTGCAACGAGTTGTGCATCTCCCATTAAACAAGCACCAAAACGCCCATTTTGTACGCGATCTGAAGGGCAGCCCACATTTAAATTGATTTCATCATAGCCACGCTCTTGTGCCAATTTTGCACATTGCGCTAAAGCTTGAGGATCGCTTCCACCTAACTGCAAAGAGACTGGATGTTCTTCTTCACTGTATTTTAGATAGTCGCCTTTACCGTGAATGATGGCACCTGTTGTGACCATTTCAGTATAAAGCAGTGTATTTTTACTGAGCTGACGAAAGAAATAACGACAATGACGATCAGTCCAATCGAGCATCGGCGCAACAGAGAAACGGTTCAAATTATATGTATTTGAATGGCTATTAACACGATGATTTTCTGTTGGTTTATTGAGTTCTGTATTTTCTGACATGCTGTAATTCTTTCGTCTATTTAGGCGTTGCTACCCTTATTTTTTTGTGAGGGTAGAAAATGAGGGCGCATTATAGCATAGAGAATAACTAACGCATGGTGGATCTGTGTTTTAATGAACTCAAGAAGAGTCGTCAGAAACAACAAAATAGGAACTTATATGCCAACAGAAAAAAGAGCATTGCCTTATTTTAAATTAAATATCATCCTGAACCGATAAAAACAGGAGCTTTTATCACAGATGATACCGTTATATGTGATTGTTGTGGAAAACTACGCCTACATATTGATTTTAGTTAATGAACATCATTCAAATAATATTAAGTCTATTTTTTAGAACATAGACTTGATATTTATTTTTATAAAATAGCCTATTTATATTATCTCTATTAAAAATGGAAATAGTCACTGCTCAAGGTTTTACGCTATAAAGCGAAAAAATAAAAAGAGGAGCATTGAATATGAACATTAAAAGAAAGATCCTTATAAAATTAAATAATCTTGATTATGATAATAAAAAACTGTCATTTTCTACTTCCCATGAAATGCATCATTCCCTTTTAACTAATATACCTTTAGTTCCGGTAATATCATCTGTTCATCAATTACCACCCAAAAATTATATAGATTCTATTACAATAAACTTTAATGATCTAAATAAATATTATTACCTTAATTTACCAGAGAATAATCATTATTCTTTAGATGAAGTGATTAAAATATTACAACAACACCCTGATATTGAATATGTACAAACGGTGCCGATACAACCTATTGAACCTCCTAATATTACGCCTGATTTTACTCAATATCAGCAATACTTAAATACGCCAGAAAAAACAGTGAATATTAATAAAATTAAAGGATTAGGGATTTGTGAAGCATGGAAGCAAGAAGCATATGGGCAAGGAATACAAGTCGCTGATATTGAATGGGATTTCAATCTTTCTCATCATGATTTATCAACGGATAATATTACGTCGTTATTACCATTTAATGAAAAAACCAGTCAGGCAGATCATGGTACAGCGGTTGCGGGATTAATAATGGGAAAAAATGATGGTAAAGGGATCACTGGACTCGCTTATAAATTAGATATGTTTTATGCCATCTCTGAATTAACTTGTGGGCGTATTGATGCGATTATTGCGAGTAAACGCATATTACATGCTGGTGATATTGTTTTATATGAAATGCAGACAATTTGTGAACATCAAGCTTATGTACCTGCGGATTATGAAATGCATATTTGGGAAGCGACTCGCGCATTAACAGATGCTGGGATCATTGTGATTATGGCAGCAGGTAATGGGGGCGTAGATCTGGATTTACCTGCTTATGAAAGTTACCGACAACGCCATGATAATAACTCAATACGTGTTGGTGCAGGTTCGCCTTATACATTAAATCGATTACCTTTCTCAACGCATGGTTCACCTATTCATGTACAAGCGTGGGGAGAGGATGTTGCAACAGCGGGTTATGGTGATCTGTTTCGAAGTGATGATAACCATACTTATACCGCTAATTTTAGTGGAACATCGTCAGCCAGTGCTTTAGTTGCGGGAGCCGCTGCTGTGATCCAATCTTGGTATAAAGACCGTACAAACAGTGTGTTAACGCCGATACAAATGCGTGACTTATTAATTAGAACAGGCACTTTTCCACTGTTAAATGACAAAATCGGCCCTTTACCAAATGTGAACAACGCAATTTTGTATTTAAAAAAATTAATAAAACGTCATTAAGTACAATAGTATTAATTCCCTTAACACCTCCTAAATATTAGGAGGTGTTATTTAAATTTCATCTATATGATATATAAAGTTTTTATCATCATAATAAGATGAAAATATAAAAAGAATCGTAATTTAATCAACTTTTCTTGTATAAACAACGACCATAAAATAGCGTTGCAAATAAACGAGCTAATAAGTTTTTATAGGAAAATAAGGCGATTAGACAACTTCTAAGAGAAAATTTATTTAATTATAAACTTAATCGATTTTTACGATTTATATAAATTAATAGCATTATGATTTTATTGTGTTTTTAGCATAAACCCTAAAGGGCATGGTTTATGATGAAAAACTTAAATATGAATAGTTTTTCATTGTTTATGCACCTTTTTGCTTTCAATTTCACGTCACTGCGTTTATCATTTTCCGCTTGTACTATACATACGGCGTCGCTGGTTTTGGGCTTCTGTGGAGCATAATGCTCCGGCAGCTCACACAGTCTTTTCCAGTGGCGGTTCTATCTGCATTATTCTTCGGGATAGAGTATTACCTTAAATGACTGAGAAAACATCTCTGACACCAGTTGTCGAATTAAAATCCTTAAGTAAAGGTTTCGACGGAAAACAAATTATTTCCCGCCTCGATCTCACTATCAACCATGGCGAGTTTTTAACCATCCTCGGTCCTTCGGGCTGTGGTAAGACGACGGTTTTGCGTTTAATCGCGGGTTTAGAAGACGTTGACGATGGGCAAATTATCCTTGATGGACAAGATATTACGGATATCCCAGCGGAACAACGTTTTGTAAATACGGTTTTTCAAAGTTACGCGCTTTTCCCACATATGACTGTTTTTGAAAACGTCGCATTTGGTCTTCGCATGCAGAAAACACCTGCTGATGAGATTAATATTCGCGTTGAAGAAGCATTGCGTATGGTGCAACTTGAAGATTTCGCACAACGCCGCCCAGTACACCTTTCTGGTGGACAACAACAACGTGTTGCGATTGCGCGCGCTGTTGTGAATAAACCAAAGGTCTTATTGCTTGATGAATCATTATCTGCACTGGATTACAAATTACGTAAACAGATGCAAAATGAATTAAAAGCCTTACAACGTAAATTAGGGATCACCTTTATTTTCGTGACTCATGACCAAGAAGAGGCGCTGACCATGTCAGACCGGATCGTGGTGATGCGTGAAGGGCGTATTGAGCAAGATGGTACTCCGCGTGAAATTTATGAAGAGCCAACAAATCTGTTTGTTGCGCAATTTATAGGTGAAATTAATATCTTTGATGCGCGTGTGCTCCATCGTATTGATGAAACACGTATTCGTGCTGATGTTGAAGGTCATGAATGTGATATTTATACCACATTACCTGTGACACAAAATCAGCAACTCAAAGTATTACTTCGACCTGAAGATCTCCGTGTTGAAGAAATTCACGATCTTGAAAACCTTCCTGGGTTAATTGGTTATGTTCGTGAACGTAACTATAAAGGCATGACGCTAGATTCTGTTGTTGAAATGGAAAATGGCAAGGTGGTGATGGTCAGTGAATTCTTTAATGAAGATGATCCAGATGTTGATCACTCGTTAGACCAAAAAATTGCAGTAACTTGGGTTGAAAGCTGGGAGGTCGTACTGGCAGATGAAGAAAACACGTAAACTATTTCAAAACATCGTTATTACTGGTGTTGTGGGTTGGTTGATGCTGTTCGTCTTCTTGCCGAATATCATGATCATTGCGACCAGTTTTTTAACGCGTAATGATGCCAACCTTGTCGAGATGGTCTTTACACTCGATAACTACTATCGCTTATTTGATCCGATGTATGCAGAAGTGTTACTGCATTCTATTAATATGGCGGTAGTCGCAACATTAGCTTGTTTATTATTAGGTTATCCCTTTGCTTATTTCCTCGCAAAAATGCCTAAGAAAATACAGCCATTAATGTTGTTTTTATTGATTGTACCTTTTTGGACAAACTCGCTTATTCGTATTTATGGATTAAAAATATTCCTAAGTACGAAAGGTTATTTTAACGAATTCCTGTTATGGATTGGACTTATTGATAAGCCACTCAGAATTATTTATACCCCAGAAGCCGTTGTGCTGGGACTGGTTTATATTTTATTACCTTTCATGGTATTACCGTTATATTCCAGCATTGAAAAGTTAGATAAACCTTGTTTAGAAGCAGCGCGCGATTTAGGTGCTAATAAATTTCAAACCTTTATTCGTATTATTATTCCATTAACAATGCCGGGCATTATTGCGGGTTGTTTACTCGTGATGTTACCTGCGATGGGCTTATTCTTTGTTGCTGATTTAATGGGTGGTGCGAAAAACTTATTAATTGGTAACGTAATTAAGAGCCAATTCTTAAATATTCGTGACTGGCCTTTCGGTGCAGCCACAAGTATTTGTTTAACATTGGTGATGGGATTAATGCTGTTTGTGTATTACCGAGCCGTGAAGCTACTGCATAAGAAGGTAGAAATAGAATGATAGGACGGTTATTGCGTGGTGGATTTATGTCCATTATTTACGCGTATCTTTATATCCCGATCATCATTCTGATAGTTAACTCTTTTAACTCATCACGTTTCGGGATCAACTGGAAAGGCTTTACCACAGATTGGTACGCCATTTTATTTAATAATGACAGTCTGCTTCAAGCGGCAGGACATTCATTAACAATGGCGGTCACCTCTGCGACATTCGCCACATTAATCGGCTCATTAGCGGCGGTTGCACTTTATCGCTACCGTTTTCGTGGCAAAAAATTTGTCGGTGGTATGTTGTTTGTCGTCATGATGTCGCCGGATATTGTGATGGCGATTTCGTTACTTGTACTGTTTATGATCCTAGGTGTTTCATTAGGATTTTGGTCGCTTCTATTTTCACATATTACATTTTGCCTGCCTTTTGTTGTGGTGACTGTGTATTCACGATTAAGTGGGTTTGATGTAAAAATGCTGGAAGCTGCTAAAGATTTAGGGGCAGGTGAATTTACTATTTTACGTAAAATCATTATGCCTCTGGCAATGCCAGCAGTAGCTTCAGGTTGGTTATTAAGCTTTACGTTATCTATGGATGACGTTGTCGTTTCCTCTTTTGTGACAGGGCCAAGCTATGAAATTTTACCACTGAAAATTTACTCAATGGTAAAAGTGGGCGTTTCGCCAGAAGTGAATGCGCTTGCAACCATCCTTTTAGGTCTATCTTTAGTATTAGTATTAATTAGTCAGTTGATCTTAAGAGACAGAACTGGCAAAGCGTAAACATGCATTAGTGCGAGTTTCTCGTACTTTTTGGGGTCTTGAAGACCAATCTGTTGGAGGTAGGCTCACTGCCTATTTGATATTAACGCATCAACCACTGAAGGAAACATAAATGAAAAAGTGGTCCTCAGTACTTGCTGCCAGCGTAATGGCATTAAGTATCGGCACAGCATCGGCTGATGATGGTAAGACATTATATTTCTACAACTGGACGGAGTATGTGCCGCCTGGTCTGCTTGAACAGTTTACGAAAGAAACTGGGATTAAGGTGATTTATTCCACCTATGAATCCAATGAAAGCATGTATACCAAGTTAAAGACCTATAAAGAAGGTGCTTATGACTTGGTGGTTCCTTCTACTTATTTTATTTCTAAAATGAGTCATGAAGGTATGCTACAAAAAATCGATAAATCAAAATTAACCAATTTTGATAATCTCGATCCTAGCCTCTTACATAAATCATTCGATCCAGAAAACGATTACTCCATTCCTTACATTTGGGGTGCGACCGCTATTGGTATTAATAGCGATGAAGTTGATGTGAGTAGCATTACTTCATGGGCAGATTTATGGAAACCTGAATATAAAGATAGCCTGTTATTGACCGATGATGCCCGTGAAGTTTTCCAAATGGCATTATTAAAATTAGGCTATTCGGGGAATACAACCGATCCTAAAGAGATTGAAGAAGCCTATAAAGAGCTACAAAAGCTGATGCCAAACGTATTGGCCTTTAATTCAGATAATCCTGCTAACCCTTATATGCAAGGGGAAGTCAATTTAGGGATGATTTGGAATGGCTCTGCATTTATTGCTCGCGATGCTGGTGCACCTATTGAAATGGTGTGGCCAAAAGAGGGGGGTATTTTCTGGATGGATAGCTTAGCTATTCCTGCTAATGCCAAAAATGTCGAAGGTGCTCATAAACTTATCGACTTCTTATTACGCCCTGAAATTGCAGCAAAAGTGGCTGAAAACATTGGTTACCCAACACCTAATCTCGCCGCACAAAAGCTACTGCCAAATGTGATCACTAAAGATAATTCTCTTTATCCAACAGAAGAGATTATCAATAAAGGCGAATGGCAAAATGATGTGGGTGATGCGACAGTGTTGTATGAAAGCTATTATCAAAAATTAAAAGCGGGACGCTAATCGCATCTTATTTGCTAAAAAGCCACCTTTATAAAGGTGGCTTTTTTTATGTCGAAAAAGGCATAAGGTTTCCATTAAGTTAACAATAAAAATAAATGAGAGAGGTTGTGTAAGCCAAAGATAATTAAAGAAAATAAGCGTGGCTTGTATTATTTTTTTATACAACATTCAGCAACAAGTCGACTGTTTTTTTCTTGCGTTTTGCGTTGTTGTTCAATATTAATTAAATAATTGCTCTGTAGAAAATAACTAATATGAACATCAAATTTTTCAGAAATCAGATAAATAAATTCAATACTTATCCTGTTTGTTCCCCGTTCATAACGAGAAAGTTGTTGTTGGCTTATTCCTAACTCTTGAGCAAAAAGGGCTCCTGAGTATTTTAATTTCTTTCGTAAATGACGTATTCGTTGCCCTATACGAAAATTAATGGTTTTGCTGTTATCAATCATTTAATCAGCCTTAGAAATTCAAATCATTATTGATAAGAAAAAGTCAGACTGGCTAACCCGTTTGCTTTACCAGGTTTTAGTGTTCCAGTCGTGATATAGCGAGTTGACAGGTTTAATGTGTAGTTTTCGTTATTAGAAGTTGTTATATGAAGTAGACGTTGATTAGGTTGTCCAGTCGCGCTGATATCAGGCCCATAAACGACGGGGGTTGGATTATCATTAAAAAGAAACTGTATCCCAATACCCGAAGCATCAGAGTCTGATGTTAGTGTGAGTACATCTGTATTATTAGAATAGGTAGATTGGTCGGTCATGCTGGCATATAGGTGAACATTGGTATCACAAGTGACAGAAATGGGCTTACTTTGTGTTTTTGACGTTGAACCAATGGTTGCCATATCTCGCATTGAGATATCGCCTAATTCATAGGTGAGATTTTTCGTATTGACCGTACAACCTCTGGCTTTAATGGTGATTGTCACAGGGTTAATAGCAACGAGAGAGGTGTTATTACCTTTATGTGCACCACCATATTCAGACCAAGTATTGGCGATAACGGTATAAGGAATATTATAAATACCCGTTTCTAAGTGTTCATCTGTGACAACAAACACTACTTTGCCTTTTAATGAAATGCGGTCAACATTATGGTTAACAGTAGAGCCTGCCGCTGGATAAATAATGGTTGCACCAGAACCATTATTAACATCAATTGGCACATAAGAAACACTGTCATTGTTATCTTTTAGGCCAAAAGCATAGCCAATACCTTTGACTCCGGGTAGTGAATAAATTGGGTAACGATCTCCCCCTTCGTAATAGTAAATACCACTAATTTTTGAGCCTAACGCATTGGCATACAGTGTTTCTACCCAACATTTTTGTAAGAACTGATTTTCACATTTAAAGCCATTAAAAACGGAAGTTTCACCTATCCACGTTGAGGTTATGGGAGTGCCTGTGGGTGTACCATCCGCTGCGCCATCAAAATTCATTGGCGGCGGTGAAACTACAAGAGGATCTGCCACCGCCCATGCCATTTCTGTGGGAAGACAAACAAGGGAAACCAGTAATGTAAGGGGGAATAAAATACGTTTCATTATTGGTACTCCAATAAAAATGTGGTGGTTGCATTGGCTTGTCCTGCACTGACTGGCACTTGAGTGGCGACATAGCGAGCGTAAAATTGCAGGGTATTATCTTGATTAGGTAACAGGGGATAAGATTGGCTTTTATCATTAACTGCGATTGATGTTCTATTTTTATCCATAATTGAAATAGCGACACCTTTTGCGCCATTATCATTAATCGCCAGTAATGTATTATCAGAGAGATCACCCGTACCGTTAAAACTGACTTTCACCGCACTGGCCTCTGGCTGACAGTCCACTAATTTGATACTAAAAGGAATAACTGGTGTTCGTTGTTGGCTCATCGCCGTTGATGTGAAGTCTTTCGTCGCAATGTCGCCAAGTTTCACTGTAATATTTTCTGAGTTTGTCTCAACGGTGCAGGTGTTGCCTGTCACTCGTGCATGAATTTGCACTAAAGTGTCATAGGCATATCCTTTAGTCATAAAAAGGAGTGATAGAGCCAAAATAAGCGTGAGTTTATGCATTATTGGCACTCCTGTGTCATTTTTACAAAAGGTTCATCTTGTTGATTTTCAGGTAATTTATAATTTACTTGGCACTGTTCAGACGCACGACTTCCCCAACGAATATCTAATACGCCTGATTCAGGGACACCAGAAAGGTAAAGTAAGCCATCATCACCAATAATGCCGGATAGGTGATTTTGCTTGTCGGATGCTATGGCACCAAAAGGAAGTGGGCGCCCTTGTCGCTGCAGTGTTAGGAGTAGGCGATATCCTGTTTTAGCATCAAAATTGACTTTGATAACAGCGCCTTGGGTCGGAATAGCTTGCTGAATATTCTGTTCAATTTCGACATTATCAGGAAGTGCTGTGGTATCAAGCGCGACTTTATTTTGGCGATAAGCGGTTGCATAAGGAATAACGGCAAATCCACGCCAGTCGGTATAAATCCCCGTTGCATTATCGATGGGAACGTCTGCGGTTTTGCGAGCATCAACAAGAATGGTATTTGAGCTTAAAGGCTGGCTTAACGTTAAACCTTCGCTGTGAAGTAACATCCCCCCAGCAACGCTATAATTCAGTTGTTGAGCCTCTTTGTTATAGTTATAACCCACATTAAGGTTGCCATAGCGACTTTGATAACCTAATGCTGCGTTACCCGTATAACTTCCGCCTTGATTACTATAGCCTTGCTGAACACTGTAATTGAGCGTGTTATCTTCAAATAATGTGCCTGCTACACCGGCATTATGTGCTGAATAACCATTATCATTATGACTATAGTTATAAGTGAGATAAGCACTATTTACGGATTGATAGCTTGAAGGCATTAATAATTGCAATGGAATCGAAATACCCAAAGAGAGTGTTTGATCGCGCTGACCGCTATTCATCATGCGGTTGTATCCATAAATAATATTGTAAGAGAGGCCTTTTACATTGCCGTTATAACCAGCTTGAAACAGAACATTTTTTTCATTGGTTTCCCAATAATTTTGCCAATTGGTTGTCATGAAAACAGAACCATAATCTCCAAGTTGCTGTGATAAATTCACTTGAAGACTGCCTTTTTTTCTATTGTGTAAATTAAAATAGCGTAATGGTTCTTCTTTATTATTTTCATAGAGATAGCCTGACATTCGAGTATTAAGTGTTTCATCTAGCGTATAAAAACCCGAAGTGGAATAGCGATATCCTAATAATTGAAAATTTGTTCCAAATTGGTTTAATGATTTGGCATAGAGAAAGCGCAGGGAGTACCCTTCAGAAGTGGAATTATCAGGTAATTTACTATGGGCAAAGGTGATATCCGTTGAGAATGCACCTAAAGTTCCCATATTCCGACCTACACCTAGCGCATAAGATTGATAATCAGAGGTAATTAATGCACCACCGTAAGCGGTACTGTCATAAGGAAGACCATAAATAAGATGACCTTGGATAAAGCGAGGCTTTTTATTTTGGCTATCTTGGCGAACTTCACCCGCTTGAATAACAAACTTTTTTTGACCTTCTCGTTGTAAAATAGGTACAGCAGAATAAGGCACAATATAGTCGTGTTTACTTCCATCGTTCTCTTCAACCGAGACATATAAATCGCCACTATTTGAAGTGGGATAAAGATCGCGAATTTCAAATGCACCAGGAGAGACAAAAGTCTGATAAATAACATAGCCATTTTGTCGAATAACAACTTTGGCATTGCCACTTGCAATACCTCTCACAACAGGTGCAAATCCTCGTTGGCTATCTGGCAACATGGTGTCATCACTTTCTAAAGAAACACCTCGGAAATTAACGCTGTCGAATAATGTTGATGAGGTATAACTATCGCCAACTTTTAACTGACTTCTTAATGACACAATATTTCGTTGAAGATAGGTATTGATGTGATCCCATTGATGCTTTCCATTTGATGAATTCCATGTGGAATAATCTCTCAATCGCCAAGCGCCAATATTGATCCCGCTACGTAGATTAAGGTAATAGCTATTATTATGAGAATTTCCCCAATTATTGGCACCACTAAAACTGTAATTTAATAAACCAGCGGTAATTCCGTTATCCCATTTTTCCGGTGGAATATAACCTCGTGCTTGGAGATTTAATGCGGCTTGAGGTACTTGAATTTTTAATGCTTGTTTTTCAATATCATAATTAACGCTGGTATTAGGAATAGAATCCGAAATATCAATACATTCTTTTTCTGATTTTAAATCAAAGTCAGTAATTAACTTAATGTTAATCCCTAGTGACTGTAAAAAAGCTTTATTTAAACAAGGGATCACATTTTTATTATTGCTAATAAAATGAATACTTTCATTTCGTAGATATTCATTATTAAAAATAATATCCAGAGGATAATCACCGGGTTTAATACTGTTTCCTGCTTCAAAATAGCTTAAATCAGTGACTGCTTCAGGTGAATCAGATAAAAATGCAGGATTAAATCGGTTTGCACTATATGAAGGAAATGGCAATATTAATGAAATCGTAATGATGCCAGAAAAAGAAAACAAACTGTATTTTTATTAACCATGATTTTTAACCAACAAGCTAAAAGCAGATGTAATTGTTAATGAGTAATTTCTTTTTTTAATACTGGGGTCTGTGCGCCGTAATCATTAATTGTTTGGAATGAAATTGTATTTTCATTTCGATTTATTTTTCCCAATGTTAATTGGGATAAAGGATTGAGCATGATACTTGATGGAAGTTGACTACCTGTTACGGCTAGATTTACCATCGTAATATAATAAGGCGTTGGATTAGTGGCAATAAGTTCCCCATTTTGATAAGAAAACTTAATTTCATTAGCAAATTTTTCACTATAAGCCGGTAAAATACTTGGGCGATAAAATAATTTAATTCGACTTTGTATCGCAATTTGCATGGTATTTTCTTTCTCAAGCCCTTTTTGTAATGAAGGTATAACTTTTACATTCATCCAAAATAAACTTTCTTTATCTTTTGGTAATGATTTACCGACATACATAATTCTTAATGCATTTTCTTTATTGGCATCTAAAATATATAAAGGAGGCGTAACAATAAAATCAGTTGTTTTATTTCCATCGATATCTGAAACCCATGATTGAATGAGGAAATTATTTTCTTTATCTGAATTCGTTACTACAAGATTCGTTTGTTTAATATTAGAATTATAAACAATACGTGTTGCACCCAATGAAACACCATTAGAATAAGATAATAATGGAAAGAGAAAAACAACAAGGAATATAAGTATTTTTTTCATAATAAAGATACATTAGGTAATGAATACGGGCAATTGTATTTTTGATAGAAAAATATGCCGTCCTTGGCAATAAGATATCAATCAAAAATAATTAGCAATTAAGAGTAGGTAATCATAAAGTTTGTGGTGACGTTTGCGCTACCTGCCTTAACCGCATCTTCAGTTGAAATAAGGGAGGCGTTGTAATGTAATTGGTTTTCACCATCAATCAGTTTTTGAGTTGTAGAAGCTTGGTTTGGTGCAACAATGGCACTAGTAGAATCAGTAATTTTTAAAGCAATATTTTCTGCTGAATTAGCACCTTGTAATGCAAACGCATTTGCATCACCACTTGAAGCCGTACCGTTGAAGGTAATTGCAGCATTAGCTGATACTGTAGTATCACAATTATTTAATTTGATACTAAAAGGAATTCGGTTTGTTTCATCACCTTTCGCTGCGAATTCAACAACACGGAATTGACCTAAGTGAACGGTTTGGTTTGATGAGCTGCTATCAACACCACAAGCCGCATTAACGACAGAACCTTCGAAGTTAACAGAACCGCCATTTACAGTGGTGGTAGTTGCTGCTAATGCAGGTGCTGCAATAACTGCCATTGTTGAAGTAATAATGGCAGATAATAATAACTTTTTCATGCATTGTTCCTATATTTTCAATATATATCTTTGTTTTTAGCTTAATAAAATAAGCTATATTTAACCCTGCTTAATAAATGAAGAAGCAGTGATTAAAATAGGTTTGAGAAGCGTAAATAGAATTATTAATACACCTATTAAAATAAGAACGAATAGATCAAATTTCACATTAAACAGGAATAAAATTCATATTGCACTTAAGTCAAATTAGCGAAAATTATAGATGGGCTAAAAAAATTATAGAAATCGTTTAAAACGATAATTTTTGATAGGTTCGATAGTTAAAAACTACGGATATTCTATTAACTATAGGTAAAAATTAATGTTAAGAAATGGGAAAATACATAAGTTTATATAATGTATGTTAATTTTGAATTTATCTGATTGATATTTATTGTATTTTTTGCAGTCAAATAATGATTATCCAAAATAGATAAGGTGTTTATACGTATAACATTATGTTTCATAATATATATTTTATGATAAAAATATTTACATGGTGAAACAAAAATTTACACGTATTGAGGGGAAAAGAAACGAAATAGAATGTTTTTTTACAGAAATAAAAGATTTAAATTTGCTTTTTCAAAAAAAAATAGAAGTAATATTAATTCATTTTTTTTTGAAATTAGATGTCATAATTTTACAATTTATAATTCTTCTCTCTTTTTTTACAACCAAGGGGAGTGGATCAATATATTTTATTTTCAATATAAATTGTAACAAAATGTTTCATTGCTCAAGATTTCCTTTTTATTTTTGCCTATTCGTTTTTCATTTTTTGCATGATAGTAATTAAAGCAATTACATTGATTCTGTTTTAATATCGGTTCTAATGACCGGATCTTGAACTCGAAGGCAAAAAAATGATATCTAGCTCATCAAAAGGGACATTATATGGCATTGTTGCCATTCTACTTTGGAGCACCATTGTTGGCTTAATTCGTAATATTAGTGAGTATTTTGGTGCTGTAGGGGGTGCCGCACTGATTTATACCACAGGTACACTCTTTCTTATTTTGATTTTAGGTGTACCTAAGTTATCACGCTTTCCTAAACGCTATCTTTTCTGGGGAGGGCTATTATTTGTTACTTATGAAGTCTGTTTATCTTTAGCTTTGGGATTTGCAACAGACAGAACACAAGCCATAGAGCTAGGAATGGTGAATTATTTATGGCCTAGTTTTACACTAGCGCTTGCCGTAATACTTAATAAGCAGCGATTCTCTATTTTACTGATTGTCGGATTATTATGTGCATTTAGTGGATTAGTCTGGGTTGTGAGTGGCGATAATCCGCTGACAATTGACGGTTTATGGAAGAATATTCAAAGCAATCCATTAAGCTATATATTGGCGTTTTCAGGTGCCATTCTATGGGCGTTTTATAGCAATTTAACTCGCCTTATGTCTGGCGGGAATAACGGCATTGTACCTTTCTTTTTATTAACGTCACTTGCATTGTGGGGGCAATACCTATTTTCAGCACCAGTAGAGTGGATCGTGAATACAAAAAGTATCACACTACTATTAATAACGGGTGCGGCTATTGGGCTTGCAAATGCGGCTTGGACAATCGGCATGATCAGAGGCAATGTGACCTTATTAGCCACACTCTCTTATTTTACTCCCGTTATTTCTACTGCATTCTCATCAATATTATTGTCTACCGCACTCTCTTTCTCATTTTGGCAAGGCGTAATGATGGTGACTGGTGGCTCTTTAATTTGCTGGTTAGCCACTCGTCAAAAAAGGATAAAACCACTTAAAATGGCTAAATAGCACAAAAATTAGCTTCAATATAAACCAAATTGCGTATTTATTGAGAAGTGAATTTTATTCGTCTTCCAGTTAATTAATCGAAGTTGAAATTATTTCACTATGCGATAGGTGGAATATCAGCTTATCTATATTAGTTATAGACTAACAGATCCTACTTCGATTTAGTATCTAAGTAATACGATAAGAACAAATGCAATAAAAAGGGATTGCTATGAAACTTGAGACACTTTCTATTCACGCCGGTTATTCACCTGATCCAACCACAAAAGCTGTTGCTGTGCCTATTTATCAAACGACTTCTTATGCGTTTGATGATACGCAACATGGTGCTGATCTTTTTGACTTAAAAGTGCCTGGAAATATTTATACCCGAATAATGAACCCAACCAATGACGTATTAGAAAAAAGGGTTGCGGCATTAGAAGGCGGAATTGCGTCTGTTGCTGTGGCATCAGGTATGGCGGCAATTACTTACGCTATTCAAACTATTGCCCAAGTGGGTGACAATATTGTTTCTGTCGCGAAGCTTTATGGCGGCACATATAATTTAATGGCGCATACATTTCCACGAATTGGTATTGAAGCGCGTTTTGCTCCTCATGATGATATTGCTGCACTTGAAGCGCTAATTGATGAAAATACCAAAGCGGTATTTTGCGAAACAATAACAAACCCAAGTGGGAATATTGTTGATATTAAAGCATTAGCAGATGCTGCTCATCGTCATGGTGTGCCTTTAATTGTTGATAATACGGTTGCAACACCTTATTTGTGCCGTCCTTTTGAACATGGTGCGGATATTATTATTCATTCGTTAACCAAATATATTGGTGGTCACGGTAATTCGATTGGCGGTATTGTTGTGGATTCTGGTAAATTTCCGTGGGCTGAACATAAAGATCGCTTTGAAATATTAAATACACCCGATGTTTCTTATCACGGGGTAAATTATGTTGAGCATTTTGGTGCAGCTGCTTATATAGCAAGATGTCGTGTTGCTCCTTTGCGTGGAACGGGGGCGGCACTATCGCCATTTAATGCTTTTTTAATTCTACAAGGGTTAGAAACGTTGGCGCTACGCATGGATCGCCACACTGAAAATACACAGAAAGTGGCAGAATATCTGCAAAGTCATCCTCAAGTCGCATGGGTTAAATATGCGGGCTTAACTCATCATCCTGAACATGATTTAGCGGTACGTTATATGTCAGGTAAACCTGCGGGTATTCTCTCTTTTGGGATCAAAGGGGGGGCAGAGTCTGGGGCGAAATTTATTGATGCATTGCAACTCATTGTTCGCCTTGTGAATATCGGTGATGCAAAATCATTAGCATGTCATCCAGCATCAACCACTCATCGCCAATTAAATGATGAAGAATTAGAACGTGCAGGCGTTTCACGTGATTTAATTCGTTTATCTATTGGTATTGAACATATTGACGATATTCTTGCAGATTTAGAGCAGGCATTAATGGCCAGTGTTTAATTAGCCATTCAAATAATTCAAATTAAGCCTTCTTTATTTAAAGGAGGTTTTTTTATATTTAAATTTTGTAGTTTTATTAATATCTGACACTTAATTTAATGCTCATCTATTTAATATAAGGATATATTATGAGTGTTGTTTCATTTCTTAGAGATACCGCTAGTCAATTTACTACAGGAGCGCTAAAATCAATCAGTAATATTGTTGATTTTTTTTCTAGTCTTAGTTCTGGTATAACTCGTTTATTTAATAGTAGTGTTTCTTTTAAAAATGTTAGTTCAGAAAACTCTAGAGATAAAGCTGATTATAAAAATAATATATATATGAGAGTATCTAATAAAGCCCCATATAGAGAAGAAGGGGAGAGATTAAATAATGTAGTGGGAAATAACAAATCAAATGAGAGTTTATATTGTGAAATTAAAAATGATTTATATGGTAGTTTAGATTATGAGTCTAATTTAAATAAGGTTATTGTTAAATTTTCAAGTGAGGATTTTTCAGGTATACCAGAAGGTGGAGAATATAAATTGGAGGGCGTTCAGGAAGAAAATATACATGAAGAAACATATAATATAAAAGAGAATAAAAATAGAATATATTATAATGATTGTATTATTAAAACTATAGAGGATTTTAAAAGAGTAAACAATATAAATGAGAGTAATTCTCTCTCGCTTATAAATATATTTTTTGATACGTGTGAAAGTGAATCCGCCAAAGAAGAGCCTATATATGATATTCTTCCATCACTTGAAAAGACTTTAAATAAATATGAGCATAAATTTATGATGATGGGATATAATATATAAGACATTGGTTTTAACTTGGAAGGTATTTCTAATAAAGCACAGAGTAAATACTCTACAATATAATGAATTATATATTTTAATTTAAAATAAAGAGTTCATTTCTCGATGTTCTCTTTATTTTATTTAATCAATGATTTTAATTTTTTTTTGTTTAATATTTGCACGGGATTTTATTGATAGTAATCAAGTTATATTTATTCTCGTTAGGTAATTATATTATTTAGATCAATTCTGTAAAATAATTTTATTTTTTAAATTAAGTTTGATTAAAAATAAAGGAATGTGAAGTCAACTGCATTATTTACATATAATAAGCATCAGTCGAAATCAAATTGATTTCGATCAATAAGGAACATACCGACTGGTCGGTATTATCCTTGTCATGAATACAACTGCGCATCACCGAAAAAAAGACCCAATCCGAGTTCAAGAACAATTATTGGAAGCGGCAAGCATTATTGTGGCTAATGAAGGAATAGCCTCTCTCTCTTTAAATGCCGTAGCAAAAGAAGCAGGGGTAAGTAAAGGTGGATTACTTCATCATTTCCCCGGAAAACTAGAGTTGGTGCACGCGGTCTTTAAGCGTTTATTAGGTATTATGGATAGCCGTATTGCCGTTATTATGGAAAATGATCCTATTGAAGCGGGGCGTTTTTCTCGCGCATATTTAACTTATATTTCTGATTTAAAACAGTCAGACGAAAGTCGCCAATTAGCCATATTGTCTTTAGCCATGCCAAATGAACCTATTATGCGCAAATGCTGGCGAGATTGGATGTTAGAACATTTAGCCAAAGGCGATAAATTAGATAATAGTTATTTAGGGACTTTAATTCGTTATGCTGCCGATGGTCTTTGGTTATCTGAATTAACAGAAGGCCCTACTATCTCACAAGAAGAGCGTAGCGCATTAGTTCAACGATTATCTGAAATGACATTTGACTATATGACAAACACAGCAAATCAGTAATTTTAATCAGGATGAATGAGGGCACAATGAAATACAAAATAAATGCCTTAATTTATTACGACGCAACGGATGGCGCGATATCATTAGAAAAAGAGAGTGTTGATACACATCTTTCTATTACCGCAAATGCGTTACTCTTTTATTTTATTCAGCACCCTGGAGTGGTTAATCGTGATGAAGTATTAAAACGTGTTTGGGATGATAATGGGTTAGTTTCCTCAAACAGTAATTTAAACCAATATTTGAGTTTATTACGAAAAACATTTCGCCATTATGGTATTGAAAATATCATTGTTACCATTGCGAAAGGACGATTAGAATTTAATCCAGATATTTCAGTTGAACTGATTGATGATTCAACGTTATTACCTTCAATTCAAACGAATGAAGAAACGCCTATTTTAGTTAAAGATGAAAATCAAGTCGCTGTTGAAACAACGACACCTTTATCTTTAACGCAAACTCAAATACCTTTAGAGTCTACGCAAGAAGAAGCGCCCCAAAAAACACAGAAACCTGAAATTTGCTGGTATTTAGCCAGCATTGGTTTTTTATTAGGTACAATATTTCTTGCGGTGATCATCTTTTTTAACCAACATCAATCAAAGCCAATTTCACTAACACCATTAACACACAATGATTGTGAATTACTTTCTAATGAAGCCATGATTAATTCTGCAGTAAGTGATAATTATGTTCGCAATTTTGATGCGGTAAGAAAGAAGCTTAATTTACAGTGTGTAAAAGGCGAGCGATTTGTTTTCTTTTATGGTGATAAATTACAAACAAATGGATTAGGGCGGGTATTTTTAGCACATTGTGCAAAGAACGAAGATAACCCATTTAGTTATTGCGATAATTACTTTTACTATTCTTGGAAATACTAATGAAAATCTCAGGGAAACTTTTATGTTTTTTATCGGCCCTGATTTTTATCTTGGTCGCCACTTATGCAGCAACAAGATTATTAACCATTAAAAATGAAGGTGTCATGGTTTGCTCAACCAAAGGCATTATGCGTTTTGAAAATATGGAAGATGAAAATGTAAATGGTAATATTCATTTTTCATTTGGTGCCAATGGTAAAGGATCGATTGTTGTTGAAGGGTATACCACCTCAAAAGCAGGGTGGTTGTATTTACAACGCTATGTGAAATTTGATTATACAACTAAGCGTGTTTCACCGACTGAACGTCACTATTTTGTTAGCCAATGGGATGCTAGTGCATCATCAATTGATGAATCACCTGATGTGATTTTTGACTATTTTATGCGTGAAATGTCAGACAGTCATGATGGGTTATTTATTAATGCACAGAAGCTAAATGAGAAAACATTACTTTTAAGTTCGCTCAATTCACCCCTCTATATTTGTACCTTAAAACCGGGTAGTAAATTCGATTAATTGCCCTGATTATTTGGTCTCATTTTTGCAAAGGTGGCTTGTACATAGCCGCCTTTTTGTTTGTCTAAAACTCAATATATCCCATCCCCTTAATTAATCTTCTTTTCTCACACATTCCTGATTTTAGCTCTTTTGCTTATTCCTTAATTTGAACCGATTGTCTACATGACATTTATAGTAAAGAGTACCCATCTTTATTTTTTATACACCGTAGTAAAGGTTTAATTTTGATAAATACGTTATCAACAAAAAAATAGCACGATTTGTATATAGACTCTATTTAGCCTTTTTCAATTATTGATCTCACGTTCAAATATCAGTGATATTCCGCACATCTTTCCCGTCGATATGTACTGGCTTTTTTCACCTTTTCAACATCCTTCTAACAAAGTTAATTTGCCTGTTTTTTAATCTGTTTTTTATGAAATTCAATAATTTTATAACGATGAAAAAATGAAATTAACAGTATGAAAAGATAAATAGAGGCATAAATAACGCTAAATAGCAGAGTTAAATTCTATATGTGTTCATATCATGGATTTATATTTTGTTTTCTTTTTTGCGCGTTATAGTGATTTTGAAACCAACGTCTGCGTTTAAAAAATCACCACGCAGACACAATGGGCAAACGTAAACCGTTAAACGGCTTCTCGGAGGAAATGAAAATGGGTGATGCATTAGGTCTGATCGAAACCAAAGGTCTGGTGGCATGTATTGAAGCCGCTGACGCTATGTGTAAAGCCGCGAACGTTGAACTTATTGGCTATGAAAATGTGGGTTCAGGTCTCGTGACTGCGATGGTGAAAGGCGACGTAGGCGCAGTGAAAGCTGCAGTGGATTCAGGTGTGGAGTCAGCACAACGCGTGGGTGAAGTTGTTACATCGCTCGTGATTGCTCGTCCTCACAATGACATCAACAAGATTGTTATCAAACACAAGGCATAGTTTCTGCCTTAGGAGAACGTATGGGTGATGCATTAGGACTTATTGAAACTCAAGGGCTGGTTGCTTGTATTGAAGCAGCTGACGCGATGTGTAAAGCGGCAAATGTTGAGTTAATCGGCTACGAAAATGTGGGTTCAGGTTTAGTAACTGCAATGGTGAAAGGTGATGTAGGTGCCGTTAAAGCCGCTGTGGAATCTGGCTTAGAAGCTGCTCAACGTGTTGGTACGGTTGTGACTTCATTAGTCATCGCTCGTCCACATAACGATATTCAAAAAATCGTTGCCCAGTACAAAGTGACTGAATAACGAAGGAAATAAATATGAAAGAAGCACTAGGTCTAGTTGAAACCAAAGGTCTTGTCGCTTGCATTGAAGCTGCTGATGCAATGTGTAAAGCAGCCAATGTTGAACTGATTGGTTATGAAAACGTCGGTTCAGGTTTAGTGACAGCGATGGTGAAAGGCGATGTCGGTGCAGTCAATGCAGCGGTTGAGTCAGGTGTTGAAGCGGCAAAACGTATCGGCACCGTCGTGACTTCTCGTGTTATTGCAAGACCGCATAACGATATCGAGAAAATCGCACAACAGCACAAAGCCTGATTACTCAGGCGTGCTGTAAAGCAAAGAAATAAGTTATTCAGCTAAATTTTTTAACTCCTGTATGGAGGAAGACATGGTTGCATTAGATAAAGATTTGCAATCCAGACAACTGGCTCGTGAGCTAGTTCGTAACGCGAAAAATGCACAACTTGTTTATGCTAAGTTTTCGCAGGAAAAAATCGACAGTATTGTAAAACACATTGCATTTGAAGCCGCTCGTCATGCAGAAGAGTTGGCGAAAATGGCGAACGAAGAAACAGGCTTTGGTAAGTGGGAAGACAAAGTGCTGAAGAATACCTTCGCGTCATTGCGTGTGTATGAACATATGAAAGACATGAAGACCGTTGGCATTATCAATGACGATAAAGTGAAAAAAGTCATGGATGTTGGCGTGCCTTTAGGTGTTATCACGGCGTTAGTCCCTTCAACTAATCCAACATCAACCATTATCTATAAAACCCTAATTGCACTGAAAGCGGGTAATGCGATTATTTTCTCTCCGCATCCAAATGCAAAACAGTGTAGTTTCCGTGCGTTAGAAATTGTTAAAAAAGCGGCGCTAGAAGCTGGTGCGCCAGCAGGTATTGTTGATGGTGTGACATTACTGACTCTGGAAGCGACAAAAGAATTAATGCACAGCAAAGATGTGTCATTGATTTTAGCTACTGGTGGTGAAGGTATGGTGCGTGCAGCTTATGCATCTGGTACGCCAACCATCAGTGGCGGCCCAGGTAATGGTCCTGCATTTATCGAACGTAGTGCGGATATCAAAAAAGCAGTGAGCGATATCATCACCAGTAAAACATTCGATAACGGAGTTATCTGCGCATCAGAGCAATCCATTATCGTAGAACGTTGCATTTATAACGAAGTTCACCGCGAGTTATTAGCGCAAGGTGCTTACTTTATGAATGACGAAGAAGCAACAAAAGTGGCTTCAATGTTACTGCGTGCTAACGGTACGATTAACCCAGCCGTTGTGGGTAAAGATGCGATTTATTTAAGCCAACGTGCAGGCTTTAGCGTACCCACAAATACGCGTGTATTAATCGCATTACAAGATACTGTTTCACCAAAAAATCCGTATTCACGCGAAAAACTATGCCCAATCTTAGGAATGTATATCGAAGAAGATTGGAAATCAGCGTGCGATCGTGTGGTGCAATTACTGACTAACGAAGGTTTAGGTCATACCTTAGTTATTCATACCAAAAATGAAGATGTTATTCGTCAGTTCTCTTTAGAAAAACCCGTTAACCGTATTCTGATTAATACCCCTGCGGCATTAGGCGGTATCGGAGCAACAACCAATATTACTCCTGCACTTACTTTAGGTTGCGGTGCTGTTGGTGGTGGTTCTAGCTCTGACAACGTTGGTCCAATGAATCTACTGAATATTCGTAAAGTAGGTTATGGCGTGCGTACCGTTGAAGAGTTGAAACAACCTTGTCCTTTAGCACAAGAAGCTGCTCAAGTTGCTGTTTCTGCTTGTGCTGTTTCTAGCGCAAATCACCAGACCAGCATTCTTGATGATGACCGTTTTCGTTCACCTTCTTTAACCCCTGTTCATGCTGAATGTGCCACTGCACAACGTCAAACTCAAGGTGATGATCGCTTTGGTACATCTCCTTATGCAACGACAGTCAGTGCTTGTGCGCAGCAAGTGATTGAACAAGGTGATATTACCGAAGAAAACGTGGAACGCATTATCAAGGAAGTTCTCGGACGTCTGAGTAAATAACTCATTGATATAAGGCGATATAAACCATGATCCTCGCAAAGGTAATCGGACACGTAGTAGCGACACAAAAAAGCCCAGAACTTAAAGGTAGCAATTTATTAATGATAGCCACTTTAGATGATGAGCTTAAACCACTGAAAAACAAAACGTATGTTGCAGTGGACAGTGTAGGTGCAGGTATCAACGATGTTGTGTTGGCTGAAGAATACTTTGCACTGAACAAAGATCGTTACAAGGCGATGTCAGTGGTTGCCATTGTTGAGAAGGTTTATCGGGACAGTAAGGAGTAATAACGACATGAGTGAGTTTCTGATAAAACCCAAAATTCAGTTTGGCGCCAATGCACTGGATTTTCTCTCTGGGTTAACTGCCCGCCGCGCATTTGTGGTGACAGATAAAGCAATGGTGAAGTTTGGCTTTGCAAATAAAGTCACTGATAAGTTAATGCAACGAGGTATCGAGTTTCAAGTCTATGATGATGTGGCATCAGATCCTGATATTTCAGCCATTGTTAGTGGTATGAAAATGATGGATGCCAACTATCCAGACTTGGTTATCGCACTCGGTGGTGGGTCTGTTATCGATGCCGCGAAAGCCGTTATGTACTCCCTATGGCATACCCGTAAAGAGAGCAACAGAACAAAACCACAATTTATTGCGATCCCAACCACAAGTGGCACGGGCTCTGAAGTGACCTCTTTTTCAGTGATCAAATCACGCAGTGAAAAACTGGTCTTGGTTGATGAGTTTATGTTGCCTGATGTCGCCATTCTCGATCCTGAGTTGGTGAAATCTGTACCACCTGCCATTACCGCTGATACAGGTATGGATGTCCTTTGTCATGCGCTAGAAGCTTATGTTTCTAAAGCTGCATCTGATTTCTCTGATGCGATGGCAGAGAAAGCCGTCAAGTTAGTCTTTGGTCATCTTATTGATTGCCACCATCAAGGTGACAACTTAATGGCTCGCGAAAAAATGCATAACGCATCTTGTATTGCAGGCATGGCATTTACTAACGCTTCGCTGGGTATTACTCACAGTCTTGCCCACGCATTAGGCGGTGTATTCCACGTTCCTCACGGTCGTGCAAATGCGTTATTGATGACACATGTTGTCGCCTTTAACGCCAACCTTCATGGTGATTGTAATAGTGAAGCAGCAAAACGTTACGCCTATCTTGCTCAAAGCTTAGGGCTTCCGGCTAGCACCGTAAGAGAAGGGGTAACCAGTTTAATCGTCGCCATTAATGTATTGAAAGATGAAATGGGTATGCCGAAGAGTATTCGCGATACCGGTGTCAGTGAAGCGGACTTTTATGCCCGTTTAATGGAAATGGTCGGACAGGCTTTACGAGATAGCTGTACGCCGACAAATCCGCGTGACGTGAACACACACCAATTAGAAACATTGTATCGTCAGGCATTTGCCGGTGTATCACACAGTTAATGCTCAACCGAATTAATACCGATTAGGTCAAGTAAAGAACATCAGGAGAGCCTCACATGGCCAAATATTCTTTGACGCCACGCGTAAAAATGCTGGCAGAACGTTTAGTTTCACGTAATAGCTCAATCAGTACAGAGCGTGCGACAATTTTTGATTCATTAGACAACAGCATTGCAGGTGTTCCTCAAGCGATTAAACCTGCACAGCGTTTTTATGAGTTTATCCGCCATTTTCCAAGCTATATTGCACAAGATGAACTGATTATCGGCAGCCAGTCATCAACACCACGCGGTGCGATTTTTCACTCTGAAGAAGAAGTGCGTAGTGATTCTATCTACCGTTTCTTAAGTATTAATAATAGCGTTGCATCACCTGATTATATGCTGGTGGTAAACCAAGGTTTCTTAGCAATTAAAGCACAGCTTGAAGACAGAATTAGAAGTATTGGTAGTGCCGTAAATCGTAGCAGTATGGACGAAGCTAATTACTGTAAATCAGCTATTTATGCATGTGATGCAGCACTGTATTTCGCACAAATTCTGTCTGCAAAAGCAGAGAATTTAGCAGCAATGGAAGGTAACCCATACCGTAAAGCTGAATTATTAGATAGTGCGACTGTATTACGTAAAGTCCCTGCAAAACCAGCAGAAACCTTTAAAGAAGCGGTTCAAGTATTCTATTTACTGCAATTAGTTTTACATCTGGAAAATGGTAGTTACGCAATCAACCCAATGGGATTTGATAAAGCGTTATATCCATTCTATCAACGTGATATTGACCAAGGTCGCTTAACGCAAGCACAAGCCTATGAAATTGTTGAAAGCGTATGGCTGAAATTAGCGGAGCTTTCAGAAGTGCGCGCAACCAAAGAAGTTGATGGTTACCCAATGTTTGATGCAATGACACAGGGTGTGGATATTAACGATCCACGAGTCAGCATCAACGAACTGTCAGAGATGCTGTTATCAGCTCGCGCTAATCTGTCAACCTTACACAGCTCACTGCAAGTGCGTTTATATAATGGCCGTGTGAATTCACAACCTCAATACGCTGCACCTTCTGCAAATTTTGTTGCAGCACCAAGTGCTGATGCGGGCGAATTCAAAGTAATGGAAGGTTTAACGCCTCGCTTACAACGCTTACGTAATCGCTATTTAGAAGCACGTCCAAGTGTCTCTATTTATAGAGCATTAGCATTTACTGAAATTGTTCGTAATAACCCGGGGTTACCAGCAATTTTACTGCGCGCTAAAGCTTTCCGTCGCGCATGTGAAACCGCACCTATCTTAATTCAAGATGAAGAGCTGATTGTGGGACATCCTTGTGGAAAAGCGCGTGCTGGTGCTTTCTCTCCTGATATCGCATGGCGCTGGGTTCGTGATGAACTCGATACCATGAGCACACGTCCACAAGATCCATTCCAAATTTCAGAAGAAGACAAAAAAGTTATTCGCGAAGAGATTGTTCCATTCTGGGAAGGTCGTTCTTTAGATGAGATCTGCGAAGCACAATATCGTGAAGCGGGTGTGTGGGAATTTAGTGGTGAAACCTTTGTCAGTGACCTTTCTTATCACCAAATTAATGGTGGTGGCGATACTTGTCCTGGTTATGACGTACTGCTTTTCACTAAAGGTATGAACGGTATTAAAGCCGATGCGCAAGCCAAACTGGCTGAATTAAGCATGGAAAACCCTGCTGATATCGACCGTATCTACTTCTACAAAGCATCTATTGAAAGTTGTGAAGGTGTCATTGCTTACTCACATCGCATTGCAGAATATGCGCGTGAATTAGCATCAAAAGAGCGTGATCCACAACGTCGTGAAGAGTTACTGACGATTGCTCAAGTCAACGAAAATGTACCCGCTAACCCACCAAAAACGCTACAAGAAGCATTGCAAAGTATTTGGACAGTTGAGTCATTGTTTGAAGTAGAAGAAAACCAAACAGGTCTTTCTTTAGGTCGTTTAGACCAATACTGCTTCCCAATGTATGAAAACGATATCAAATCAGGGCGTTTAACGCGTGAACAAGCACTGGAAATGATGCAAGCCTTTATCATCAAATGTGCTGAATTAATGTGGATGTCGAGTGAGTTAGGTGCGAAATATTTTGCAGGTTATCAACCATTTATCAACTTAACTATCGGTGGACAAAAACGCTCTGGTGGCGATGCATGTAACGATTTAACTTACTTGATTATGGATGCTGTGCGCTTTGTGAAAGTGTATCAACCATCACTCGCATGTCGTATTCATAACCAATCACCACAGCAATATATGGAAAAAATCGTTGATGTAGTAAAAGCGGGTATGGGTTTCCCAGCCTGTCACTTCGATGATTCTCATATCAAGATGATGCTGCGTAAAGGCTTCGACTTTGAAGATGCACGAGACTACTGCTTGATGGGTTGTGTTGAGCCACAAAAATCAGGTCGTATTTATCAGTGGACATCAACAGGTTATACCCAATGGCCTATCGCAATTGAATTTGTATTAAACCGTGGTCGTATGGTGCTGTTTGATAGCTATCAAGGTTTAGATACAGGCGATTTACGCGACCTGCGTACTTATGAAGATTTCGACCGCGCTGTAAAAGAGCAAGTGGCACATATCGTTCGTTTATCGGCAATCGGTACGGTGATCAGCCAGCGTGTTCATCGCGATGTTGCACCGAAACCATTAATGTCTCTGCTGGTTGAAGGCTGTATGGAACAAGGTAAAGACGTCACTGCGGGTGGTGCGATGGTTAACCATGGCCCAGGTCTGATTTTCTCAGGTTTAGCGACTTATGTGGACTCAATGGCGGCTATTCGCAAACTTGTTTATGAAGATAAGAAATACACCTTAGAGCAAATTCGTGATGCGCTATTAGCTAACTTTGAAGGTCATGACGAGCTTTTACGTGACTGCTTAAATGCACCGAAATTTGGTAACGACGACGATGTTGTTGACCAATATGCGTTAGATATTACGGAATGGACTGAGCGTGAATGCCGTAAATACAAAATGCTCTATTCCACTCTGAGCCACGGCACATTATCTATCTCTAACAATACACCAATTGGCGAATTAACGGCTGCCACACCAAATGGTCGTTTTGCATGGAAACCATTGTCAGATGGTATCAGCCCAACACAAGGCGCAGATAAACATGGTCCAACAGCAATCATCAAATCAATCAGTAAGATGAATGTTGAAACTATGAATATCGGTATGGTTCATAACTTCAAATTCCTGAAAGGTTTGTTAGATACTAATGAAGGACGCCAAGGTTTAATTACCTTATTAAGAACGGCTTCAATTCTGGGTAACGGCCAGATGCAATTTAGCTATGTTGATAATGAAGTACTGAAAAAAGCGCAATTAGAGCCTGAAAAATACCGCGATTTGATTGTTCGCGTTGCAGGTTACAGTGCTTACTTCGTTGAATTATGTAAAGAAGTTCAGGATGAAATTATCAGTCGTACTGTGATTGAGAAATTCTAATCATAGCCATAGGGATGGCACAGGCTATCCCTTTTAATCGACAAGACAAGATTTAAATTTATCGAACAGGGATGTTTGATGCAGATTTGGAGGCGTAAAGATGGAGACGGCGGCAGAAACAAGAGGTCGGATATTTAATATCCAGAAATACTCTATTTATGACGGTGATGGTATTCGTACTCTCGTTTTTTTAAAAGGCTGTAATATCCGCTGCCCTTGGTGTTCAAATCCAGAAGGTCTTAGCAGTGAATTTCAGGTGATGTACTCTCGCGACAAATGTGTAGATTGCGGTAAATGCGTTGATGTTTGTCCGGCGGGTGTTCATTACATGACAACCAATGAAAGTGGTAAACAAGTTCATCGTGTTGATCGCGCTGTTGATTGTATTGGTTGTCGCAAATGTGAAGAAGTGTGTATCTCTGATGCGCTTGATATTATGGGAAAAGATGTTTCTGTTTCTGAGTTAATGAAAATCATCATGCAAGATTATGACTTTTACATCTCTTCAGGAGGTGGTGTCACAATCGGTGGCGGTGAAATGAGTTTACAAACTGATTTTGCGGTTGCGCTTTTACGAGAATGTAAAAAGATGATGATCAATACCGCCGTGGAAACACAAGCAACCACTAATGTGGCGAATTATGAAAAATTAGCGGAAGTTGTTGATCAATTTCTTATTGATATCAAACACATTGATACCACTCAGCATAAAGCGTTGTTTGGCATTGGTAATGAGAATGTCCGCCGTAATCTAGAGCGTTTAATGGATCTTGGTGCAAATGTGGTTGTCCGTATGCCTTTAGTGCGAGGTTATAACGACTCTTATGATGCGATCACTGGCGCGATTAACTACGCAATGGAACTTTCAAAACGCGGTAATCTTCAGCGCATCGATATTCTCCCTTATCACCAATTTGGACGTAATAAATACGAAAAATTGGAAATGATTTACCCAATGAAAACTGATCCCAGTTATACGCCTGAAGAGCTTGACAGCTTAGAAGCCTTCTTTAAGAAATTTGATTTCGATATCCGTCTTGTCCGCCACTAAGTAGGAGAGAAAGATGAACAGTTTAGGTGTGATTGAAACTCGAGGGTTGACTGCAGCCATTCAGGCAGCTGATGCCGCTTGTAAAGCAGCAAACGTGGAAATTATCGGGTACCGAAAAGTGGGTTCTGGGTTGGTATCCGTCTGTTTTCAAGGTGAGATCAGTGCTGTTAAAACAGCGATTGATCATGGTGTTGATGTCGTGAGCCAAAAAGAGTTGGTTATCGGATCATTAGTGATCGCAAGACCAGAGCTAAGTGTTATTACTAAATTACTGACAGTAAAAAGTAAGAAAAAAGCGCTCGCCGTTGCTGAAATAACGCAAGAGACTGCTCTTGAAACAGTCGTTGAAACAATGGCTGAAAAAATAGCTGAAACAAGAGTTGAAGCCCCTGTTAAAAACGAAGTTGAAAACCCTGAAGCTACAAAAGCAGTTGTAGATTTACAGGTTCAAAAGATTGCCTCTGAAACTAAGGCCGCTACAGATAAAGCTCAAAGCAGTAAAAAAGAGATCAAACCAGAAAGCCGCAAAGGTAAAAAATAATGATTAATCAACAACTCATGGGAAAAATTCTCTCTCGCTTACCCGCACATGGCGTAATGTTGGGAGAGACGCAAGGAATGGCTATCCCTGTTGGTATTTCTAATCGTCATGTGCATCTTTCACAGCAAGATGTTGAAGTCTTATTTGGCAAAGGTTATCAACTCACCCCGTTTAAAGATCTTAAACAACCGGGTCAGTTTGCAGCAAAAGAGTGTGTGATTGTTGTGGGATCTAAAGGCTCGATCAGTAAAGTTCGTGTTTTAGGGCCAGTTCGTCCCCAAAGCCAATTAGAAATTTCAAAAGCTGACTGTTTTGCATTAGGTGTAAAAGCGCCAGTACGTGAATCGGGTGATTTAGCCGGTTCTGGCAATGCTGTTTTAATGGGACCTGCGGGTCATGTTGAATTAAAAGAGCAAGTGATTTGTGCTCAACGCCATATTCATATGAGTGAAATTGACGCCAGAATGTTAAACGTCACTAATGGTCAAAAAGTGCATGTCAAAACAGAAGGCGAGCGTAGCCTGGTTTTTGATGAGGTCGTTGTTCGAGTCAGTGAGAAATTTGCTTTGGAATTTCATATAGATACTGATGAGGCGAATGCAGCAGGACTTCGTAACAACGATAGCGTATTTATTGTCAGCTAAGGCAATGAGGTGACGTAATGGACAATCAGTTAATTGAAAGGATAGTCGCTGAAATAGAAAAAAGAATGAAAAAGTCAGTGTTGTTAGCGCTTACACCTGCACCGGGATACCAAGATGAAATCTGTCAGCGTATCAACACGTTTTCTCATATCCGATTTTCTCTTTTTGTTACGACACAGGCACAAGTCAGCCATGATTTGTCGAAATGGCGTCATCTAGGAGAAATGCATAACGCGAGTGAGTTCGATTGCCAGCAGTTATCGACTTATCACGCACTGTTTGTTCCTTATTTTGATAAAAAGCTGGTGGGTGAAATTATTAATGGGCTATTTATCAGTGAAGAAGGGAAGTTAATTCATTCTGCACTCGCTCAAAATATTCCTGTTATCGCATTACCTTATTTTTGCCAACCAGAAAGTGAATTAAATGAAATTTTAGGTTTAAATAAAAATAAAGAGTACAACCTGCTTATTCAGGAAAATATTAGTCGATTAAAATCAATGGGTATTATGTTTCATCCTATAAATGATGTTGAAGCTAATTTAATAAACCATGATATTAGTTATCAAGCTAAACCTGAATATAAACCTGAAATTAAACAAGAGAATAATAATCGCTATATTACTTTAAATGAAGTAATGAATAAACCTGGAGAATATCATTTATCGAAAGATAAATTGACGGATTCTGCTATTGAATATTTAAAAAGTTTGAAAAATTAATCTTAAATTATATCTGATAACTCAGGAGTCTTATTATGTCACCAAAAGCTAAATCATGGCTTTGGATGCTGGCGGTTATTATTTCAGAAACCTCAGCAACCTCTACCTTAAAAATGTTTGATAATAGTGAAGGTACAACTAAAACATTATTATTAGGCTTAATTGTTGTTCTTTATGTTATTTGTTATTACTCGTTATCGCGTGCAGTAAAAAATATTCCAGTTGGTTTAGCTTATGCGACGTGGTCTGGTACTGGTATTTTAGTGGTTTCTTCTTTAGGTATGTTATTTTATGGTCAACATCCTGATACTGCGGCAATAATAGGTATGGCAGTGATTGCCAGTGGTATTGTGATTATGAATCTCTTCTCCAAAATGGGATCAGAAGAAGAGGAAGAAGAGACAACTGAAACTCCTAATATTAAACAGGCAGCATCGCCAGTTAATAAATAAATCTATTTCTTAATAAATCTAATTTTTAATAAGACTTATCTTTGATAAATAAGAGTTTTGTTAAAATAAATAAGGATAACAATTATGTTTACCGGATTCTTATGGCTGGCGCTGTCTATCGGTTCTGAAATCACCGGCACGTCGATGATCAAAAAGACCAATGGCTTTAGTAAATTAGCTCCTTCTGTTTTAGTGATTGCTGCTTACTGTATTTGTTATTTCGCTTTAACGCGTGCAATGGGATATATTCCTGTTGGTGTAGCGTATTCACTATGGTGTGGGTTTGGTATTGTGGGGGTGACTTTAGTTGCCATGATTCTATATAAACAAAAACCAGACTTACCCGCTATATTTTCAATGGCATTAATTATCTCTGGCGGGATAATTATGAATACATTCTCTACGATGTAAGCTAACTTTATAAATTAGATAGTGATTTTACCTTTTTAACTTAAATGCCGATATGTGATTAAACTGTATCGGTATTTTAATTTGTTTTTTATAAAGTTTATAAAGGTGTTTTTTTTATATATCAAATCGTTCTCTAATAAGATAATACAGTTTTATATTTAAGGGAATAGATATGATATTATCACCAGTTAATTCAATAAGTGTACCTATTACAAATTCATTAGGATCAAGTGGAGAGGTGAAAAATAGTACTCGGGACAATATAATAAGTATTAAAAATAGCCATAATGAAATTAATCCAATACTGTTTCCTAAACCACCAGCAGATTCATCAATATATAAATTATCAAATACGACTTATAGTCTTCCTACTGACTTGTCACCTAAAACACGAATAGTAGATAATAGATTACTTTCTAGACGAAAAATTAATCATGTAGATATGTCAAAGTTAAATTTGTCTCGATCTAATGAAGAAGTAAAGTTGCATAATGAGAGAGAGAATTTTTTAGTTGCAGTTAAAAAATGTACTGGCACAGATAAGTATAATGAAAAAGCTGAACAGTTATTTAATAACTTAAATGGTTTAAAATATAGTTCCGCTGATTATCAATCGGTTGAAAATTCTAGATATAGTCAGGAATTAACGTATCGTACAGATACTTTAATAAAATCAGGCGATGTATCATTGCCAGCGAATAATGTTAGTTCTTATAATTCTTCTAATATAACTATTGCATCTCAATACCCATTAAATAATAAAGAGAGTTTAAAAAATTATTTTAATATGCTATTTGATAATAACATAAATACAGTTTATATTTTAGCTTCGAATGATGATATCAAAAAAGATCTCTCAAAACCGGGTGGTGAATATAATAAAAGTGATTTTGAAAAAGAAGGTTTTAAATATTTTAGAGAAGATTTGAATTTAGATGATATAAACTCTAGTCATATTGAAAAGTGGTTTTTAAGTAAAAAAAATGGAGCATGTTTAGATTGTAAAACATACACTAAATTAGTCACTAAAGAAAACAGTAATGAAAATAGAATAATAAAATTTGTCCATATTTATGATTGGGCTGATCATACAGGAATAGATGCGAAAAAATTAAAAAATACAATTAATGTTATTGGCGATAAATTAAAAATAAACCCAACAAAAGAAAATATAGCGGTTCATTGCCTTGCTGGATTAGGAAGAACAGGGGAATTTATTGCTTTAATGGAGATGATGAAAGCAGAACAATCTGGGAATAAAGAAGGAAAAAGTTTAGAAAGTATTATCTCTTATTTAAGAGAAAAACGCAGTGTCCGAGCGCTTTATCAGCCTGAGCAAATTGCTGAACTATTGAAATATGCAATAAATAATAATATACCGCTACTTAATGATGATATTAAAATAAAACAACATTTGTTTAAATAGCTATAAACAATCCCCATTGCATTCACAATGGGGATTATTTTTACGACATTACTATTTATTATTATCTGGCTTACAACTCACCCACTTGCTGTAACTGTTTTTGACGTTCTGTTTGGGCGCTGATTTGATGGTTTCGCGCTAAAAAGCTGTATATTGTTGGCAATACAAACAAGGTAAACAATGTGCCAACTAACATTCCTGAGACGATAATTAGCCCTAATCCATAGCGGCTATTTGCCCCAGCACCACTAGCGAATAACAGTGGGATAAGCCCAATCACCATTGCCGCCGTGGTCATTAACACAGGGCGTAAGCGGATTTTTGCTGCTTCAATAATGGCATCACGTCGGTTTAGGTTTTTATGAACTTGCAATTCATTAGCAAATTCCACCATTAAAATACCGTGCTTACTGATAAGTCCAATCAGGGTGACTAAACCAATTTGAGTGTAGATATTTAATGTCACTATACCTAAAGCTAATGGCACTAATGCACCACAAATCGATAACGGAACCGTAATCAAAATAATCAATGGATCAACCAAGCTTTCATACTGTGCGGCTAACACTAAATAGATAATGATAAGCGCCGCAATAAAAGCGAAGACTAAGGTATTTCCTTCTTGGGTAAATTGGCGAGAATCAGATTGCCAGTCATGGCTAAAGCCCGCAGGTAATGAATCTGCTACGTTTTCTAAAAAGGCGACTGCTTGCCCTATTGTGATATCCGGTGCGGGGATCGCTTGGAAAATTGCTGCATTTTGTTGATTAAATTGCGTGAGCTTATTAGGCTCAACTTGTGTCGTAATATTTACCACTGTCGATAATGGAATTAACACATTATCTTGAGTACGAATATAGTGCCCAGCAAGTGCTGCTGGCGTTAAACGTTGGTGACGTACACTTTGCGGGATCACATCATAAGATCGACCATCCATACCAAAGCGGTTGATATAATGTTCACCGACTAACAGAGACAGTGATTCACCAATATCCTGCATACGAATACCTAAACTATTGGCTTTTGCTCTATCTATTGCAACTTGAACGACAGGGTTGTTGTAGTCTAAATCGCTATCCACCACGACAAATAGACCGCTTTCTCTGGCTTGTTGTTTGATTTGTTCCATTGTTTCAAATAAAACGGGATAACCTAATGGGCTGCGTAATACCATTTGCACAGGTAATCCCCCCACCGAACCGGGCAAAGAAGCTAATTGGAAAGCAAAAATACTGGTTCCTTCAATATGACTTACGCGGTTTTGCAAGTCAGCTTGGATTTGATCTGCATTGCGGTCACGTAAATCCCAACCATCAAAGTTGATCCCACCAAAGCTTGCCGAAGGGCCATCTGTGCCATTAATTATCCATGTGCTATCTGTTTCAGGCAGACTCATATAAATTTCATCAAGCTTCTGATTAAAACGTTCTGCATAGGCTAAATTTGCATGTTGTGGTGCTTTTACGGCGGTTAAGACGCTCGCCTGATCTTCTGAAGGCGCTAATTCTTGTTTTGTCTGGCTATATAAAAACGGCAAGCTGACAAATACGGCTAAGGCGAAAACGAGGGTTAACCAGCGGTTAGCTAAAGAAAAATTGAGTACGTAACCATAATAATGAGCCAATTTATCAAAGACATACTCGGCAATTTTTGCCATTTTGCCTTCATTTTCTTTTGGTTTTAACATTAATGAGCTCATCACGGGTGATAAGGTTAATGCCACAATACCGGATACAATCACACTACCTGCCAGTGTTATCGCAAATTCTTTAAATAGTGCGCCAGTTAAACCTGCCATTAAACCAATAGGCGCATAAACTGCGGCTAATGTAATGGTCATTGCAATAACAGGGCCTGCAACTTCTCTTGCACCCACTAGCGCCGCTTGAACCGGTGATAGTCCTTCTTCAATATGGCGATGCACATTTTCAACAACCACTATCGCATCATCCACGACTAACCCAATGGCTAAAACCATTGCCAATAAAGTCAGTAAGTTAATGCTAAAGCCAAAGGCAAGCATTAATCCTGCTGCACCCAGCATAGATAACGGAATGGCAAGTACAGGAATAAGAACAGAGCGAAATGAGCCTAAACAGAGATAAATAACAGCAATAACAATTAAAATTGCTTCAATTAATGTTTGTACTACTTGGTCAATAGAGGCTTTGATAAAACGTGAAGTTTCAAAAGCAAGTTCCACTTCAACACTTGGAGGTAAGGTTTTTTCAATATCAGCGAGATTTTCACGAATACCATCAACAATAACGAGAGGGTTGCCTGTTGGTGTGGGAAATAGACCTAAAAATACCGCTTTTTTGCCATTCATAATACCACTGGTTTCGGTGGCCGCCGCACCAAGCTCCACTGTGCCAATATCACGTAAACGCACCAGACTATTGCCATCATTACTAATCACCATATCTTTAAATTCTTCGACATTAGTGAGATCAGTATTGACATAAACGTTGGCAATCACAAACTCACCCTCGACTTTACCCGCAGCGGCTTGATAGTTATTACGACGAACAGCCTCTGCCACATCGCTGGCTGTTAAATTGCGTCCTGCTAGTCGATCAGCATCTAACCATAAGCGCATTGCCAGTTGTTGACCGCCAAATACTTGAACTTTAGCCACACCATTAATAGATGAAAAGATGGGTTCAACAACACGAGAAAGATAGTCGGTTAGTTCAGGAATAGAGAGCTGTTCACTAGAAAAACCAACATATGCAACGGCTGTTGATTCACCAGATGAAAGCTCGATAACGGGATCATAAGCTTGCTCAGGTAGCTTATAGCGCACTTGATTCACCTTTGCCATCACTTGCGTTAAAGCTTGAGTAGGGTCACGGTTTAGCTCCATTCTCACCGTGACTAAGCTTTTCCCTTGTACCGAAGAAGATGAAATATAATCCACGCCCTCAACAGAGGAAACGGCTTGTGTGATCGGTTGTGTCACAAATCCTTGCATTAATTCAGATGAAGCGCCGGGATAATCCGTTGCTATCGTGATCGTTGAATTTTGCAACATCGGATATTGGCGAATGGGCAATTTACTGAACGCAAATGCGCCCAGTAAAAAAATCAGCGTGCTAACAACTAACGCCAAAACAGGGCGCCGAACAAAAATATCGGTAAATTTCATTATTAGCTCCCGTTATGGTTTTGTTGTTGCTGATTGAGCCAACGCCAATGTATCTTGCTCAATGGGTTCAATTGCTATCCCATCACTTAATTTAATTTGGCCTGATGAAACAATTTGATCTCCAAGGGCTAAACCCTCTTTTATTTCAATCATGCCGTTGTAGCGCAATCCAACTTTCACAGAGACACGCTTAGCGATAAGGTTTTTTTGATTGTCAGATTGCGCTACAAACACGGTATCTCCATAAGCAGTATAAGTGACTGCCGTTTCTGGTACGGTTAATACCATAGGACTATCAGGAGAAGTAACTTGAACACGAGCAAACATGCCCGCTTTTAATTTATTGTCAGTATTCGGTAAAACAGCCTGTATTTGCACTGTACGAGAAGGGCCAATAAGAGGATCAATCGCATTTATTGAACCCGTAAAAATAATATCTGGGTAAGCATCGACTTCGATATTGATTGGCTGTTTGGTTGAAATTTTCGGTGCAGCTTGTTCATCAAGGGAGAAATTGAGCTTTAAATGGCTTGCATCAACGAGTGAGGCAACACGTTCACCCGCATTAAGATATTGCCCTTCATGGACAAGTTTTATTCCAACAATACCGTCAAAGGGTGCTTTAATTGCTTTTTGTGCAATCCGCGCTTTCACTTCACGAATGGAGGCCACAATCATATCGCGTTCTGATAACGTGCTATCTAATTGCGCTGTTGCCACCATATTTTTACTATAAAGCTGTCTGGTTCGAGAATAGAGTTTTTCTGCGTTGGTTAATTGCGCTTGTAAACGTAATAACTCGGCTTGTTCAGGTTCATCATTTAATTTCGCTAAAACTTGACCCGCTTTAACAGTTTGCCCCGACTCAAAATTAATCACAGCAATTCGACCATTGGTTTCAGCAGCTAAATAAACTTGGCGCGCAGCTTCTAATTCTCCAACCCCTTGCATATTGTTGGGTAATTTTGATGATTGTACGGTTGCTAATGCCACTTTTGTTGGAGGGTAAGCAAATTGCTGCGTTTCCTCATCATTTGATGAAGTTGTCGCGTAGACCATCGCGCCTGCACTGAGCAAAAAAAGCGAGGCACAGACGGTAAAAGTGAGTTTTTTATTCATATTATTGCCTATCCCATGATGAGCATTTTTCTATTTTTATTGATTGAATTGTTGCCACAGTGCTTTGAAATAACGGTTATTTGCCGTTGCTATAAATCATTTCTCAACGATCTTAAACATAGAAGTCAGTATTCCACTGGCTTGACTTAATTTGAGGAGAGGACTATAAAACCTCAAGTTAAGTTGAGGTCAAGAGGAAAAGTTAAAAATGAAAAAAGAAAAAATAGATTTCAATAGAGCACTTACTGTTGGTGAGGTAGCAAAACGAAGTGGTGTTGCAATTTCAACGTTACATTTTTATGAAGAAAAAGGATTGATAGAAAGCTATCGAAGCGCAGGTAATCAACGTCGTTACCCTCCAGTTGTATTGCGTTATGTGGCAATTATCAAAGCGGCGCAGAGTACAGGTATTCCACTAAAAGAAATTCAGGAAATACTAGGAAAATATCCACCAAATAGTAAATTGACCGCAGAACAATGGCACGAAATATCAACGGATTGGAAAGTGCGATTAGATGAAAGAATTCACCGCCTTAAGCGACTACGTAACGGACTTGATCACTGCATTGGCTGTGGTTGTTTATCGCTAAGTGATTGCCCATTACGTAATCCAGATGACATTTTAGGTGAGAAAGGTGCAGGAGCTCAGATCCTATAATTAACGTTAAAATGAAAACGAAGCGCTATCAGGTTTAAAGAAGCTATCATAATCGTCTTGGTTATCGTTCATTCCTAATAAGTCGAGTGTAAATTGGTGATAAAAACCTTGGTAAGAAAGAAGTGAAATTAACGCCTGATTAATGACCTCTTTATTATCACTATTTTCTAATTCACTTTCTTGGTGAGCATACATTAATAGCGCAACTTGACGTTTTTCTTTTAAGGTTTGATTGCCTTCATTTTTAACATCAAATTGATTTAATAACGCTAAGATATCTTTGACTGTATTCACGTTGGCCGTTTTTAAATTTTGGTAAAAAGTAGGATTTAGTGTCGCCATTAAAGGATCTAATTCCTTATTTACGATACTTTTTGATGCAGGAAAATGAGGCTGTGGTTCATATAAAGTCTGTGTTTTCAAAGCATCAATCTTCATTATTGCCCCCACTGGATGTTTCTATTTGAGGATGCATATCATCCGATATATCAAACGTATTAATAAATTTCAGCAGAGCCTCTTTAATTTCTTGAGTAAATGTTGCTTGATAAGATTCAGAAAAAGGTTGGTGAAATTGTGCTTTTAAATCATTGAGTAACAGTGCAGGATCAAAAAAAGTCACTTGATCACCAGCATGAATAGCAATGACCTTGTTGTCATGAGATACCAATTCAATATTGATATTATTGAGTTCTTTCTCAAGATATGGACGTAGCGTTGCAGGAATATCTAGCGTAATTTTTTTCTCTGAAGGTGTTGCTGAAATTAAACGACGTGTGAGTTCAACTTGTATTTCTGGTGAGTCAAAAAATTGAGCAATAGTTGCGGTTATTTGCTCTCTTTGTTGAAATTCATAGTGTGCCAGTTGCTCTTGATATTGAATTGAGAATTTTAATATATCCCCTAATAATGCTTGTAATCCTTTACTATAAGCTTGGTTTGCTATCTCCTTATTATGCGCATCTAATTTATCATTAAAATCTCGGAGCATTTTTTTTGTCGCGTGTTTGGCCGCTAATCCAGCTTTATAAATATTATCAAGCTGTCGAACATAGCGAGCCCGTATTAATACACCTTCACGAGTGTATGTTAAAAGATCTTTAGACAGCGAGCGCAGCATAATCTAATACCAAAAGAAAAAGTGAACGGGATAAAAAGAGTGACTGAGGAAGTTCAACCAGTGATGATTGTGGTGCAAAAAGCAATGTAAAACGTTGAGCCAGTGCGGTTGAAATTGACTGAATAAAATCAAGCAGTAATTGATAACCAACACTAATTGGATCACTCACTTTAAGTGAAAGCACACTATTTTTATTTCCGTTTAAAACAGGATAAAGAGATAAGAATGCTTTTAATGGTGGATCTAAACGATAGTAATTTCCCGATAATAAAAGTGTTTCTCGAGAATAAAAATAGCCTAAGAATAAAGCACAACGAGGAAGTAATGCCCAATGGGTAAAAATCTTTTCTACGATAATATCAATGTCACAATCTAGTTGATTAATAAGTTGATATCGTTGAATTAATTGGCGATTGGCTAATTTTTGCCATATCGCACTTTCTTCTTTTGAGGCTAATACAGAATAATTAGCATGAATATAACTAAGGGGTTCATACATTACCTTAGATATCGTTTCAAATTGTTCAGGAGTTAGATTCATTATCACTCTCTATCTTCTGTATTTTTTTACGTCGATACATTACTAATGCAATCACAATGACAGCGGCAATAATCACTAATAATAAGCAGGGGAATAACCAAGAGCTAAAAGATGAATTAGGATCATCTTGATGTAATTGGTTGTTTATTAACGTGAATTTATTGATATTTCGTGGATATAGCAAAACGGTAATATTATTCTCATCCATATCGCTAAAAGCATTATGAATGAAAGCACGAACATCTTCGCTTAATTGGTCATTATCTAGCATACCCTCTTCATAAAAAACTAAAGCTGAAGAATGAGGTGTTGGAATAACACGTTCTGTGAGGGATATTGGATAACTCACATGTACCCTAGCATCAATAACATGGTCAATTGTAAGTAATGATTGTTCTAATCGCTGCTCAATAGCTGAAATTAAACGGGCTTTTTCTGCTTGAGGCGACGATACCAATGCGTCTGATGGAAATAATTGAGTAACCTCAATACGGGAGAGTGTGGGTAATTGATATTCTTCTAAGATCTGAATAGCAATTCCCATATCTTCTTTTTTGACCGAAACATCAAATAACCCTTTTCCTAATGCTTTACGAGTACTGGTTATTTGGTGTTTTTGTAAAACAGCTTGAATTTCCGTTGCCTGTCTTTGATCCAAATTAGTGAGTAGAGATTGATCTTTACAGCCACTTAATAATGGAAACAGGCAACATAATAATGCCAAAAACAAATATCGCATTTTCATTACTATTGTGCCTTGAGTAATGTTTCAACAATATTCAGTGATTTTCTGGCTAACGTGCTCGCTAAATTCATTGTAATTGTATAGTCATTAAGTGTTGTTTGTAGTTGTGTGTAACTTTGAACATCACTTAATTGGCTTAATGTTGTTAGCTTTTCTTGGATCTGTTTTTCATATTGAAAACCACTTGTGATGCTGTTTACCATTATTGAGGATAAATTATCATCACTTGTGCTTTTATCGTTTGGTAATGTAGCCAAATGAACAGGAACAACTGGGGTAATCGCCATATACAGCCTCCATTAAATAAAAACTAACGCATATTCCCGATAATGCTCATTGCCAAATCTTTCACAACTTTAATCGACGTTGATTCTGCATTACGCGTAATATTATATTCAGCAAGCTTTGCTTGGTAATCGGCTAAGGCCGCAGCATTTGATGTATCTGTTTTTAATGCATTTAATGCAATTTTTAATGCCTCACTTTGTTTTTGTACAGGCTCTTGAAAATAACTATCAACTTGGTTAATAGTGCTGACATCATCGGCAACAGAATAAGCTGGCATAATAGTATTCCTCTAAGATTGATTCTAAATTATCGGTTATAAATATCGTTATTATCCTTGAGGAAAATAACGATGTTGGTTATCAAGAAAGATATATCCATGATCTTCTTGTAATGTTGCTTTATTTTTCAACATAGGATTGCTTATATTTTCACGGTAAAAAATAAATTTTCTGCCAAAAATAGCCGTTTGTTTTTTGATATAAGTATCCAGTTTTTCTTTGTTACTGATATTTAATGCATCATCAAAAATAAAGGTTAATCCGTTATTTTTTTCTTCAATGGTATAACCTATTGTTTTAGTTAGCTCAAATTCATTTATATCATTAATAATGTTGGGTATTGATATTCCTTTAATGGTTGGCTGGCAATTTTTTGAAAAATCAGAATTGATATTATTGATTATTTTTAATTTTTCAGTTTCATTATGATAAAAAAAACTAACAATAGGTTTGAATTTATCTTTAAAAATTATATGTATTTTTTGATGATTATTACCGGTAGATAAGTTTTTTATTTTTTCCAGATAGATAATTTTATTTTCTAATGTGTTTTCTATTTTTGACGTCGGGTATAAATTATCATAAATGCAATAATACCCATTTTTTCCTTGATATCCTTTAAAATTTAAACTTTTTGATAAAGTTGGAATGATTTTTTCTTCTACCGGTCTCTTTATATAAAAAACTAATGCTATAAAGAATAGCGTTATTAATATTAATAATAAAAGGATTTTTTTATTTATGATGCCTGTTTTTTTCTTTTTTTTAAAATCAAATGATGCGAAAGATAAATCATTTTTATCACTAATAAAAAAGATAGGCGTATCATTGCTATATATTGGACTATCGACTTTCAACGAATATTCTTTATCGATTTCTTTTTGTATTAAGCTACTTTCAATTCTATATTTATTATTTTCACTATTATCTTCATCAAGTATAATAGCGAGCTTTTTCTCATCTTCCTGTTTATCACAAGGGATATAAAGTATGGTTTTATCATTTTCTTCTTTATTTTCAATGTATTCTTTATTATATAAGAATAATGAATAGCGATTGGGTGGTAGAGGAATGATTGTTCCTTTTAATGGGCCACTGAGGATGTAAATATAATAAAGCATGGATTTAGCCTAATGATAAATTGTTATTAATTCATAATATAAATATAGTTTAGCCAAACGAGCATAAAAATTCTTTTAAAAAAAAGCACATGTTTTTTATTTGATAGTGGTATTGATATTTTACTATCACTTTTTTTAAATAATAAACAGAAAAAATTTGTTATTCATCTTTATAGTTAATAATAGGTGATATTATTGTAAGATTATATAAAGTAAAACCATAAAAATGAGTTAGCTAAAAGTTTATTATCTTTAATTTTTTAAATTTACGATAAGTATAAGTCGAGGTATTTGCTATGTTAATAAATGATATAAAAATAAGTGGCGATAAAAATATATTGCTGGGGAATTCATTGTTCTTTTGCATTCCTTTAAATAATGATTTCCCAGTAAAAATATATGATGAAAAAACGACTAAAATTATAAAAGGAAAGGCTTTTATTTATAATGCAAAAAATGAAGATGTTATTTTTCAATCTGAAAATCAGTCATGGAAAATTGAGAAATGTTCATTTTTTATTTGTGCGAGGTTATTGGCGTTTATTGATTATGCTCGTGATTTTTCAAAAATGACAGCAATAGGATCTGAATTTGATATTAATCAACAGATTTTTTATATAGAAGATACTAATAAATCTCTAGAATACGTATTAATAAATGAAGCAATAAAAACAGAAAGTCAATTAGAGCCTTTATTTGTCACGATAAGACACAGTGAAAGTTATTGGCTTATTTTGCATCTCATTAGCTATTTAGATGAGAAGAAAAGTAATATTGCACAAATCGGAGAGCGATATGGAGTATCAGGTACACATTTTAGACGACTATGTAAACGTTATTTAGGTAATTGTGGAAAAAGTCAATTGCGTTCATGGCGTGCAGCATCTTCAATTTTAACCACGCTATCAACCGATGAATCATTGACACAAATTGCAGTCGATAATGGGTTTAGTTCAGCGTCTCATTTCTCTAATGAAATTAAGACATTATTTGGTATTACGCCAACAGAATTTCGCCGAATTGGTCAGCATCTTTATGAAAATAAAAAATAAGATTTATTGTGCTATTGGGCTAGCACTTTGCTGCAGTTTGTCTTTTCAAACTCAAGCAGCGCAAGGAAAAGTTATTTATACACATCAGGTGAAAAAACCTGATGTTTTTATTGCGGTTGATACGCGAGTAGAACAATTCTTTCTTGTGTTATCAGATAAACTAAATAAACCTTTTATTCTGAGTAATGCGGTAAAAAAGGAAAGAGTAACTGGAAATTTTGATATTTCCTCACCAGAAGAAGCATTTGAATTGATGATAAAACGCTTGTCATTACTCTATTTTAATGATGGAAAATCAATTTATATTTATGAGAACAGTGAGATCCTGCAAGAGCTATTTCAGGTACAAAATATAGGTTTAATCGAGCTAAAAGAATATTTACAAGATGTGGGATTATATGATCCTCGTTATCCACTGCGAGCAGGTCGTGATCAACGCACTTTTTATATTTCTGGTCCCCCTGTCTATATTCGGTTGGTTAAAGCGGCGGCTGAATTTTTAGATAATGATGTGCAAAAGCAAATTAATGAAAATATAAATAATCAAGTACCAACGGGAAGTTCTCGTTATGGTGATGAGTTTGTACAAATATTTCCATTAAAAAACACTTTTGTACAAGACCGAGCTTACACTTTACGTGATGAAAAAATTGTTTTACCTGGTATCACTTCTGTTTTACAGCAACTATTTATGTCTTCTGAGGGAATCAAAAGAACAGCAATAGAGCCTAGCCGTAATATAGAAAATGACAATGCACAGCAAGATGATGAAACGATAAATAGCATTCAAGAAGCTAATGCTCCTATTATGACCAAAATGGGACAATACAATGTCGAATTAGTCCCTTTACCGGGCTCAAATAGTCTTTTAGTTAAAACGAGCAGAAGGCTTAGCGCTGATTGGTTCGCTGATTACTCAATTAGATAAACCGAAAAGGCAAGTTGAACTGTCACTATGGATAATCGATATTTCTAAAAATAAAGCCGATAGTTTAGGGGTTAATTGGCAGGCGAGTTATGGCTCGAGTAAAGGTACTTTCTTTTTTAATACGGCAAGTTTAAGTGCAGCATCTGGTTTGAGTTTCTTAGGAAAAATCAAAGCATTGAGTGAAGATGGTGAAGCACAAATGGTGTCTCGTCCTATTTTATTAACTCAAGAAAATACACCTGCTATTTTTGATAACAACACCACTTTTTATACACAAATAAAAGGCGAACGCGTTGCTTCATTAGAATCAACAACGTTTGGTACGATGATCAGTGTATTACCTCGCATTGGTAATTTGAATAAAGATATTGAGATGATCATTAATCTTGAAGATGGTGCTGAGAAAAAAGATGAGAATGGTGATGATGAAAGTGTTGAAAAATTACCGGTTATAAACCGTACAAACATTAGTACTGTTGCCCGTGTTTCTGAAGGTGGAAGTTTATTAATTGGTGGATATACACGCGAAGATAATGTGAAAGCTGAGAATAGCGTTCCTTTTTTAAGCACTATTCCTTTAATTGGCCGAGCATTTAGTTATCAATCTGAGAATAACAAAAAAATGATCCGTATTTTTATGTTGCAACCTCGATTATTAGAAAATTCGGATACTGAAGATTTTGGATCTTTAATTGAAAATCCATTTCAACCGATTGATAAAAAAACATCTCAAGCATTAAAACAACTTCAAGCCTTTATGAGGTAGCACTATGATCGGGCCAATTAATACCTCTACTTCCACAAATTTAGCAAACAACAGTATTGGTAAAAAAAGCCAACAAGAAACAGAATATAAACAACCAAAAATAAATGAAAGTCAAAACTATCAAAATCAATTAATAGAGATATCTGATGATATGTCTATGGTTGCAACACTGTTTTCTCAACGCTTTGGTCAATCATTAGATAAAAAAGCAAATAGAGGGCAAAGCACATTATATATTGCAGAAGAGGGGGCTGATAAGAAACTCGATAAAGTCATGATGTTATTTAGAAAATCAGGGCGAAGTTTGCAAGAATTGCTCAGTTATTTACGTAAAATGTTCCCTGATGAAAGTGATCTCGTGATGGTTTTACGAGAATTACTTAGAAAAAAAAAGTTAGGTGCACAATTAGATGCAGGTATTGAGAATGAGATAAACCGTTTACTTGAGGGGGAGAATGGAAAGCAAATTAGAGCTGGTATTAATATTGCGCTTCAGGCTAAAACATTTGCAAAGTTACTTTCTCTCAATGCTCAGACATTAAGAGATCTTTATCGTAGTTTTATTAACCTTGATTTTGAACCTATTTATTTTTTTAAGATGTGGGTAGAAGAGTATGACATTAAACAATGCACAATTATTTTGAGTTTTTTAACACAAAGCTTGATTTGTGATATGCAATCATTAATGCCCAGTTGTTCTCAAAGTTCAGAGTTTGGTTATTTTCTAGACCGTGTTAATAAGTTACGGACTTTATGTAGCTTTATCGAAATCAATATAGAAAAACTAGAAAAACAAGATTTAAAAAATACAATAACAGATAAAGAGCTGTATCAATTGGTTTTTCATGGAATGACATTTCCAGAAGAAATGGAAAAATATTTAATATCTCTTTTAGAAAATAAATGGATAGATTATTTAGTTAATATAAAAATGAAATTATTACAAGGAATAAAAACGATATTTAATAACTATCCAGAGTCATTATATTTATCTTATGAATTTAGAGATGAATGCCAAATAATCATACAAAAACTTATAGATAATTACCTTCGATTAGAACAATATCAACAGAGAAAATAAACAAAAAATAATTTATGGATAATTTCTATGATTTATAGATTCCTATTGGCAATAAAAAATAGACCAGAACTAATCGTATTATCGGTTATGATTTTGGTTATTATGATGTTAATTATACCTTTGCCAACATATATTGTGGATTTCCTTATTGGATTGAATATTACTATTTCTCTTCTTATTTTTATGAGTTCATTTTATATTACTCGAATATTGAACTTCATGACCTTTCCAGCATTATTACTGATTACGACACTTTTTCGTCTTGCTCTTTCTATTAGTACAAGTCGATTAATCTTATTGGATGCGGATGCTGGTGAAATTATTACTTCATTTGGTGAGTTTGTTATTGGTGAAAATTTAGTGGTAGGTTTTGTTGTTTTCTCAATTGTGACTATTGTGCAATTTTTGGTAATTACTAAAGGTTCTGAACGTGTTGCAGAAGTTGCGGCGCGTTTTTCTTTGGATGGTATGCCCGGAAAACAAATGAGTATTGATGCTGATTTAAAATCTGGGATCATTACTAATGAAGAAGTGAAAATAAGAAGAAAAGAATTAGGTCAAGAAAGTCAATTATATGGCTCCTTCGATGGTGCAATGAAATTTATTAAAGGCGATGCAATTGCGGGCATTGTCATTATTTTTGTTAACTTAATTGGGGGAATTTCTGTCGGTATGGCGCAAATGGATCTCTCAATTTCACAAGCGTTACATACTTATACACTTTTGACCATTGGTGATGGGCTTGTTGCTCAAATTCCTGCATTGCTGATTTCTATCAGTGCGGGTTTTATTGTTACGCGCGTTGGTGGTGAAAATAATAATCTTGGTTTTAGCATAATGAATGAATTGTTAGCTCAAGATTTTGCGTTGTTAGTAACTGCAATCCTTGCCTTTGTTATTGGTTTTTTACCTGGTTTTCCAACCCCTGTTTTTCTTATTTTATCGGTAATATTAGGAGGCTATTTCTTTAAAAAACAATGGAAAAGTAAGAAAAAAGAAGCCTCTACAGAAAGTGGGGATGAAAAAAATGAATATGATGCTTCAGATCCTGATAGTAAAAAAGGCATTATTTCAAATCTATTTTCAAATAAAAATGAATCAGACGATGAAAATAGTTTATTAACTGAGAATATTACCTTATCTCAAGCAGAAACATTACCTTTAATTATTACGGTTTCCGCTAAGAAGAAAGCGTATCTTTCAAAACTAGTTTTTGAAAAATGGTTGAAAAAAGAATTTATTTTACAATACGGTGTGTTGCTTCCCGATATTGTTATTCATTATTCGGATAAAATTGATGAAAATAAAATTATTATCTTAATAAACGAAGTTAAGGCGGATGAATTTGATTGTCCTTTCCCTTTTGTTTATGTTGAAAATCCTAATGATGAACTTTTTTCTTTAGATTTTAAAATGATAGAGATTAAGGATAATGATGTTATCCATTATTGGATTAATAAGAATGATACAGATAAATTAACATCGTTAGGTTATAAAGTAGAATTGCCAGAAATCTATTTTTATAGAAAATTTTCCAACTTGATTACATTGAATATTGTTGAATTTCTTGGAATACAAGAGACAAAAAATATTCTTGATAAAATAGAGGAAAATTCACCTGAACTTTTGAAAGAGTGTTATAGACAAGTCTCTATTCAACGAATTAATGATGTTTTACAACGCCTAGTACAAGAAAAAATTCCTATTAGAAATATAAAAACAATAATAGGAGGTTTAGTACAATGGGGAAGTAGAGAAAAGGACCCTGTACTTTTAACTGAACATATTCGATCACTGCTTTCACGTTATATTAGCCACTTTTTTTCAAAAGATGGAAAATTTAATGTGATTATTTTATCTCATAATGTAGAAGAGATTATTCGTAGTGGAATAAGGCAAAGTTCTTCGGGAACATTTTTAAATTTAGAACCTGCGGAGCTTGATATGATAATAGAAAAAATATCTACTGCTATTGATGAGATTAAATATATTCAAGATTATGTGTTTTTAACAGCAATAGATATAAGGCGATTTGTTAAAAAACTAATAGAAACACAATATCCACAGTTATCTGTATTGTCTTATGATGAAATTACATCTGATATTGAAATTAACGTTTTACAATCTATTTAGGAGAGATTATGTCTTTTGATCTAGCAAGTTTAATTATGGATGCCATGAATGTAATTGGACGCAATGATTTATTCTCAGAGGGAAAATCTGTTGATAATCATTCAACAATAACAATTAGTTTAGGCGATATGCCTGATATTAATTTATTGGTTGTTGATGAGGTTCCTATGATCTGGTCTGTGCTTGGTGAATATGATGAAAATTTATTATCACAATGCAGTACATCATTATTATTAACCAGTATTAATAATCAAATGGAGAGTTTTTATCCGGGGCAGCCTGCTTTAGTGAAAGTAGAATCTGAATTAGAACTACGTGCCTCATTTATGCCCATTGCTTTACAAAATGGTGAATCAATGGCGAAAGCGATTGATGAATATTTCCAAATGATGAATAGCGTTCATCAACAGTTTATTGGGTAAAAAATGAATAACACATTTTCAATATTTCATCACGCGGCTCATCCTATGCGAATACAAGGTAATATTCTTGAAGTCATGCTACGTGATGTATTTATTGGAGAAATTTGTCTATTAAAAGATCCCATCATTAATGGTCAAATTATTGGTGAAGCGATAGTGATTGGTTTCCGTAATGGTATTACGATTTTAAGTATGATGGGAAGTTCGCAAGGTTATTCTTTGCAAATAATCGTAGTACCGACGGGAAATGCTTTTTCAGTCGCTTTAAGCCCTAATGTTTTAGGGAGTATGATTGATATTAAAGGTAACTATTTATTACGCTTTAGTAATAAAAAAATGGAAGAAGAAAACTTCTATTCATATTTACCTATTGATGGTCATCCTCCCTTATTTAGTGAAAGACGGCCTATCACTACAATTTTTGAATCAGGTGTTCGTGCAGTTGATGGATTATTAAGTTGTGGATTAGGGCAACGAATGGGAATTTTTGCCAGTGCAGGAACGGGTAAAACAATGCTTATGAATATGTTTATCCGTTTTTCTCAAGCCGATGTTTTTGTTATCGGGTTAATTGGTGAAAGAGGGCGTGAAATCACAGAGTTTGTCGAGGAATTAAAAGCAGATAAACGATGCGAAAAAACAGTATTAATTTGCTCAACTTCAGATCAACCCGCAATAGAGCGTTGTAACGCAGCATTAGTTGCCACCACAGTTGCTGAATACTTCCGAGAACAAGGCAAGAATGTCGTATTATTTATTGACTCAATGACACGTTATTGTCGAGCTTTAAGGGATGTCGCTCTTACGGCTGGCGAACTTCCTGTTCGTAAAGGTTATCCTGCTTCTGTCTTTGATAAATTACCCGCGATCCTAGAAAGACCTGGAGTGACTGAAAAAGGTTCAATCACGGCATTTTACACTGTCTTGCTTGAAAGTGATGATGAACCAGATGCCATAGGAGAAGAAATTCGTTCTATTTTAGATGGACATATCTATCTTTCACGAAAAATTGCCGCTTCGGGTCATTATCCTGCGATTGATATTTTAGGCAGTGTGAGCCGTATTTTTCAGCAAATAACCCATGTTGAGCAACAAAAAGCAGCATTGAAAATAAGACAAATATTGATGCGTTTACAGGATATTAAATTATTACAAGAGGTGGGTGAATATCGTGTAGGTGAAAATGAATTAAACGATCTTGCTGTAAATAAACAATCAGCAATAGAGGCGTTTCTTGTTCAATCCTTCAAAGAAAAAGCCGATTTTCAACAAACTTTGAACCAACTTTATGCGCTTACCTCTTAATCAACAGGTATTGATGAATGCTATTGCTAAGCGCCAGCAAAGAATAGAAAGAGAGCAACAAAAGCATCAACAGTTAATAAAAGAGGCTGAAGATAAGAAAAAAGAACAAATGCGATTAGCTTCTGCGCTAGAAAATGAAATCCCTATGTATGAAAGAGTGGGGCATTATTCAACGCTTTCGTTAAATCAACAAAAACGTAAACAAGCTATTGTCTTAGCGTCATTGAATATTTCCATTACTCAAATTAAGGAAATAGAGTATCAATTAGATAAATTAAAAAAAGGAAGTCTAAAGTTACAAAAAGAAAGGGAAGTGGTGATCAAAAAACAAAAGAAAATGAAGCTTTATCTTGAAAGAAAAGCATTAAAAAAAGAGTTATATATTGAAAGATTAGAACAGAACGAAATACAGGAGATGGTATTGTATGATATTAATAAAGACAGATAATGTTATCTTAAATACAAATTTATCAAATGAAAGAATTAGTGAAAATAAGTCTGTTTTTTCTAAAAAATCATCACTTTCTTCTACTGATTTAGAATTATCAATGACTGATAATGAGAGTGTTTCTTCTGAAAATGTCAGTAAGATAAAACAAAAACTAGATGACTTTTATCATCTAAATCATAAGGATGATATTGACCTAAAAAGTCATCTAAAAATAAATTCCAATAAAACAAAAACTAAAGACGAAAAGGATAAAAAGGATGAAACCGATTTTTTAAATTTAGAAGGATTATTATTAACACAAAGGAAAATATATTCACAAATTTGCGTTCATGCAAAGCAAGTGAAAATAGAAAAAAAATCACTATCTAATCATGAAAGTAAAAAAATACCTGTTTCTCATAAGATAACGGTAGAGAGTAATTTAAAAGTTACGAATGATCTTAAATCAAGTAAAGACATAAGTGTTGGTGCTTCTGATGGCAAAAAGGAAAATAAATTAGATATTAATGGGGCAGGTTTGCTTGATGAAAGGAAAGTCGTCAATCAGAAAGTAAAAAGTGTAGAGAAAAATAAAGTTATTAATCATAATGTAGAAGAAATAGATAATAAAATTAAAACTCATAAATTTATCAAGAACAATGAAAAACAAGTAGAAAACAACATAGAGAAAAATACAGAGAATAAACAGTATTCCTATGGGGAAGAACGCTCTTTTTCTAAAGATAATACTGCATTTAAAATAAAAGAGAATACATTGGGTATTCAAAATGACCTAATAGAAAAATTAGATCATTTAGCCCATAAAAATAGTCATTCAAAGAGTAATGAAATAGAGAAAAATAGTCTTTCATTTAATACTGAAAAACGAAATTCGAATATAGATAAATTGGATGAAAAAAAAGTAAAAGAAGAAGTTAGTAATATATCTATATTTAATAATATAAAGCCAGAATATCAACAGAAAATACAAGAACCCTTAATTGATAAAAAACTGCTTGATATACCCGCTTTAAGTCTTCTTTATAAAGAAGTATCAAAAATGACTCAACCTCCTAGTATTACTTATGTTTTTAAAAAATGGGGAAGTGAGCTTCATCAGATGAAAGTTAATTTTGATATCAATAAAAAGATCGAATTGATTGCTTCTACTGGACGCGTTTATCAGTCCTCTTTAGACAATTTTAATCAATATCAAGGGCGATTAGCGCTTTCATTAGAAAATGATAATTCTCATTGGCAGATTAATGCAATTGATCCTTCCGATGATAAAGAAGATGAAAAATGATCTTATCAGATGTTAAAGAAAGTATTACTCAAGATTAAAATAGCGATTCAATGAATATTCTATCTTCTTTATACGAAGCACAATTGCCGATCACTTCTGCTTATTATTTTAAAATAAAAGGTAAAAATACATTAGGTTCATTTACAGGGCTTATTGCCGTTAACCAAGTCATGGATAGCCTGTATTCTGAAAAAAAAATAGATTGGGAGCAGGTTCCAGAAGCTTATCTTCGCGTTCTATTCTCACAGAAATGTTCACAATTATTGTTTCCTTTTTCGAAAGAAGAGATGTCAGTAGCGGTAGAAAATATCTGTTTAGGAGAGCAAAAAGAAGTTAGCTATCCCGTTGTAAATACCTCAATAGGAGATGTATTTATTTGCTCTTTTGAGGGGCATTATGAATGGATGTTATCTTCAAAAAATAAAATAAATGCTATTGCTCAATTCCAGCTTGGTAATAGCAAAATGACCGTTTCGTTATTAAAAACCCTTTCTTTGGGGGATATTGTGTTGATTGATAGCATTGATTCTTCACTTATTATTGGTGAAAAAAAATGGATGCGTTATCAATGGCAAGAAGGAGAAAACACGGTGGTTTTAGATGAAGAGTTACTAGCTAATGAGGTAGAGGAAGAAGCATTAATTGAAGATATTGATACAAATACAGCGACACAAGAAAATGAGGATTTAAAATCAATTGGTACTATTCCCATCACCTTGTCTTTTTTACTCGCAAGTAAAGTATTATCTATTGAAGAAATTGAAAAACTAGCCCCAGGACAACAAATTATATTACCTGATAATGCTTCACGACAGATTACATTAGTTGTTAATGGTGTTGCTATTGCTCAAGGGGAATTAATTAAAGTGGGTGAGCGATTAGCTGTAGAAATTCAACGTTCCCATTTACAGCAAGATTAAATATATGGAAAGCTCAACGACGCTCATTTTAACGTTAGCACTAGCAACATTAGCTCCTTTTATTATTGCTGCCGGAACCTGCTACTTAAAATTCTCTATCGTACTTGTGATGACTCGTAATGCTTTAGGTGTTCAGCAAGTGCCTTCTAATATGGTACTCAATGCGATTGCATTAATGATGGCTTTGTTTGTTATGACACCAATAGCAAAAAATACCTATCATTATCTTATTGAAAACCCGGTTGATATAACTTCTCCTGATTCTTTTGAGCGATTTTATGACGATGCATTAGGGGAATATAAACAATATTTATACAAATATTCTGATCCTGAGTTATTAGATTTTTTTGAACAAGCACAAGGAAACCGACCTGATAGCTATGGCGAGAAAGAAAATATAGAAAAATCGTTGTTATCACTGCTTCCCGCATATGCATTAAGTGAAATAAAGTCTGCTTTTATTATTGGTTTTTATCTTTATCTACCTTTTATTGTTATTGATTTAGTTGTTTCTTGTATTTTATTAGCGCTGGGGATGATGATGATGAGCCCAGTCACATTATCAGTGCCGTTAAAATTAATTTTATTTATCGCTATGGATGGTTGGACTCTCTTAGCTAAAGGACTAATTAATCAATATCTTGAACTCATGGCGGTAAGGTAATGGATATGGTTTATGCGGCTAATAAAGCCGTTTATTTAGTGATATTACTTTCAGCGGGACCTATTGCCATTGCGACATTTATTGGATTGGCGATTGGCTTATTACAGACCATTACACAAATCCAAGAACAAACATTACCTTTTGGTGTAAAACTTGTTGGTGTTTTTGTTTGCTTATTAGTCACTATGGGTTGGATGGGCGATAAAATATTAGTGTATGCAAAAGAGATGATGACGTTAGGATTTGCAGGATAAATAATATGTTAATACTGCTAGGGTATATACAGACTTATTTAATCGATCTTTTTTTACTTGTTGCAAGATTATTTCCTATCTTTCTTTTTATTCCTTTTTTAAATAGTCGAGTTCTTAATAGCCAATTATTAAAATATATTATTATTTTTTATATTGCTATGGGAATTAGACCCAGCATTATTATTACAGATGAAGTAAGAAATATATGGGAAATTATATTATTAAGTGAATTACTTCTTGGCGTTTTAATAGGGCTTCTTTTTGCTACTCCATTTTGGATCGCGTCTGCATTTGGCGAGTTTGTGGATAACCAACGGGGCGCTAGTATTGGGGATACTATTAACCCAACTACGGGAATTGAATCTTCTGAATTCGCTTCATTAACGGGTTTATTTTGTGCTGCCTATTTTTTATCAACAGGTGGCTTAACCTTATTGATGACTACGATAAAAGATAGCTATGACGTATTTCCCATTGGTTATTTTAACAAAGAAATTGGTTACTCTTTTATTGGGCACTGGCTTAATAGCATGATTCATACTGCGCTTGTTTTAGTCTCACCCGTACTGATTATTATGTTTTTAAGTGAAGTTGCACTAGGTGTTTATTCTCTATTTTGTCCTCAACTAAATGCATTTTCACTGTCATTATGTATAAAAGGAATTATTGCCTTTATATCATTACTTCTTTTCTTTACTTCGGCGATGACCACAGAACTTTATGCATTTTTTAATAATAGATACTTTTATACGATCTTTATGAGTATTTATCATGGCTGAAAAAACAGAAAAACCCACCCAGAAAAAACTCGATGACTCTGCAAAAAAAGGGCAAAGTTTTAAGAGTAAAGAGTTAACGTCAGGACTTGTTTATCTTATTGGTGTTATGTATTTATTTCATCAAGTTGATTTAGGTGAATTTAGTCGTTTTTATCAATCTCTTTTACTTCATCCAACAAATATTACATTAAAGAGTTACGTCGATGTGATATCAAAACTATTCTTTGATATTGTTTTGCCGATACTTGTTGTTGCTTTTTTATCTGGTGCTATTCCTTCTTTATTTAATTCGCGTTTTAAACTTGCAACTGAAGCTATTAAGATTGATCTTAATCATATCAATCCAATTTCAGGATTTAAAAAAATATTTAGTATAAGAACAATAAAAGATTTATTAAAAACATTATTATTTATAGTTATATTTTTAATTACTTGTTATGTTTTTATTATTTTACATGGTAAGGAAATATTTATATTATACCGCTCTGATTTAAATGTTGTTGTTGATAAATGGTGTTCACTCGTCGTTAATTTTGTATTTATATTTTTTATTCTTTCAATACCTATTCTTATTTTAAATATTATTGCTGATTTCTTTATCTTTATGAAAGATATGATGATGGAAAAACATGAAGTTAAGCAAGAATATAAAAATATGGAAGGCGATCCAGAAATAAAATCAACTCGTCGACAGTTTCATCAAGAATTGCTTGATGAACCGATGAAAAAAGTAATTCGAGATTCATCTGCTGTTATTGTCAATCCAACCCATGTGGCTGTTGGTATCTATTTTGATCCTGATAATGGCATTATGCCTTTAGTTTCATTGAGCTGTATTAATGATAAAGCATTGGCGGTGAAAGCTTATGCTAAAAAAGTAGGAACACCAGTTGTTCGTTATCCTGAACTGGCGAGAAAAATTTATCATAAATATCATTTATTTGATGTAATGATAGATCAAGATTTATTAGATGTTATGGATATTCTTATTTGGCTTAAGAAAATAGAAATTGAAGGATTATTAAGAGAAGAAATGGACTATATAAATTAGTAATAAATCAACCTAGCGCATATATATTTTAATTATAAAAATAATGTATTTATTTTTATAAATATAGGCGTGTGTTTTATTAAAGTAATTAATTAATGATTAAATTAGAATTTCATTATTAATTATTCATCATCGATGAAAGGATTAACATCATGTCAGTATATAAAAAAATGTCAGAAAATGAACTTGATCAATTAGCAAACTACATTGTTTCTATTGTTCAGAACGGGACATCACTCAAGGACGAAGGCGCTATCCCAGAAGGATTTATGGAAGGAATCTATTCATTTGCTTATGACTTTTACCAGAAAGGAAAACTGGATGAGGCCGAAGCAATTTTCAAATTTTTGTGTCTCTACGATTTTTATAATGTTGATTACATTATGGGGCTTGCTGCTGTTAAACAATTGAAAAAACAGTATCAAGCGGCAATTGATCTTTATGCTTTAGCTTATCTCAATGCGAAAAATGATTATCGACCTGTCTTCTATGCTGGGCAATGTAATTTATCGCTTGGTGAAAAAGAAAAAGCAAAATATTGTTTTAATCAAGTTTCAGAAAAGATTAACGATCAATCTATCAAAGAAAGAGCCAATGTTTATTTAGAATCATTAAAAGATATTCCTCTTGTTGTTCTTAATGCAGATAAGGAAGAACAGTATGAATGATATTAATAAGGTTAATGATAAAATTATATTTTCTACACCTCTACCTTCTAAGGAGGTAGAAAATGTCACTATAAATACGACACAGCAAGCTCAAAGAATTAATACTGTAAATGAGCATATTGTATCTTCACAAATTAAAGATAAAGAAAATAAAATTTCTGCACCTGCTCTTAGAGCACCTATTGAGCAGAAGAAAAATAATCAAAGAATTAATGTTCAAAATGATGTGCAGTATAAAATCAATGTTTTTTCTCAACAAAATAAAAAAGAAAATGACAAGGCTGCTTATAGCCAAGAAAAAGGTAATACACTAGATATATCTCAAAATCAAAAATCCTCTTTAGCATTCTCAGCACCAAGCCAATCAGAGAATAAAAAATCGACGAAAGATTATGATTTTTTATTTTTACAACTCTCTTATCAGAATGTCATTCATCAGAATGTTTTAGATAAAATTAAAGATCCAGATAAGCTTGATTATTATATAGATAAGCTAAATAAATTAGCTCAAGGCATTGATGGCTTAAAAGAAAAATTTAACTCTGTTCTAGATACTATAAAGAATAGTAAAGATGCTTATGTTGATTATTGGATGGAAATTGATAGTCAAATTAAATCGAATAAATTCAAAACAGAAGCTGAAGTCGAAAAATTCTTAAAAAATAATAATATTCCTAGGTCATTAATTAAAGATTTATTATCAGGAAATATTAAATCTAAAAGTGATATGGAAAATTCACTTAAAAAAGCATTTCCATTTTTGAATTTACCAGATGATATTTCTAAATTATCGTTAGATGATTTAGATAAATTATACAGTACGTTATCTGATTTTTTTGATAATGCTTTTAAATATATGCCTAATGTTTCTATTAGTGAAGATAGAATTAATCAGATCACTTCACATAAGGACGAATTAAAAGCCTTAATAAATAAAAAAGAAAATACATCAATAAAAACAAATTTAGATGAAATCAGAGAAACCTATAGAGTCCTTACATCTACTCAAAGTGCATTAGAACTTGAAATAATGTCAGACTCCTTATCAGGAATGGCATTATTAACTTTCTTATTAGCGAAAACACGTGAATTAACACTCAAAGTAATGTTGCAGCGTTCTGAAAATGAACAAGCGCTCTTTGAGGAAATGCAAAAAGTGACGGAAAAATCACTTAAAGAAAAAATTGACGATCAAAAAGCTCAAATAAAAAAGCAAGAAGAAATCCAATTTTGGGCAGGTATTGGTTTGAAAATATTAGGAGGGTTATTAGCCATCGTTGCGGGTATTGCGTCTATTTTTACCGCGGGTGCTTCAATGGCTTTAATGGCCGTTGCCGTGGTTTTATTTGTTGCTGATGCGGCATTAACCGTCGCCGATGAAGTGTATCAAGCGATACATGGCACATCGTTTATGGATGAATTAATGCAACCTCTTACTGAAGCTTTGATGGAGGCTTTAGATAAGGTGGTCGATTTTCTAGCGGATATGATTTATGGCTCTTTAGATGCATTAAAGAAATTAGGTATAGATAAAAAAATCATTGAGGATATAAAAAACTCAATACAAGATAAATTAAAAATGGGACTTAAGGCTTTAATTACCGCGGTTTTATTTATTGCCGCAATTGCATTAAGTTTTGTTGTTGGTCCAGCTGTAAATGGTATAACCAATGTAGCCAAGAAAATTGTTAATCAACAAGTCAGAGATATGTTGAAAAGAGTCTTCAATGAAGCACTTGAACTTATGATGGGAAAAATGATTAAAGAAATCATTGTTCAAGCACTTGAAGAAGCCATGAAGAAAATTAATAAACTACTTGCTAAAGAGTTCAGTCAGAAAGCAGGTGTTATGTTAAACAGAACCGTAGTTATTTCTAAGTTAGCCAATGCAACAGCAACAAATGCAGTTAATATTTATAGTAGTGTTCTTTCTGCAAAAATTCTGCAATCTATGGCTGATAGTAAAAAGCTAGAAGCCATATTAAATCTTATTCAAAAATTAATGGATAAGATAATGGAAAGTTATCATGAGAATATCGATACCATAACTGAAATTTTAAAAAATATGAGTGAAAAATCTTCTATAAGTAATCGGACTAAATCAGACACGATCAGAAATATATCTATTTAATCAAGTTTATCTTTAATAAGGTATGAATATGAATATGAAAGTAAGTAATGATAATGTATTTTATGACTATAAGCCTAAAATTAATGAAGCCATTGATAATAAAGATATTATTAATGATAGTAAACTAACTAAAGAAAATTTAGAGAGTTTAAGTAAAGATATTGATAATAGATTAAATAGTATTTTAGAAAAAGCAAAAAGCATATCAAAGCCAATTCTAACTGAACCAGAAGTAAAAACACCGGATATAAAAAAGATATTAAAATCACTCGAAGTTGATAACGATAATGATATTTATGATCATATAAAAACAGAAAGTTTAGGTATGTTTAATTTTGTATCTTCGGATATGATGAAATTAATCAATTTGATTGTTAAGTATTTAGAAGCAATGATTAAAAAGTTCGAAGCATCTAGAGAAATGGGTGTGATGCTGATGAATATTGAGTTAAATATCGCTGATCAAATAAAAGATAATCTTAATAAAAAAGCCAATATTATGATTGGTGCCGCAATTACGAGTGCGGGTATTTCAATGGCAATACATGGTATGGGGGCTTTTGTTTCTATTAAAGGTATGGGTAAAGATCTTATTGGTCATTCTAACCCAACGATGATAACCGGTAACTTAGTGACTTCAACTGCGGATCCTTTGGCTAGAGTAGCAGACCAAACTTTGCAATCTCAAGGAATTGTACTGGATGGTAAACAGAAAGTATTAGAAGCAAGAGGAAGTATTAATAATCACGTTATTAGTAATAATAATGAGATGCAACGCGAAGTAACGGAAGTGATAAAAGCATTGTTACAAGCCATTGAAGCAATTATTCATGCGCAGCAGGATGCTGCTTCTGCAATTGGTTCGAATGTAAGAGGATAATTTATGGCTAAAGCTATTGATTCAGGGATGTCTAATATAGCAAGTCATTCGAAAATCTATTCTTCAGATAATGATATTGTTTCTACATCTAAAAATGAAAAACATGTTTTAGATGATATGAAAGAGTTATTAATAAATATAAGGCGAGAAAAAAAAGATTTTGATCTTGATAACTGGATTGATTGTAATAATTTAAAAGGAAAAACAGAGAGGGAAATATATGTTTCTCTCTCTGCACAATATGATAAAAATATTATTTTTCATAATCAATGTTTAAGCTCTATAAAAAAATTAGAACCCATTATAAAAGATGTACGTCCAAATCATGGTTATCCTACTGATTCATTAAGTGATTTTTTTTATGAAGTTAAGCAATCAATCGTTGTAGGTAAAAATGATTATTTAGATATTCTAAAGGATGTTTTTTCCAATTATATGGATTATGTAAGGGACTTAAGAGCAGCAATAACATCCATTACCCAATATACCAAAGCGGGTAAGAAAGATGGGTGTATTGCAATTAATTATATTGAACTTAAAAAAGTATTGGTGAATGTTAAAAAAAGTTATCATGAAAAATTAGGAGAGAAATCATTTTTTTACACTAAACTTTTATTTGAATGTCAAAATGATGGGAGTTACATTAGAAAATTAGGGGGGTATTTAATAAGTTATAAAGAGAAAGAACAAGTTTATCAATCATTAAATACAATAGAAAAATTATTAAAAGATATAAAAGGTATTAAGGTAATAAAAGAAAATTACTCATTAGAAATAAAAAATAATATTGAATTTAATTTTATTGGCCATATCGATTTTGATGATCTTGATAATCTCTTGGAAAAAATAAATACTGATATTTCTATGGATGGCGTATTATCGGACGCTGAGATAGAGAAAAAAAGAAAACAACTACTTTATGATAATACATCTTTATTTGGTTTAGTTAAACCTGGTTTTGATATTGAAGAAGAAATGAGAAAGATAAAAGCAGATAATGAAAATAAAAAAGAAGAAGTAAAATATAAAAATGTTTTACAAACTGAATTTGATTTATTTAAAAAATCGCTTGATTCATTAGAAAAGAGAATGAATTCTAATCTTGATGAACTCTCTAAAAAATACAGCTCAGCAAATAGCAATTATGATAATTTTGTTAAAATAGTGAGCAGTACAATGAATACATTATTAGAAATGGCGAAAGGTTTTTTACGATTTTAACTCTTTAGAGAAATTGAAAATAGAGATTATATTTTTAGAGATAATAGCCTAATAATGCTAACGTTTATGTGTTGTTTTAAGTTTTGTTAAAATATTAGTTTTAATTTTTTCTTGAAACAACTTCTTTTATTTTTATATAAAAGGTTAATGTTATGGCTACTGCTATTAATTTTGATGTATCTAAAAGTAACAATAAATCACATATAGAAAATAAATCCTATAATGCGATAGTACATAATCAGGAAGAGTTTTTAAATAATACAAATTTTTTATTAGAAGATGTGAAAAGAGAGTATCAAGAATTATCTCTTAATGATGTTAAAGATGATAATAGATTTGAACATCTCTCTAGTAAAGAAAAAGGTTTTTACCTTGATGAACAATATGTAAAAAATAATATTAATCAAAAGAAAAGTTTAAATGAAATTAGTTATGCTTCTCGTGCAATAGAAAATGCGCAATCAAATGACAGTTATCCAACAGATTCATTAAGTGATTTATTTGATGAAGTAAAACAATCTATTGTCGCGGGTAAAAATGATTATTTAGATGTTTTGAAAGATATTTTTTCCAAGTATATGGATTTTGTAAAAGAATTAAGAGAAATATTGACTGAATTAAGTCAGGCAACAAAGGCTGGAAGTAAAGATGGATATATAAATATAAATGTAGATTCGTTATCTGATAAATTATATTTTTTAAAAGCGAAGTGGAAAAATAAAAACGTTTTTAGTACGTTAATGGCTTTCAATAAAGAGAATGATGGCCGATTTTATAGAATTATTAATGGAGAAAAAATATATTATAAAAATAGTATTGAGGTCTATAATACTGTTGATGCAGTAGAAAATTTACTTAATCAACTTAAAGGTGTCGCATCAAAGAAAGACGATCAATCGCCAGGTGTTATACCTAATATGTATTTTGTATTTAATGTAGGTTTAGATTTATCGGGATTGGATAAACTAGTTAGCTATTTAGATAATATGCCGAATGGTGAACATGATATATTACAAACAGAGTTTGATTTGATAAAAAAAACATTAGATGCTGTTGAAAAAGGCGTTAATACTAACTTGGATGAACTGTCAAAAAAATACAGCGCAGCCAATAGTAATTATGATAATTTTGTAAAAATAGTGAGTAGTACTATGAATACTTTATTAGAAATGGCAAAAGGTTTTTTACGATTTTAATTATATTTAGAGTATCATCATGGAAAGTAAAGTTATTTTAGGGATGAAAAGAGCTGATATTAAAATAAATATCAGCTCTTAAATTTATAGAAAATAAATTAGAATTTATATTCAATACCTAACCAGTAATTACGGCCGTCTTCCATATAGCCTTGTGTATACTCGTAAGACTTATCGAATAAGTTATTGACAGAGGCATTAGCAGAAACACCATAACCAAAGTCATAATCTAAACGTAGATCGGTTTTTGCATAGCCTGCGAGTTTGTCATCTTCATCAATACGGTTATATGTCCAACCTTGCGCTTCTTCCATAACAGTAAAGCGAACGTGTTCTACTGGAATAAACGTTATCCACATATAGGCTTTATGTTTTGGTAAGCCTTCAATATGTTCGATTTTTTTCGGGTCACTGTGAATATAGCTATAGTTTACACCAAGTTCTAACCAATCAGTAACGTTGCCTTTCGTGCCTAAATCAAGACCTACATAGTCGATGCGTCCACTATTTTGGTTTTGGAAAAATGCTTTGCCATCACGATAAACTGTGTGTGCCATAATTGCATCACTGACACGGTTGTAGTAAATGCTGGTTTGGTAACCCCATTTATCAGTAATGTGCCCTTCATAGGTTAAGTCGAACGATAATGCACGTTCTGGATCTAAATCTGGGTTAATAATCCCTTTTGAGCCATCTTTGGGTTTTTCAGTAGTGTAACGTTCTTTTTGCGTCGGGAAGCGACTACGATCAGATACGGAGAAGCGGACTGCATCATCATTGGCTAAAGAATATTTCGCCATCATTTCCCAGTTAAAAGCCGTTTGCTTGTTGTCATCAGCCCCTTTATCGGTATCAACACTATCACGCCAGTCATAGCTAATGGCACCCACTAAATCGAGATCATTGGTGACAACCCATTGGTATTCTGTGGCTAAAGACCATGTTCTGTCTTTATAACGCATCCAATCGCCACCTTTCTCTTTTTGAGCGCGGTGAACGTCATCTTTCCAATGTGCGGCAAAAGAGAGTAGGTCACTGTCGCGTGTATCAATACCTAATTGCAATGCAGCGCCCGTGCTGTAGTCGTCATAGTGGCTATAGTCAGGTGTATCCCCTTTTTTGGGATACATATAGAGGGTATTTTCGAATTTATCGTGATAAGCACGGCTTTGTAGATTAATACTGTCTGTGATTTGTGTTACGCCGCTATAGTAATAGCTCTCTTTGTTGTAATCCGGCCATGCCCAATATTTAAATTTACCTTTACCTAATGTTGACGGCGGGCTATTTTTTTCACCGTCTTGTTTTACATAAGTCAGGGTATATTCGTCAGAAGCGCGTGGCGTCCAACCCACTTTGATCATGCCACGTTTATCATCTGTTGCCGAATTATCACGGCGTCCATGTGTACCGGCTGCTTGATTATTTTCATCAGCGCCCGGAATTGGGGTAAAGCGTTGCTTTAATTGGCTACCACTGATTTGAATAAAACCTAAATCATTACGTGCGCCTAAACGTGCACTCATGTTATGTGCATAATCAGCACCGCGTGCAAAACCTTGTGAGTAAGCAATACTCCCTTCTAAAGGTTTTTTCGGTGATGCAGTAGTAATATTGATAGCGCCACCCATTAAGTTAGGGCCTTGTAGTAATGAGGTATAGCCTTTGTTGACTTCAATACTTGCTAGATCATTGGTGGTAAAGCGGGCTAAGTCTAAGTTGCCATCATAAGGAACATACGTTGGAATACCATCAAAGAAGACTGGCACTTGGCGGCTATCAAAGCCTCGCACTTTAATGGTGTATTCATTGCGGTTGCCCGATTTTTGCATCACAACACCGGGTAATGTAGCAATAGCTTGTGCCGCATTGACTTTATTTTGTTCAAGCATCTGCTCTTGTGTTAACACATCTGGATTGGCTGCAATCGGGCTACTCCAAACGGTTAATAGATCAGGGGTTGATTGCCCATAAGTGGTGTCGGCGATTGCAATACTTGGTAATAGAGCAAAAGATAAACAGTAGCATAGAGGTTTTAATTTCATCATTCCAATCTCAATTTGTAATCTATATATAATTTTTTATATAACGAATTACGTAAAAATAAATGGATAAAATGAGTGCTGACAATATGTTAGCACTCGGTTTTGTTTATTATTGATTAAATATGTAAATACTTACTTATAAGTTATTATTTTTATTTAATCTTTTGGGTAAAGACGAACTTTAATATCTGTCGGTGGAGCATAATAAGGCGCAGACGTTACCATTAAATGGATACCTGTTTGTGCGTATTTTTCAATTGTGTTCAGGTTAATTCCGCCAGCTAACGAAAGATGGCATTGAGGCGCAACTTGAGGCGCTTCATATTGAAGCCGAGCAATATCTTCAACGGAGAATTTATCAAGCTGTAAAATATCTGGTTGGGCTTTTAACGCTTCTCTTGCTTGTTCAATATCATCAGCTTCTACCACGATACATTTTTCAGGTGCCGCTTGGCGTAACTGTTTAACATGCTGTGCCCAATTATCTGGCTCTGATAAAAATCGACGATGATTAGCAAAGAGTAAAATTGTTTCAGAACAACCTTGGCGATGAATAACACCACCGCCTGCAAGTATCGCTTGAGTTGCTAATAGTTTGGTATTCGGGATATTTTTACGTGTACACGCAATTTGCCCTTTAGGTTGATAGCGATGATAGATTTCTAGCATTCTTGCCATATAGTCACTAACACCACAACTCCACTCCAGCACATTTTGCACTACTTTCCAGCCTTGATGCAGCGCATCGGCTCGACCTTCCGCGGTGATTAAGCAATCACCTTTATCGGCAAAATCACCATCTTGTCGATGCGCTTTTACCTCTAACCCTAACTTTTCCAATAAACGGCAACCTAGCGTGATCCCACTAACACAACCCGCTTCACGGCGTGTAAATGTCATCGTACCTAATTGATCACTGATATTCAGGGCGCGACTTGTTAAATCACCATACTGAATATCTTCCATCAATAAATTATCAAGAAAGGCATCAGTGTAATAAATCATAGTGTTAACTCACTTTCTGGCACGACATCCCAAGAAACCATCGCCCAATCACGCGTAGGCGAAATCAGTGAAACGCCATTTTTAATGCTGTCATGATAGTAGTTCGTTAAATGTGTTATTTCATCTTCACTTAAAGGCCCTACGGAGAAGTTGATCCCCTCAATAAATTGCTCAAGGCTATTGAAATTGCTTTGACAATTACGGCTACGGATATAATCCACTTTAGGGTGAATGCCCATTTGGTTAAGCATATTTACAGCATAAATGTAGGTTGGTAGCGTAGGAACATCTCGACCCAGTAAGCGAATAATGCGTTGATCAACAAAAGTTGGGGATACGGTGTGTGTCGTATAAACACGTAATTTAGCTTGGCGATTAAGCTTTAATAGCGCGGCTTTTAAATCCATCACGAGCGTTGAGCGTGAAGCGACCGCAATATCACAACGAGGAAGTGCATCCCAGCTATCTTCCCATGAGCAAGTGATAAAGTCGGCGTGATTGATGCCTGCTTGTTCTGCTCTACGTTTAGCCACTGTGAGCATGCCTGTACTGTAATCAATACCAATGACTTTTTTGAATTTATCCGCAACATGAATGCTGATAGAGCCAGGGCCACAACCCACATCTAGTAAGGTTTCAGCACCCGTAAAATCCATCATTTCACGAAACTTGATTAAATAAGGATCGTTAGGATTGGCACAGGTTTCTGCCATTTTTTCAGCACGTTTATCCCAATGTTCTGGCTCTTTTTTGGTTCTTTCAGCCTGTACCATGTGGTTTTTATAAAGTTCAGCAAAATCCGTGGTTTCAATGGTGTTCATATTCTTGCCTATATTCATTGTTATTATCCGAGTAGGCGTGAAAATGCGCCTGAATATCTGTGGGTTTTACACCATAAAGGTGCGCTAAATTGTTGGGTGTTAGCAAAATTTCAGGACTATTTTGCAAAACAGGAGTATGAGGTGTCAGTAAAATGACTTCATCAGCCAATGAAGCGGCATGTTGTGGATGGTGTGTTGACATAAAAACACTGATCCCTAACGCTTTTAGTGCCTTAACTTGGGTAAGCAGCTTTATTTGATTACCAAAATCAAGGCTGGCCGCGGGTTCATCCATAATCAGTAATTTGGGCTGTTGTACTAAAGCACGAGCAATCAAGACCATCTGCTTTTCACCACCACTTAAGGTATCAAAAGTTCGGTGAGCAAGATGAGAAAGCGAGAGCATTTCTAAGGTTTCCATTGCCATTGTTTTATCTTGAGAACTTGGCATTGAGAAAAAGGATAAATGTGCGCCTCGTCCCATCACAACCATATCGATAACATTGAAAGAAAAGGGGATATGCGTTGCTTGAGGAACATAAGCCACCACTTTGGCAAGTTCTGTTGGTGACCACTCACTTAGTTTTTTCCCCGCAACATTAATCTCACCTTCAATACAAGGTATTAGCCCTAACAACGTTCGCATCAGTGTGGTTTTTCCACAACCATTTGCGCCTAATAAGCAGATGATTTGCCCTTGTTCGATGTGGAATGAGAGATCTTTAATTAAGGTTTTGCCTTTATAGCCAATGGCGAGCTTTTTTGCATTAGCAATGATCATGCGTCTTTCCTTGTTCTAAGTAACAACATTAGGAAGAATGGCGCACCAATGGCGGAGGTTAAAATACCCAATGGAAGTTCGATATTGGCAATAGTGCGAGCTAATGTGTCAGTGATTAACAGCATAATGGCGCCCACAAGCAAAGAAACAGGCAGTTGTTGGCTAAAGTTAGCGCCCACTAACAATCTTGCAATATGAGGCACTATTAAGCCTAGCCAGCCAATAATGCCCGCAATAGAAACGGCACTTGCGGTTATCAATGTTGCTGACAAAATAAAAACTAGCCGCGTCACTTCGACATTTAAACCTAATGCTCTGGCTTCTTCATCAGATAAACTGAGGATATTCATACGCCAGCGCAGTAAAATCAGTGGAATAAAGCCAATCAACATTAAAGGGGCGACAGAAATTAAATCAGAAGCCGTAATGGTCGAAAGCCCCCCTAAAAGCCAAAAGGTAATTGAGGGCAATTGCGTATAAGGATCAGCGAGAATTTTCATTAATGAAATTGCTGAGCCACATAATGCACTAATCGCAATACCAACCAAGACAAGCGAAAGAACAGGATCGTGTTGTTTAGCAAGCCTTGCAATAAAATAGACTAAGGCAACTGTTGCCAAACCGCCTGCAAAGGCAAATAGCTGAATAGACAACATCGATTGCCCAAGGAAAATACCTAAAACCGCACCCACGCCCGCACCTGATGAAACGCCAAGAATATCAGGAGAAACCAAGGGGTTACGGAACATACCTTGATAAGCTGCTCCTGCAATAGCGAGTCCTCCACCAATTAAGATTGCCGCAAGAACACGGGGAAATCTGATTTGCCAAAAGACGGTTTCAGTTCTGCTGTATTCCACATTGCCTATTAATTTATTACTTACCAGTGTCCACAGTTCATTAGCGGTAAGTGAATACTTACCACTAGTGATTGCAATTAAAGCAACGATGGAAAATACCGCAAATAAAAGCGTGATACGTACTGATTGACTCATGAATACCCCAGCAATTGCTGACATTGTTCAGCACTTAATTGCGTGTGGTAAAAATGAGCAAAGTAATTTTGTAGATCTTGAGTGGTTTGTTTTTCTATTCGAACGTCAAAATGACTTTGTAAGCGACGCATCCCCATTAAACGGTTGATACCCGGAGGACCATCTAACCAACCAAATGGTAATCCTTTAAACAGTAACACTTTGTTGTTTTTAACGGCTTGAATGCTGTTCCATACAGAACTTTGAGTGATTTGCTGATAGGCATTTTCATCTTGTGTGATGATAATTTCAGGGTTCCACATTAACAGTTGTTCAGGGGAAACATCAGTCAAACCAGTAAAATCAGGAACATCAACCACGTTTTCAAAACCTAAGGCTTCAATGGCTTCTGTGTGAATAGAGCCTCTTGCACCCGTTTGCAATCCTTTAGCACCCCGAGCAAGGTAAAAACGTGGACTCTCTTTTTGTTCAGATACAAAAAGCGCAGCATCACTAAGATATTGCTCTGCAATCTGCGCTAATGTTTCTGCTCTTTCAGCAACACCTAATAAAGCCCCTGTTTGACGTAACTGAGCTGGGCTATCTTTTAAAGTGCCATCAATTAACACATAAGGTACACCCGTTTGATCAGAGACACGCTTCGCCAATGAACGGTAGGTTTCATCCACGTTACCACTATCAATAATGATATCGGGCTCTAACGTCAGTAAAGCTTCTAAAGAGAGTGTACTTCCTCGCCCTGATAAACGTCCTAAACGGGGTAATTTGCGTAGTTCATCTGAAAATAAAGGACTTTTTTCTAAATTAAGTGAGGAAAAACCCAATAATTTTTCAGGCGCTAATGCGAGTAACAATTGATCAGTAGGAGGCCCCGCACTAATCACACGATGGATTGTGGTTGATGCAGGAATATGACCAAATTGTGCTGCAATACGCGAGGTTATTGTGGCTCTTACCGAATGTGGAAGTGCCGATAATGTCGCAATAGTTGCGAGGTAAGTTAGAAATTGTCGTCTGTGGATCGCCATAGGTTCACGCTGTTTATTGTTTTATATTGATATCGTTATTTCATTTATTATACAGCGAAGAATACTATCTTTCCTTTGGCTTAAGTCAAGGGATCATCAGTCAAAATCAAATCTAGGCACACATCTGAAAAACTTTATTCGAAATAGTGTATAACCTAGGGCTATAATCAGCATTCTTGGAAAATTAAAGCGCGTATTAATACGAGTGTTTTTGGATAGTTGCGATATAAAATGAAGAAAAAACGCCCCTCATTACAGGATGTAGCTTCGCGAGTTGGTGTTACCAAAATGACCGTGAGTCGTTTTTTGCGTAACCCCGAACAAGTCTCTGAAGCTTTACGAGAAAAAATTGCGCGTGAATTAGAGAGCCTTAATTATATTCCTAATCGCGCTCCTGATATTTTATCTAATTCGACCAGTCATGCGATTGGGGTATTACTACCTTCTTTAACTAACCAAGTTTTTGCCGAAGTTATTCGTGGCATTGAATCAGTGACCGATAAATACGGTTATCAAACTATGTTAGCACACTATGGATATCGTGCTGAAAAAGAAGAAGAGCGCCTGCTTTCATTACTCTCTTATAATATCGATGGGCTTATTCTTGCTGAAAGAACGCACACACCAAAAACAATGAAAATGTTAGAAACCGCGGGTATTCCTGTGGTAGAGATCATGGATAGCGTTTCGCCTTGTTTTGATTCGGCGGTAGGATTAGATAACGTTGAAGCCTCACAACAGATGGTCAATGAGATGATCAAACGTGGATGCAAACGTGTTATCTACCTTGGCGCAAGACAGGATGAACGAACCTTAATGCGTTTAAACGGTTATGAAAAAGCAATGCAAAATGCGGGTTTACCTGTTGGTAATGTGATGACTCCAAAAAGTTCATCTTATTCATTAGGGGCTGAATTATTACATGCTGCACGTAAGCAATATCCTGATTTAGACGGACTTTATTGCACCAATGACGATATTGCGATTGGTGCTGTTTTTGAGTGTCAACGTTTAGGTATTTCCGTGCCAGAGGATATTGCAATATCGGGTTTCCACGGACATGATGTTGGACAAGTGATGACGCCTCGTCTGGCGAGTATCTTTACCCCTCGTGATGAAATGGGGCAACAAGCAGCTGATTTATTGCTTAAACGAATGAAAGGTAAAATTGCGCGAGGCCAAGTGATTGATGTTGGTTTCCGCATTATTACTGGTGAAAGTATTTAAATATTTAACTTATTGATATTGAAATGAATTAATAATTTTACTAACCCTATTGTTATATGATTAACAGTAGGGTTTTTTATTGAGATACCTTCTCTCTTTCAACGTTATTACTCCCCTATTTTGCGGCGAATAAAAGGAAGCTGATCAGATGTTTTGTTGTCAGTTTGTAGATCATCTTACTTTCATTTGAGAGTCGCTTCACATTTTCGCTCCTTAGTTGATCTTCGTTGTTGTATTCACCTTACCACTTCGGATATGTTACCCGTAACAGTTACGGGTAACATTACAAAAAAGACTTAATATCTGCCTTAAAGGAGCATTCTATGAACGATACCCAATCCCTACACCATGTTTTTATCTTAATGGGGGTATCAGGCAGCGGTAAATCTGCGGTCGCAAGTGGTGTGGCACAACGTACAGGTGCGGCATTTTTAGACGGTGATTTCCTGCACCCTCGCTCAAATATTACTAAAATGGCATCAGGGCACGCTTTAAATGATGAAGATCGTAAGCCTTGGTTACAAGCATTAAATGATGCAGCATTTGCGATGCAAAGAACCAATGAAGTTTCGTTAATTGTTTGTTCTGCATTGAAAAAACAGTATCGCGATATGTTAAGAGAGGGCAATCAATGTCTACACTTTTTATATTTAAAAGGTGACTATGAGCTAATTGAAAGCCGCTTAAAAGCACGTAAAGGGCACTTCTTTAAACCTCAAATGTTAGTGACTCAATTTGAAACCCTAGAAGAGCCAGCAAAAGCTGAAAATGATGTATATGAAATTGATATTTCAGTGCCACTTGATGACGTGATTGAAAGTGCAATTAAGACAATAAATTCAGTCACTCAAAAGACTTTTGAAGGGGAAACGGTATGAGTACATTAACACTGGTGCTAACCGCAGTTGGCTCGGTTTTATTATTGCTCTTTTTTGTGATGTACGCGCGTTTACACGCTTTTATAGCGTTAATGATTGTCGCTATTGGTGCTGGTATTTTCTCTGGTATGCCTTTAGAGAAGATCACACAAACCATGCAAAACGGGATGGGGGGGACGTTAGGTTTCCTCTCAATCGTCGTCGCGCTAGGGGCAATGTTTGGTAAGGTGCTACATGAAACAGGGGCATTAGATCAAATTGCAGTGCGATTATTAAAATACTTTGGTGAGAAACGGGCTAACTACGCATTAGGTATTGCAGGTTTAATCTGTGCTTTACCTCTGTTTTTTGATGTTGCCGTTGTCTTGTTAATTGGTGTTGTATTTGCTGTTGCTCGTCGTACTGGTGGCAATGTGGTGAAAATGGCCATCCCTCTCTTTGCGGGTGTCGCAGGTGCAGCCGCCTTCTTATTGCCAGGGCCAACACCAATGCTGTTAGCTGACCAAATGAATGCTGATTTTGGTTGGATGATTTTAATTGGTTTATGTGCAGCTATTCCTGGGATGTTATTAGCAGGTCCTATTTTCGGTAACTTTATTAGCCGTTACGTCACATTAGAATTACCAAAAGATTTGTCAGAACCGAGTTTAGGTCAAAACAAAATGCCTTCTTTTGGTTTTAGTCTTGCACTTGTGTTATTACCGCTAGTTTTAGTGGGCTTTAAAACCATTGGTGCGCGTTTCGTTGAGAAAGAGACTGAGTTATACAATATTCTTGAGTTTGTAGGTCATCCTTTTATCGCTATTCTTGTTGCTTGTTTAGTGGCTATTTACGGCTTAGCTATTCGCCGTGGTATGAGCAAAGAAAAAGTGATGGAGATTTGCTCCGCAGCAATTCAACCTGCTGGGATCATTTTATTGGTCACTGGTGCGGGTGGTGTCTTTAAACAAGTGTTAGTTGATTCTGGCGTTGGTCCTGCATTAGGTAATGCGTTAATTGGCGCGGGTATGCCAATTGCAATTGCGTGCTTTATTCTTGCAGGTGCTGTGCGTGTGATCCAAGGTTCTGCGACCGTTGCATGTTTAACCGCTGTTGGCTTAGTTTTACCGGTTATCAATGAGCTGGGCTACAGTGGCGCTCAAATGGCGGCATTATCAATCTGTATTGCGGGCGGCTCTATTATTCTTAGCCACGTTAATGATTCGGGTTTCTGGTTATTCGGTAAATTTACTGGAGCAACAGAAGCGCAAACATTAAAAACATGGTCATTGATGGAAACTATTCTCGGTACAACAGGTGCTGTCGTAGGTATGATTTTCTTCGCTTTTTTATAAAATTGAATCTTTATTTTCTTGTAATTAGCGCGTCTTTTGACGCGCTTTTTTTCATTGCTATAAATGACTATGAAATGTGACAGAAAATATCCCGTTTCTCATTAATCTATAGGTTTATTTATTAAGTGGGCAAACTAGGGCTGTTATTTTATGGTTGACTATAATTCGCTTTTTATTAAACACACGGATTGTAATATCCACACCATCACGCTAATTCGAGATTCGATTTTAGCATCAAGTAATAAATTACAAGATAAGCTCAATTTACTTGATGAAATGGAACATCTCTTTAGCAAGATGTTGGATAATTCGCAGTCATTGACTCAATTTCTAAATGAAGTGGATACGCATTTTACACATAGCCGAGAAGAGATAGAAGATTTCTCAAGTTGGTTGAAAAAAATTAAAGATAGCGCCAGCAATATTGATAGGCTTTCCAGTCAGGCGAATATTTTATCCATTAACTCAGCAATTGAGGCTGGACATATTGGGCGTGAAGGGGCGGGATTTGCAGTCTTAGCTCAAGAGATGAAAAAGTTGTCATTAGAGATCCAAAAACAAGCTTCTTCTATTGCCAGCATTAATAATAATTTAGGTGCTCGCTTTATTTCCGTTAAAGAAACCACAGAAAAAAACCAACAGCAAGTTCAACAAGTTAAAACACTGGTTGAAGAAGGGCATCAAAATTTAACGTCATTGTCAGAACAAGCCAATGAGCTTAAACATATTTTTACCTTTCTTTCGATGCAGCAATTTTTTAATACGGTCAAACTCGACCATGTTTTATGGAAAGAGGCGATTTATATTCACTTATTAAATAATGATGATGAACACTGTGTTAATCAGCATACAGAGTGCCGTTTAGGGAAATGGTATTATCAAGGTGATGGTAAAAAATTTGCAAAAACTGACGCCTTTCGTCGCTTAGAAGAACCCCATAAATTAGTGCATGAATGTGGTCGTTTAGCATTAAAGGCCAATATAGAAGATAATCAAGAAGCGGTTGCACACTATATAGAGAAAATGGAACAAGCCAGCGTTGATGTTATTAAATATGTCGATGTTTTATTAAATTCAGATAATTACTAACCTGATGAATAAAATGAGAAAAATAAAAAGGAGCGAAAGCTCCTTTTTATTTGTTAAACAGAGTGGGTCAGCCTTTGTTTATTAAGGTATTCAATTGGCTATAAAGTGTATTGGCACTGCTTTCATAACCTTCACGAGAAAGATGAACACCATCAGGTCTTGCCAAATCATACAGCGCCCATGCTTTTATCGAACATTCGCCACCCATATAATCACGCCAATCCCAAAAGAGCGTCTTCTCTTGTTGAGCCACTTCTTTTTGAATTCTGATAATATCGCTTAGCCATTGAGGCTGTTGTGAGCGACAATCAAGTGCTTCTTTATTTTTGATTGAGTCAGAAGGCCCAATTAATAAAATGGCGCTATTAGGAGCTTGCTGTCGAATTTGGCGAATTTTATCCGTAAGCTGTTGGCGATAGGTGTTCAAATCGAAAGTGTCATTAAACGCTTCATTTGTGCCATACGCTAAAATCACCATATCAGGGTTTAATTGACCAAGTGTTTCAGTCCATTGTGTTCCCCATTTATCCATCATATTGATAGTGGCACCATTAATGCCTAATGAGGATAACATTACGCCAGGCTGTTGATTAGTGATCAACCAACCGCCTAATTTAACTGGTTGATTTTTGCTGATGGTAATACTAACAGGGAATGTCATGGCTGTTGGGTTTGAAAACTGCCATTTACCTTGCGTTTGCGATAATGAAAGCACTTTATTTGTTGACGATTGTACATTCATTTGTGCTGTTGTTGGGGCTTTATAGAGCGCTTGCAATTGATAACGTTGCTGAGTGACTGGATTTTCAGATAACTGTAATTTTGCCCATTTCGCTTGAGGCTCACTAATAAAGCCACCTAATGGAAAATCAGGATCGCTATCTTTTCTGCTCGAAAGCAGTGTCCACGCTTTTTTATCACTCTGATATTGTACGTTTGCAATACGTTGACCCGCGATATTAGTCGGGGGAATAAAACCAATGCCGCCATTGCCATAGTCTGCTTGAAAACGCTCACGCAACTTACCACTGAAAAAGTCAGCCGCAGTATGGGAATCACCTAACTGAACGATATGCACAGTTTGGCGGCCTTGTTGTAATTTCTTAACAAAACCCGCAAAGTGAGGATCGTGATAGTTGTAAAGTTGTCTTGAACCATCAGCAGGTAATACTGTGGGTGTCGGCAACTTCACCGTTTTTTCAGTGTCTTGGTTACAAGCGACTAAGAGTGAAACCAAGGCCAGTATGATTGAACTACTGACTAAGGTTTTACGCTTAAGGACGTGCGTTAGTTGTTTCATTTACAATGACCGTGTTTTTATCTTTTACATCATCAACTGCATTATCTTCTTTCGTTTCTTCTTGAAGATGAATACGTGAGAATACGTGTTGAGCAATAATTTGCTGACCTTTTAAGCTAAAATGAATGCCATCACCGGCTCTTAACTTAACACGACTACTACCATCACCCATATAATCAGAATAAATATCTTTCTCATATTTAAACATATCATTGACGGAAAGGTAAATTTCGCCCATTTTCTCTGCTTCTTCACGGTAAAGTTTATCAAGATATGCCATCCCTTCGGACAACTTCTGCTTGCGCATATTGGGTGGTCCAACCCAAATAACCGTGACATTATTCTGTCTGGCATTTTCTATAATGCTTGCAATTCGCGCTCGGTAGGCTGATTCCCATGCTTCGCTTGCAAATTTTAAGTAGCGTCCTCCACCATCTGGAGGCATATCCCAAGGATCGTTAGGGCCTAAAAAGACCACTAATAATTTAATGGAGTCGTCGCTGGCTAATCGCGTTGCAATCGTTTGAGGCCAATTGAAAAAGCGAGGATAAGCCAGCCCTGTACTTTGCTTACTTAAATCAATACTACTGATGTTGTAGTCCGTTTGAAGTTGGCGTTTAAGTAAAGGAGCAACACCCTGCATCATTGAGTCGCCTGCAAATAAGACTTTATCTTTAGGTGATAAAATAATTTCTGTTTTTTGTACGATAGGTTTTAAGGCTTCTAAGGCCGCATCAGACACATCCGTGACCGAATGGTAAGGTAATCCTCCCATTGCTTGCTTACGTTGCAGTAATTGCGGGAAGCGTTGCGTCAATTGAGATGCAGGTCGTGTATAACCATTAAAGAAATGCAATCCCACCGCAAAGCCTTCTGGAAGTTGCTCCGATGTTGAGATTTGTTCTATTGGCTTTGCCTGATTATCAGGATGATTAACCTGTAGATAATCTCCATAGCTTTCTACCGCAACAAATACGCCATCACGCAGTTGTCCTCCCACTTGCCAAGCATAATAGTGAGAAAGCCCAGACCAAGGCGCAGGACGATGATATTGCTGTTGCCAAAAGCGCTCTAGTGATGTTTGGTTTAGCCAAATCAGCAAGAGGGTACTAAATAGCACCATTAAAGCGACTTTTGCTGTCTTTTTTAAGTTTGAGCAGAAATCAAAAGCTGGCATAAATAAATCCTGGCACCCCATCTGGAGACAACATAAAAATAATCGTGAGGATCAACGCAAGTGGTAGAGGATAAACATACCACGGCACTCTTTTCTCAAGACGAGCCACAATATCCCTTAAGGTGACAAAGCAAGGGTAAAGTAAGAAAAGTCCCCAGAACATAAAGAGCGTTAAGCCTTCAGCTTGTAATGAAGCCCAAGCACCTACACTAAAGAGTTGTTGTATCAGAACAAGAGCATCTCCGATTGTTTGGCTGCGGAAAAAGATCCAAGCAAAACAAACAAAGTGGAACGTGATAATCCATGACAACAACATATTTAACGAAGATAGCGCAGTGGGTGGCGCATTTTTCCTCACAGGAAACAGGCGGTGTTTAATATTTAATAACACCACGCCAATTCCATGAATTGCGCCCCAAATAATAAAGGTCATTGCTGCGCCATGCCACAATCCTGAAATGACCATTGCTGCAAAGGCATTAAAGTTCTGTCTGATAACGCCTTTACGATTGCCCCCTAAAGGAATATAGACGTAATCGCGAATAAAGGTAGATAGACTGATATGCCAACGACGCCAGAAATCAGCGAGGTTGATCGCTAAATACGGCGCATTAAAGTTACGAGGCACGACAAAGCCGAGTAATAAGGCAATACCTGTCACTAGATTGGTATAACCCGAGAAGTTGAAATAGATATGCCATGCGTAGGCATAGATAGCCGTTAAGACTTGCCCACTTTGCGCTAAATCGGGTGCATTAAAAACAGGATCAACATAGTTTGTTGAGAACCAACCACTTAACCAAAAGAGTTTTGCGATAGCTAAAACAATCAGCATGATCGCCCCTTTATAATCAATGATTTTTCGTGTTGGTGCCTGAATTTGAGGGAGAAATTCTTTGGCGCGATTAATTGGCCCGGCCACAATGCTTGGGAAAAAGCATAAATAAAGAACGACATCTAAAAAAGGCGCTTTGGGGATCTCTTTTCGACAAACGGAAACCACATAACTGACCGAGTGAAAAATATAGAAAGAGAGTCCTAATGGTGCCAGTAATTCAATAAGAGGAAGCTCAATACTGAGTCCCCATTGCTGGAATGCCTGTGTCAGTGATTCTTGGAAAAACGAGTAGTATTTAAAGGCAGTAAAATAAACAGCAACCAATAATCCCAATAGCCAATAGATGACTTTAGAAGAAGTGTACTTAGTTAATATATTTGCCAGTAAATAAATAAAGAGTGTATAGCTTAATAAGATAATCGCAGGACGATAATCCGCATAAAAGAGAAAAGCGTAACTGACTGTAATCAGTAGAATATTTTGGATCTTAATCTGCTTTTGAAAGAGCCAGTATAGAATAAAAAAGCTAACAAAGGCTCCGAGAAACTCGAATGAAAAAAAATTCATAAATGGCTCTAAGGGTGTGATTTAAAAGTCATACCAAACGTATTACCACATATATTATGAATTCTAAGCCGGCTTTCAATCAAAAGATTGTCTTGTGATAAATAAAAGCCACTTTTCTCTAGAAAGAAAAGTGGCTTTTTACACTATGAAAGCCTGCTAAGGCCTAACTTTCTTGTTTCGACTGCAACTGAACTTGGGTGATCAGTTTTTTATTTGAGTCGAACATTTCGGTCAGATAATCGTTATAACTTGAGCCCATTTCTGAGTAACCTTTCAAGTCAGTGATTAACTGGCGAGAGTCGAGTTGCTGTTGCGTCATTCTTTGCTGTGCTCTTGAGGAGCGCAATGAATTGTAGGCGCGGTGCGTATTGAGATTACGCATATAAGCAATCACAGAGCCTTCAATATCAGGGTAGGCTGCATAGCCTTTGGTTTTCCCTGGTACATTATTGCAAGACTGACTCCCACATCGCATACCGAATAAGTTATTGTTTTGCTGTGCCAACTTCGATGTGCCCCAACCTGATTCTGTAGCGGCTTGCGTTGCGACAAAGTGTGTCGGAATAATGTCAACGCGAGTCAATAACGAATCCCAATTTACTTTTTTGGGGCTGGTACATGTAACGCCATAGTATTGACAGATCTCACGCAGTTTTTTTAACTCTGCGCTGCCCCAGTGCTGGGCTTTACGTTGAGCGAGTAACCACTCACGATCTCTCAAAATCTTATTATTAACATTGTCAATAATAGGAACTATGACATTTAAAAACGCTTTCTTACGCTGCGTTCCCGATGGGTATTTTTTCAAATCTGGCAACGGTGTTGACGTGCTTTTGAAAGAATACGCCTGCAGCATTTGGGAACTGCCGGTACTGGTTGAAGCAAAGCTTACACCAGTAAAGAGTAGTGAAATCAAGAAAGCGAAGACGGCACTTGTCCTCATCAATTGAGAGGGCATTGCTTCTCCTCGTTTAACTGGATAAAAATCGAACGAATACTAACAAATTACTTTTTTCATAGCTACAAAATATCGCCTCACATTAGGATAACTACGAGTGGTTTGTTAAATAAATGTATAAGGTTTACTGGAAAGCCTCGTTTTATAATCGATTTTTTCCTTTAACAAAAAGTGCTTTTTTTGCGAAAACTTTAATTTATCTTATATAAAAAGGTGTGACTTAACCAAAATTTAGCAAAATTAAGGGTTTTTAATGTGTCAATTTTGTTTGTTATTTAGTCAATTTTTGTTGTTTTTGGTCTAGTTTTATTATCAATTTCGCGTGCTTTTTCTGTTAAATCAGTAAAATCCGCTTCACGCCAATAGGTTTTTGGGCGAGGTAAATCTTCCATTTGATTTGTTGGCCAAAGCTGAAATTCTGCTAATTGTTCTAGAATGTAACCGGAATAAGCACTAGGTAATGTGAGGTAATGAGGCGACGCCATTTCCTCAAAAGGTAAGACCGGATAGCGTTTATCAGAAATGTGATAATCACGCATTAAAACTAAAAATTTATCAGGTACACGTTGCTGACTATCCCACCATTGCCCATCAATCACATCAAACCATTGCTGAGTTAATTGACGAGGTTGAGCCTCTAATTGATAAAGCGCAGAAGGAATAATACCTTGCATCGATTGATTATATTGCTCAAGGCTGGTGGCGTGACCATTAAGGATCAAGGTGAGAGAAAGGCGAGCGCCAATCAAGTTAGAGTAGAGATCTTCGGGTGAAAATGCGGATATTCCTTCTGGAAATCCGGGCACCGAACGTAAACCATACCACTGTGCAATCTCATGCCATATTGCAAGGCGATAACCTAATCGAGCAGCAAGATAGGCACTTAAGGTATAACGCTGTGCTTCATTTTTAGGCGGTGTAAAGGCGTTAAAGTGTATTTTACGTTGTGCCAACTCATTACTTAGCGTTAACGTCCACTCTTGCCCTAATTTTGGATAGATATGACTAAAGAGATAATAAGTATAATCTGCGGTGTCACGAATATGGGCAATATCAAGAAACCCACCCTTATGAGAGTAAATTAAACCCGATTTTTCGCTGCCAATCCCTAATACTGCCGCGGTGCCGAGCCAAAAACTGTCGTTATAGCGATGATTGCCCAATGCAGAGGCTTCAACAACATTATCAATACGATAAAACGGGATAGGAATTTCGAGCGCTTTGACTTTTAAGTCATAGCCAAAAGCACAGCAAGGTCTTAATCCATTAGGCGCGGTAAGAGGAGGTGGTGTTTGCCAAGCTTGTGACGCTTCTTCATGAGTGACACTTTCAAGATTGGCATGAATGGGATTAACAGGTGTGACTTGAGTGCAACCTGCAATAAATAAGAAGAAGGCAATGGTGTTAATAAAAAGAAAACGCTTGAACATCAAAATGCTTCACCTACTTGAAAATAGAATCCTGTACTTTCTTTACCTATACCAAAATCGAGACGCACATTCATGCGTGGCTTAAATTCAAATCGATAACCCACACCAACACTAGGTAGCCAATGACCTTGACCTAAATCACGGGCTTGATCGCTTAACGTACCACCACCAATCCAAAGTGCGATGCCATGGCGCCAATTGAGTTTTTGGCGGTATTCTAATTGCGTAGAAAAGACGTGATTATCTTGATATCGCCCTTCGTAATAACCGCGCATCTGGTGCCCATTACTTAACTTAGAAAGTTGGCTCCAAGGTACATCGCCTGATGTGAAGCGGGCATAATTATCAAAAGCTAAAACCGCACTGTCACTTAAAGGATAATAGTAGTTATATTGCATCTGTGTCGCATTAAAGCGGTTATTACTGCCTGTATCAGGAGAATAGTGAGTATAACTAATATCAAATGCTTGCCCTTGACTCGCATTAGGTAAAAAATCACGGCTGTCGTAAGTAAAGCGGAGACTTAACCCAGAGCTTGTGGAGCGCAAAGGTAAATTGTGTTTATCCATATACGCTTTGAAGGGAGCGTCTGGGGCTGCGGCTTGTAAATTTGAATAGTCCCATCCTAATCCGATATAGGTGTTTTGGGCGATTTGACGCAATAAAGTCGGTGTTAAGTGCAATTCTTGAGAGCGGTATTCACCAAAATGATCTTTTACACGACCTTCATGATAACCCTCTCCCCAATAATTGGTTGGCACATTGTTTAACGAGCCAGTGAGATAAAAGCGCCAAGTATCATCCGCGAGATAAGTGTAGTTGCTAAAGGTCATCCCAAAAGCACCCGTTGATGAACCAAAGCCACTTAAAGAGAGTGACGAGATTTTGCTATCAGGGCGACTATCTGCTTGATAAAGACCAACAAGCGCAATACCTACACCAAACTCTAATTCTGGTGTATAGAAAGGTCCAGGCAAAACTCCCCAATCAATGGTTTTACTGCGGTCGAAACTATTTTCTCCTCCTAAGCCAACTAACCATTGGTCTATTTGTTGTCTATCTGGGAAGAGTTGTGCTTGTGCTGTGTGTGAAATAAAGAGGCTGGCAAATGCCAGCCCCAAAATAAAAGGGTATTTAACCATTAAAAACGGAACTCACCAGAAACAAAGAAGCTATTACGATTATTAAAGCCAAATTCGGTTATCACGTTAAAATTACGCGTTAATTCTAAACGGGCACCTAAAGTTTGGCTCCATTTATGGGCAAGATGCTGTTCAACATCGAATTTCATGCCAGGATCATCTAATGCTTGGATTAAGCCTGCAAATGCTGGTGGAAGGTTTAACTTATTAATATCCCCTTTAAAACGTTGGGTAATATCTTGGTACATTGCACCTGTCCACACTTGTAATTTGGTATTTCCTTGTCCAGCAATGAACGGTGAAAAGACAAATTCATAACCCACGCGAGGTGAAATCACTAATGCTTTAATATCACCATCTAAGATATCAAGGTTAGTTTTGGTGTAGTTTAAATCGAAAGTAGCGAAATATTGGTTATATCCTCCCGCCAAAGTAAAACCACCACCATAAGTATCACCTTTAAAATCAAGATCAAAAGGCATACCTTCTATAAACGGTAAAGGAAAACCAGCAAAACTACCTCCATTCAGGATTGTTTTTGATGTACCTTTAGTTCGACCATATAAGCCATAAACGTTCATAAAAGGGAATACCCAGCTATCGAGTTTTAGCATATGGGTTTCACTTTTTTCACGCGTATGACCTGCATCTATTTTTAACGCGTCTGCTGTTTCTGGATTTTTAGGCATGATAAAACCAATTTTATCTACGATGATATCTTGGCGTAGATTCATATAGCTGTAGCTGGCACCAAAAGGCTCTGGTAAATCATAACCACGGGCGCGGGCTTCATCGCCCCAAATAGGTAAAACGCGAGATTGGCTTGCTGGGGTGCGAGTATCTAACGAACCTTCGCTATTTAAGGCAGTACCGCCGGATTGGCTCACACTTAAAGAGAGCAGGGGGCGATCGCTATCAGCATAAGAAAAGCCAGTAGCAAGAAGAGAGGCAGTTAACACCACCTTATTTAAATTGGAAAAGTTCATACATAACCCACAGAAAATGTTTAAAAAGAAAGTAGTAAGTAAAAGAGTAGCCGGAAATTTTAATCTTTTTCTTTTTAATGGTCACCAGCTATAAGTGCGATATACAGTAAGAGATGCTTATATTCTGTATTATTATAGGATTATTAAAGGTTTATTAAGGGAAAAGCGCGATATTTTCTAAGTTAATCTTAATAAAAGTAGAATTTATAAAGAAGAATGATAACGTTTCTTTTAATTATTCTTATTTTGTTATTTTTCTTTTTATTGACTAAATAAACATCGAAATAAGATATTCGTGTGATAAACAGTTATGATAATAATCATCTAGTATGGATTATTTTTATAAAGGAACGTTATGACCTATCAAGAGCTTTATCAGTACGCTATTTTTATGCTCTCTCGCCGTGATTACGGCACAGTAGAGCTACAACGTCGCCTAGCACGAAGAATAAGAGAAAGCGATCGAGAAGCACAAACTGTCACTGATGAAACCTGCTTACCTCAAGTGGTGGAACATTTATTAGAAAATCATTATCTTGATGATAATCGTACTGTTTATGCTTTCTTTCGCAGTTATTTAAATAAATCTTATGGTCCTTTGCGTATTCGTCAAGAATTACGCGTAAAAGGTTTCCCCGGTGAAATTATTGAACGTCTCTTCGAAGAAGATGAAACAGATTGGTATACTCTTTGCCAAGAGGTTCATGAAAAAAAATTTGGTGGTAGTAAACCCAAAGATTTTAAAGAGAAAGCGAAACACATTCGTTATCTACAATACCGAGGATTTACCTCTGACACGATTAATGCCCTGTTTTAAATCATTAACGTAGTGTCATTGCGATATCATCTAATTTCTTATTATTCTCTTTTTTAAAATAGACTTTTTGATGTAAGAAAATATCAAAAGGAAAAGGAGAACGAATAAACTGTACTTCATCGTTTGTAATGGTTGAAATATAATGAATATTTTCAGGCATAAAGCAGTAACCCGCCCCTTCATCAACGCAGTGCAAAACATCCGCCATTTCTGTTAAACCTAAAGTATGGTATTGATAACCTTGATTTTTTAGCTTGTCTAAAATCGTTGAAAATATGGGGTTTTGCAAAGTACTACTTCTTTGTATTAAGGTTTCTTTGGCAAAAAATGTTTTGGTATTGGGATATTGTTCAAAGAGTTTTTTGCTCACCAATAATCCGACTTTTTGTGTGCATAAATTAATTGCATTGATATTTTTTTGTGGATAGTCAAACTCAAGAGAAGAAATCACAAGATCAAACTCTTTATCAAAAAGTTCCTCTTTAATATCATCAATATAACCATCTTCTAAAGATAGGCTATATTGACTGTTTTTTTGGCGGATCTCCAACAGTTTTGTTTTTAGATCAGGGTAATAAAGACCATCTAATTTAATGGAGAGCGAGGTTTTATCCTCATTGGGATTCATTATCTGATTTTCAATTTTTCTAATTTTTTCATAATAGGGATATAAACGTTCATAGAGTGTTTTCCCCGCAGGGGTTAGATCCATTCCGTTTTTGGAGCGTTTAATCAGTGACTTACCTATTTGGCTTTCAAGTTCATTAATACCGTGGCGCAGTGCAGATGGGGTAACATTGATTTGTTCCGCTGCTTTTACTAGGCTTTGACAAGTCGCAACGGCAAAGAACTGATTTATTTTTCGTGAGAAAAACATGCAGACGTTCTCCATATTTATTTGTATATATATTTAAAATGAATAATCCTCTTGAATGAAATTTTTATATTGATATTTATCAATAATCATTTTAGCGCGACTAAAAATAAAAAAAAGCACAACGAATAATTTAAAAAATAACATTACCGACTAAAATTGATAATAAATCAGAATGTTTTTTATAAAAATAAAATCAAATGATTGATTGTATTATGTTGTCATATTTTGTTTGTTATTTACATCTCTTTTCTTGTTTTTTTTTCTTATTTAGAATCGCATTTAGCCGACAAAGAGTAAAAAAACTCAATAACAGATTATAAAAAATTCAATTTTCAATTTTTATTTTCTTGATATTTTAATTTTCGAGATGAAACGATGATTCCATTCTCTTAATTTTAAATTAACTTATATTAGGAAAATATTTAATGAAAAACATTAATACACTTTTAACGAAAATGAACTCTTCTACTTCAGAAGTGATTACATTAAAAGAATTAGCACCATTGTCACTTCATGAAATTCGTGCATTAAGCGAAGAGAAATTAAGTTGGCATGAGGCAAAAATATTATATACACACGCACAAGAAGCAACAAAAATTAATAAGCTTAATGAAGCTCATCATTTAGCACGTAATAACCCACAAGTGCAAAATGCCGTGGCGTTAGGTATTCAACAACAATCAGCACAAAGCCGTGCATTAGGTGATTGGATCCCAAATAGAGACAACCATTATGTCGATTCTAAATCTGTTGCATCAATGTTTTCACCCGCTGGTTATTTGACCGAGCTTTATCGTGAAGCAAAAGCCTTACATGCAGAAAATTCAATTTATCACTTGGATAAACGTCGTCCTGATTTAGCGCAATTAGTGTTATCTCAAGACAATATGGATAAAGAAGTTTCTACCCTTTCTTTATCAAATCAAATTTTAACCACAGTATTACAGAGTAAATTAGGTAGTAGCAAAGATCTATTTCGTGAATTAGCCACCAACCGTTTAACCGGTGGTACACCTTATCACCAACCTTATGAAACCATTCGCCAAGCTATTTTACTGCAAGATAAAAACCTTGAAGGATTAATGTCAGCCACTGATATCACTAAAACCTTCGACTCAGCAATACTAGCCTCTATTCAAGCCGATATTTCCCCTGAGCTTTATAATATTTTAACTGAAAATATTGATAAAGATACGAATGCACTTTTTGAGAAAAACTTTGGTAATATTAACGAAAAATTATTGAATAACTCTCACTTTATCGCTGAATATTATGATATTGATATTAAAGATGCTCAATCTGTTATCAAAGCATTTAATAAAAGAGAAACACTGTCAAATAAAGAGCTATTAAATTTAAATAAAATTATTCGATTATATAAAGCCACAGGAATGCCACTACTATCTGTGCTTACCGCCATTAAATCTAAAAATACTCTGTTTAATATTGATAAAGAAACGTTAAGTAGTTTTTTCCACTTGCAAGTAATAATGAAAAATTACCCTATTACCGTGGAACAAGCGATTGTGCTTAATGGAGGATTAATTTCAAAAATATCTTTTGATAATACACCATCTCAATTTGATCAATTATTTAATCATCCACTACTTAATGATACTTTTTTTATTGATGACAATCATTCTCTTGATTTAGTTAATGCAACATCTTCTACCGATATTACTCGTTTAAATACCTTAAAGCGTGCTTTTAATGTCAATAATATTGAACTGGTGATGTTATGGCAATTAGCATCGGATAATGCTAACTTTGCGTGTTCATTAGCGAATCTTTCTTTACTTTATCGTACCCATTTATTGGCTCAAATTTATGGCTTATCCGTTAATGAATTAATATTGCTTATTAATATTTTGCCATCACCTTTTAATAAACAGATTGTGAAACATGAAACTTCTGATGATATGGGTCATTTAATTCACACTATTAATGATGTAGTGCAATTTGCCAAAAAAGAAAAATGGACAATTAGTGAACTATTTTTAATTTGTACGCAACAATATGAGTCTGAATTTAGTTCTGAACTTGAAGTGTTAATTAATACTTTAAAAGTCATATTAAAAAATACACTGACAGATTATGAAGCACAATTCTCAGCTGTTGCATCATTTATTGCCTCTGAGATGGGTGTTGATTCTATTGAAAAAGCAAATTCGATATTACAATGGGTTGACCTAGAAGTGGGTAATAAATATCTAAAAGATGTATTGCCAATAATTATTAAAGATACTCTAACTCAACAAGACAAAGTAGATATTGCACAATTCTTTAACAGGCTTAAAAAAATTACCTTGGTTTCCAATAAAGTGGGATTGAATAAGTATGAGTTGGAATTTATTAGTACTAAATTGAATTATCTTTATTCTAAAGAAGATTATATTTTAACAATTGATAAAATAAAATATGTCACTCAATTCCATCATTTTATTTCACAATGTGGCGATAGAGCGAATGATTTCTTAAATGGCCTTGAAAATAAATCACTAACCGCGAAAAAACTGGCATCTATTTTAAATATCGATGAAACAACGCTTACTCAAGCTTTGGCATTAACGCCAACCAATGCATTAAATGATTTTCAAAATATTACTGTTCTTATTCAATATCTTGAATTATCTAAGATGCTGGGTATTTCACCGAAAGATTTTGAATTATTCATTGAGTTAAAATACACCGAAAATAATAATGTTGCTGCTACATATGATAGTTGGGATAAACTTAGCCAAATTATTCAGGCAGGTTTAAGTCGTGAAAAAACAGCACAACTTGTTCAATTAATGGATGAGAAAAAAGCAACAGTATTAACTCACTATTATGCCAATCAAAGTAACAACCTATCGTTAACGGGTCGTGATGATGTTTATCACCACTTATTAATTGATAATCAAGTTTCTTCTGAGATTATGACAACGCCGATTGCACAGGCAATTGCCAATATTCAGTTTTATATTAATAACTGCTTATCGGGTGATGAAAAGGATGTTGATAAGAATGTGAAAGGCCGTACTTTCTTTGTGCAATGGAATGAGTTTAATAAACGTTATAGCACATGGGCAGGTGTCTCTAAATTAGTTTATTATCCTGAAAACTATGTTGACCCAACCATGCGTATTGGGCAAACCAAAATGATGGATACCCTATTACAATCCATTAGCCAAAATAGTGTGAACCGCGATACGGTAGAAGATGCCTTTAAAACCTATTTAACTTCATTTGAGCAAATCGCCAATTTAGAAGTATTAAGTGGATACCATGATAGTGTGACATTAAATGATGGTATAACCTATTTTATTGGACGTAACCCTGCTGACCAAATGAGTTATTACTGGCGCAGTGCTAATCATAGCAAAATTAAAGGTGATAAATTAGCCGCTAATGCTTGGACTGAGTGGACTAAAATTGAAAATGGTTTAAATCCGTATAATGATTTAATTCGTCCAGTTATTTTTAATAGCCGTTTATATATTGCTTGGATTGAAAGAACAGAAGTTGCTAAAGATAAAGCATCACAATCTATTGAAAAAGAAATTAAATATAGTTTAAAGCTATCTCATATTCGTTATGACGGTTCTTGGAGTGCGCCGGTTAGTTTTGAATTACAGGATGAAATGATTAAGGATAATAAAGGAAGTTTTCATTTAACTTATAATGAAGAGTTAGATGAGCTATTTGTTTTTTTATATAAAATGAAATCATCATATGATAGTGATAATAGTGATTATCATCTTTACTCTATTAATAATGAAATGAATATTTCGTCAATTTATGATTCAGGAAGTCCAGGTGAAAATATAAAAATAATATATAGTAGTGTAAAAAGTGAGTTTGATAAATTTAATGATGGTATTCAAAGAATTGTCAATAATAAATATACAAGAAGAGATAAAACAAATTATAATATATCAAAAGATGCAGTAAATATTAAAAATGTAAGTGATAGTACTGATGCGTCATTATATGGATCTATATTAAATAATGCGAGTATAACTTATACGGGGGAGGGTAAAATAACAAGTCACCTATCTGCATCTATACAATGTGGAATAAAAGAGACTCTATCAGCTTCTTATAAAATAAACGAAATTATTAGTTCTATATTACAAGATTTAAATGATAATAGTGAACTGGAAGATATTTTTTACTGCTCTTTTCCTTTTTATTTACAGAAATATTATCAGGGAGGTGTAACAACAACAAATCACGAAGCTTATTATTGTTTTAGTATTAAGACTAATAATGTTTTATTTTTTATTTTTGATAAAGAAAATGAAAAATTGGTAACTGATATTCCTCATGGAATTAATAACTCCAATCCTACATCTGACTATATGGCTAACGCTTATTTTGTTTATTATGATTCATTTTATTTTAAATTAAAGGATAGTTATGGTTATTATTCTTTAACTGATTATAAAGTAAGTGATTTAATAAATTCTAAAATAATGTATAATGCTTTTTTTAGTGGAATATTTAATACGTTAGATTCTGGTATTCCTGCAGAGGATGTTCCGTGTAATAAGCTCAATCAACTTTACAATAATTATGCTGATCATATAAAAGATATTAAAATTTCATTATCAGCAAATTCAAGAGTGAGTAATTATTCAATAAGCGATTGGAGTGATGATTATAATGGATTTTATGAAGATATAAATTCTCATACTAGTAAAGATGATATTCTAAAGCTTGATATTCCAATTAGTGATTTTGGTGCTAGTGGTGTTATTACATTAAATGCAAATATCTCTGTTATTAATAAAAAAGATCAAGTTTTATCAGAAAAAATATTTGAATTTACGATAAAAAAAATCATCTATAATGAAACTGAAAATGTAATTAGCTTAAATCGTAATACTAAAGGTGCCCAATATCTCTCTATGAAACTGGCAGATAAAACCATGTTAGTGCGTTTAAATACTTTATTTGCGCGCCAATTGGTTAAACTCGCCAATAACGGTATTGATAGCATTTTAACTTTGGATACTCAGCGTTTACCGGAACCCGCATTAGAAGGTAATACTGATAAAACCATGGACTTTAATGGTGCTAATGCACTCTATTTTTGGGAGCTGTTCTATTACACCCCAATGATGGTCGCCAATGTGATGCTAGAAGGTCAAAACTATGATGAAGCGGGTCGTTGGTTGCGTTATGTGTTTAGTCCTAATGGTTATATTGACGTCGGTCAACATACTGATATCGTTTGGAATTCACAACCGCTCTTAACCGATACTGAGTGGGATAAAGAACAACTGGATTCAACCGACCCAGATGCCGTGGCACAAACTGACCCAATACATTATAAGTTAGCCACCTTTATGAAGTGCCTCGATATTCTTATGGAGCGTGGTGACAGTGCTTACCGTGTTTTAGAGCGCGATACCTTAAATGAAGCCAAAATGTGGTATATGCAGGCGCTGAAATTACTGGGTGATGAAACAGAACTACTAGGTGACAACGTTTGGTTAGCACCTAAATTAACCGAAGCGGCATCAAAAACAAAACAACCAACACGTGCTATCAATGAAGAAAGCGAAGAAACCGCATCACCGCGTACCGCTAATTCATTAACGTCGCTGTTTTTGCCACAAATTAATGAGAAGTTAGCACAGTACCATGACACGTTAAAAGTGCGTTTATTTAATTTACGTCACAATTTATCGATTGATGGACAACCGCTATCACTGCCTATTTATGCAACACCAGCGGATCCTAAGGCGTTGCAAAATGCAGCCGTTAATCAATCACAAGGTGGCAGTGCATTGCCAAATGCGGTGATGCCGACACAGCGCTTTCCTGTGATGTTAAACAGTGCAAAATCTGTAGTAAATCAGTTAATGCAGTTTGGTAGCTCGTTGTCTAGCATTACCGAACGTCAAGATGCCCAAGCATTGTCAGAATTACTCACTACGCAAGGTAGTGAAATTATTCTGCAAAATATGAAGTATCAAACAAAGAGTATTGAGGAATTTACCTATAACGAGAAAGCATTAAAAGCGTTACGAGAGGGTGCACAAAAACGCGTTGAGCACTATAGCAAATTGTATGATGAAAATATCAGTACCTCAGAACAACAAGCGATGGATCTCTATCTTGCCTCTTCGGTACTCAATACTGCCAGCCAAGGTCTGAATATCGCTGGTGCAGCTGCCGATTTAGTGCCGAATATTTACGGTTTAGCTGTCGGTGGCTCGCGTCTAGGCGCTATCTTTAATGCTACATCGATTGGTCTACAATTGTCTGGCTCTGCAACCCGTATTGCGGCAGATAGATTAAGTCAGTCAGAGTCTTATCGCCGTCGCCGTGATGAGTGGGCGTTATCTCGTGATAACGCAAAAGTGGAGTTAAAACAAATCGATGCGCAAATTGACGCCCTGAAAATACGTAAAGAAGCGGCAAATCTGCAACTAGATAGTTTGAAGTTACAACAGCAACAAACACAAGAACACTTAACTTTCTTGCAAAATAAATTTACCAATAAAGCCCTGTATAATTGGTTACGCGGTAAATTGATGGCGATTTATAAACCGTTCTACGACTTAACTGTTTCTCGTTGTCGTATGGCAGAATTAGCTTATCAATATGATTTAGGTGAAACACAAACCTTTATTCGCCCTGGTGCATGGCAAGGTAGCTATTCCGGTTTGATGGCAGGTGAAAGCCTAATGCATAACCTGACTCAAATGGAAAACAGTTACCTTGAAAAAGATAAACGTGCGTTGGAAATTACCAAAATTGTGTCGTTGAATGATGTATATCAAGGCTTAAGTAGCAATCAGTTTGGTTTTGAACAAGTCGCTGATGTGATTAATAAATCAAAAACACAGTTAGGTACGGCAGAAAACGGTGTTACGTTGAAAAATGGCCAATTACAAGCCTCTGTAAAACTCTCTGGTTTAGCTATCGACAAAGATTACCCTGCTGATTTAGGTCAATTACGTCGTGTTAAACAGATTAGTGTGACATTACCTGCATTAACTGGCGCTTATCAGAATATCAGAGCGGTGTTGAGTTATGGCGGTAGTGCAGTGAAACCTCGTGGTTGTAATGCGATTGCGATTTCTCATGGCATGAATGACAGTGGTCAGTTCCAACTGAATTTCAATGATGATCGTTATCTGCCATTTGAAGGTTTACCAGTGAATGACACCAGTACACTGACTTTAAGCTTCCCTGATGCGACAGATAAGCAAAAAGAGATGTTACTGACACTGAGCGATATCATTCTCCACATTAATTACACCATTCGTTAATTATCCAAATCTTAATTAATTACAGGCTCCTTAGGGAGCCTGTCAGGAGTTCTACATGCAAAATTCAGAGAAATTGACCTTTGATGCGCCAAATTTACCCAAAGGGGGCGGTGCAGTCACAGGATTAACCGGCAATATGGGCGCCGTTGGCCCTGATGGTGCAGCCACTTTTAGCTTGCCGTTGCCCATTAGCCAAGGCCGTGGTTATGCCCCTTCTTTAGGCTTAACGTATCAAAATCAGGCCGGTAATGGCACGTTTGGTTTTGGTTGGTCTGTGGGTGTGATGTCGATTCGCCGTCGTACGACAAAAGGTGTACCAACTTATACTCAATTAGATGAGTTTGTTGGCGCTGATGGCGAAGTTATTGTGCCGATGATTAATAAAAAAGGTGAAATTGAAGCAACACAACACAATGAATTATTAGGCGTAAAATTAGCCCATCAATATCAAGTGACGACGTATCGTTCTCGTATTGAAAAAAGCTTTAGTCGTTTCGAATATTGGTCACTCAATGACAGCAAAGCACCAGCGAATACACCAACCCAATTTTGGGTAATGTATAGCGCAAATGGGGATGCACATTTATTTGGTTATGAAACCACAGCACAGATTGTAGATAGCCAAAACAGTGCGCATATCGCCCAATGGAACCTAAATGCTTCAGTTTCAGCAACCGGTGAACAGATCGAATATCACTATCGCTCTGAAGATGAACAAGGTTGTGATAAACATGAAATTCAATCACATACCAATGCCAATACACAACGTTATTTAGACAAAGTGTATTACGGTAATTCTATCGGTGAGCGTGCTTTTTCATGTACGAAAACGGATAACACCTTACCTAACAATGCGTTATTTACGTTGGTGTTTGATTACGGTGAGCGCAGTAGTGCATTAGCAACTTATCCTCAGTGGCAGAGCAATTCAACATGGCCATTGCGTAAAGACTGCTTTTCACTTTTCCATTACGGTTTTGAAGTTCGTACGCGTCGTTTATGTCGCCAAGTGCTGATGTATCACCGTATTGAAAGTTTAGAAAAACAAACCGCACTAGCAGAAACTCCAGAATTGGTTGCCAGATTAACGCTCACTTACGATGAGTCAACATCAGGTACTGTTTTAGTTTCAGCACAACAATCAGCGTTTAATGACAATAAAGACACTCAATCGTTAGTGACATTACCGCCAGTAAAATTTGATTGGCAGAGGGTCGGTGCGACTCAACAAGCACAGTGGCAATCACTTGAGGAACTTGCATCATTTACGCCACAACAACCTTATCAATATGTCGATCTATTTGGCGAAGGGCTTGCGGGAGTACTTTATCAAGATAGCGGTGCTTGGTGGTATCGCGCACCGATTAGAAAAGAAGATAAGCAAAATCCTAATGCCATAACATGGGATAAAGCGAAAAAACTTCCTGTTATTCCGTCATTGCGAAATTCAGCCATGCTGACCGATGTCACGGGTGATGGAAAACTGGAATGGTTAGTCACACAAGGTGAGGTAAATGGCTATTACACCCAAGATGAAACAAAGGCAGAAAATTGGCTCAACTTTGTGCCACTTGATGCACTACCGATAGAATATTTTCATCCTAACGCTGAAATTACTTCATTAACAGGCAGTGGTTTTGCTGATTTAGCTTTAATTGGTCCTCGCAGTATTCGTCTTTATGCAGGCTCTGCGCAAGGCTGGAAAAAAAGCAAAGAGGTGCAAACAGAAGGGGTGACGTTGCCGATTAAATACGTTAATCGACGTACCTTAGTGGCATTTAGTGACGTGTTGGGTTCAGGTCAACAACATCTAATTAAAGTGGATTATCAAGGTGTAACCTGTTGGGTGCATTTAGGTGAGGGTAAATTTAGTTCACCTATTACTATTCCTGGTTTTTCTGCGGATCGTCTCAAATTTAATCCTAATCAACTCTATTTAGCGGATTTAGATGGTAGTGGCACAACGGATATTATTTACGCCCAATCGACCCACTTAGAAGTGTATTTTAACCAAAGTGGCAATCAATTTGTACGTGGTGATGATATCGCATTACCTAAAGATGTGCGTTTTGATAATCATTGCCAGCTACAAGTGGCGGATGTGCAAGGTCTTGGTGTGGCCAGTATTTTATTGACGAAATTGTATCCTGTACCACAGCATTGGGTGCTTTCGTTACAAAATAAAAAGCCGTGGTTATTAACGTCCATTAATAACAATATGGGGCTTATTCAGAATTTGCATTACCGTAGTTCGGCGCAATATTGGTTAGATGAAAAATCAACTCGCCAACAACAAAATGAAGCTAAAGCGGTTAGCCACTTACCTTTCGCGTTGCATACGCTTTGGAAAACTGAAACGGTGGATGAAATTACCCAAAGCCGTTTCACACAGACTCTAAATTATCGTCATGGTGTTTGGGATGGTAAAGAAAAAGAGTTTCGTGGTTTTGGCTGTGTTGAAGCCACTAATGCCGAGTTATTTAAAAGTGAAGAAAACACCACGGGTAAAACGCCAAGTGTGTTAACGCGTCAGTGGTTTTTAACGGGTAAATCCTTAGTTGATAACCAGTTTTTTAATGAGTTTTGGCAAGGCGATAATGTGGCATTTCCTCACTTCTCACCACGCTTTACCCAAGATGAAGGGAGCGACGAAAAGGCGTGTGATAACACAGTGCGTCAAGAACACGCCTATTGGCTTGAGCGTGGACTGCAAGGTCAACTGTTCAGAAAAGAGGTCTATGGATTAGACAATATCGTTGTATCTGATGTGCCTTATACCGTTACGGAACAACGCCCGCAAGTGCGTTTAATTGAAGCGCAAGGGCGCTCACCCGTGGTGATGCCTTCAGTGGTGGAAAGTCGTACATACCATTATGAACGAATTGCAGCTGATCCGTCTTGTCATCAACAAATCACATTAGAGCAAGACGCCTATGGTGTTGTGACCAAAGCGGTTGCAATTGATTATCCAAGACGCGCTAAAGGTGCAAAAAATCCTTATCAGCATTATGAAAGCTTGCCTGAAACGTTATGGGCATCAAGTTATGATGAGCAACAACATACATTGCGTTTAGGTTTATCGCGTCAGACTTGCCATCATATTTTTCATCCTGAAAAACAGGTTTATCAGCTCGCGATCACCAACGCCAGTCGCCAAGATCGTTGGACATTCGGTGCGGAAAAACAGCCGAAAGAAGGCCTGAATGTCGAAGCCTTATTAGCGAGTAATAATTTGCTCACGCAAAAATCAGCTTCGGTATTTGCTGGGCAACAACAGCTTGCTTATCTGGATGCGAGTGGTAATGCGACATTAGCAGAACCCGATTTCCCTGTGCGTTTAGCGTATAGCGAAACCGCAGAATTAGACGAAGAAACCGCCAAAATCATTTCACAACCTTATCCAGATTTAAAACTGGATGAAGTGATGAAAAATGCGGGTTATCAGCAAAAAGATTACTTATTTGCAGACACATCAGAAAAAGGCAAAAAACTGTGGGTAAAACCGTTATTAGGTATCAAAGCCTATGGTTCATTAGCACAATTTTATAAGCCTTTAGTGTATAAAAAATCTGAGCTTTCTTGCGATTATATACTGTTATGGGATAAGCAATTCTGTGTGTTAATGGGGAAAGAGTCACCTTTAAATACACAAGATTTCCATCTTACTTATGATTGGCGTTTTTTATCACCTAACTCTATTACTGATGAAAACAAAAATATTCATCAGGTGACCTTTGATGGTTTTGGACGAGTCACTACAACCCGTTTTTCAGGCACTGAAAACGGTAAACAAAGTGGTTATAGCGATAAATCTTTTGTGATGCCAACGAATGTTGATGAAGCGTTAGCATTGACATCAACACTGCCTATTGCTTCTGGTTCTGTATATGTGACTGACAGTTGGATGTCAGCATCCTCAAAAATGCCACCTCACGCGCTGCAAATCATGACAGACCGTTATGACAGCGATCCACAACAGCAAATTCGCCAACAAATCGCCTTTAGCGATGGTTTGGGACGCCTACTGCAAACTTCTGTCAGAGTGGAAGCGGGTGAGGCCTTTTTGCGTAGTGAAAAAGGTGAGTTAGTGGTTGATCGTGCACAACAGGCACAACAAAAAAGTACCACAACACGTTGGGCAATTTCAGGTGAAACCGAATATGACAACAAAGGGAATGTAAAGCGCGTTTATCAGCCTTATTTTCTGAATGATTGGCGTTATGTTTCGGAAAGTTCATCTCAACCTAATCGTTTTGCGGATACCCATTATTACGATGCATTAGGTCGTTTATATCAAGTGATTACTGCAAAACAATATCGCCGTCATACGATAATGACGCCGTGGTTTGTGGTTCAGGAAGATGAAAATGACACCTTAGTGTAGGTTATTTATTACGCGGATTAATTAACAATGTCGTTTAATCCGCTCTATTTAGGAATTTTATTATGCTGGTAGCAATCCCATCTGAAAGCGATGCGCTGGCTTGGATGATTATCGGTGGATTTTCAGCCTGGGGAGGTATCGTGAGGTATTTAATGGAAATTAGACAAAAACAAATTAAGTGGTCTTGGTGTGGCATTGGTAGCCAGATCGTGATTTCAGTGTTTACAGGATTATTAGGCGGATTATTAAGTTTTGAAAGTGGTGCAAGTCGCTATATGTCTTACATGATTGCAGGGCTTTTTGGATCAATGGGGAGCACGACATTGATTTGGCTATGGAATCGTATTATGGGCATGAACAATCTTAAGGAGCCTAAATGAATACCTATACATTAAGTCAACGTAGCCAAAACAACCTAAACGACGTACATCAAGATTTAGTACGTATTGTTTATCTGGCACTGACACTCAGTGAATATGATTTTGTTGTTATTGAAGGTGTGCGTTCATTGATTCGACAAAAAGAGTTGATGAAAGAAGGTAAAAGCAAAACCCTCAATAGTCGTCATTTAACGGGTCATGCCGTGGATATTGTCCCGTTAGTGAATGGTGTTATTCCTTGGCAAGATTGGTCAGCGTTTGAATCAGTATCAAAAGCGATGAAGAAAGCCGCACATCAATTGGGCGTTTCGATAAATTGGGGAGGCGATTGGGTTTCTTTTCGTGATGGCCCTCATTACGAATTATGTCGTGGAGCATATCCATGAATATGAGTGCTTTTTTACGTTTAGGTATTAAAGGGGGGATAGCGATCATGATTGTTGTTGCTTTATTAGTACTTCGCTATCAATACAACCAAATTAATCGACTTTCAGAGCAAAATAGTCAGCTTGAATATCAACAACGTACATTGCAATCACAATTAATTCAATGGCACGAGCAAGCAGAAAAAGTCTCTGAAACACTCACGCACCAACAAGAGGAACAACGTTATTTAGAGGAAGAAAATCATGCTATACGCCAAGAGTTACGGTTACTTCTGGCTCAAACGCCTTGTGCTAATGAGCCTGTGCCTGACGCTGTTATCCAGTTGCAGCAAAACGCCTTCAATCATCGTTAAAGTACCTGAGAAATATGTGCCTTCACACCTGTTACAGCCTTGCTCAGCACCGTTTTTTAATGTGCAAGTGTGGGGAGATTACCCTGATTATGTGGCACGTTTAATATTGGTTTTAGAAAAATGCAATACTGATAAAAAGGCGATAGAAACATTATTATCATCAACAAGTTAATAAATTGACAAAACAATTTAAGGAAAGATTTATGAATAAATCAAATCAACAATTACATACACGAACGCCAACGGTGGTGGTTCGTGATAATCGCGGATCAACAATCCGTGAAATTAGCTATTGCCGTCATCCTGATGCAATTAACCAAACGGATGAGCGTATTACGCGCCACCATTATCACGCGCGTGGTTATTTAGAGCAAAGTATTGATGCAAGATTGTATGAAACACAACAATCAAATTCAGCAATACAACCGAATATTCAACAAATAGTGAGTTTAGGTGGGGCATTATCTTTCTCAAAAGGCATTGATAATGGTAGTCACGTTAATCTCAATGATATTGAAGGCACTGTTGCACAACAGATTAATGGCAAAGGTACTGTTACAACTTATGAATATTCAGATCAACGCTTTGAGCGCTATTTAGAACAAGTCAAAGAAGGAACACTGGGTGAAAGCAGTATTGCCGTAGTACAAAAATTTAAATGGGGACAAGGATTAGATGAAGGCATCGTACAAAATCAGGTAGGAAAATGTATTGAACATTATGATACCGCAGGAAAAAAAACAGTCGATAGCTTTTCATTATTAGGAGCCGTGTTATCCGAAACGCAACAATTATATTACGGTAGTTATATTAACTGGGATTCAGATAATGAAGATGATAGTATTGAGCGAGCTGAAAAATTTATCACTCAATATACTTATGATGCAACAGGCGCGGTATTAGAAGAGACGGATGCAAAGGGGAATAAACGCCGTATCGCCTATGATATTGCAGGATTTGTAAAACAAACTTGGTTGACCTTAAAAGGGCAATCTGAACAAACTATTTTGCGTTCACTTTCTTATTCAGCAGCGGGGCAAAAACTGCGTGAAGAGAATGGTAATGGATTAGTTACCACTTATGAATACGAGCCTGAAACCCAACGTTTACTGCATGTCAAAACCCAGCGTCCTCAAGGGCATGTTTTGGGTGCGAAGATTATGCAAGATCTGCGTTATGAGTACGATCCTGTCGGCAATATTATTTGTCTGAAAAATGATGCTGAAGCGACTCGCTACTGGCGTAATCAGAAAATCGTGCCTGAAAATCGTTATGTGTATGACTCTCTGTATCAATTAGTGAGTGCAACAGGTCGTGAATCTGCCAATCAGCAAACACCCGCATCTATGCAATCTCAAACTATTACCACGTTAGTGAAAGATGCACAAAGCTATACCAATTATACCCGTTTATACGCTTATGACAGAGGTGGTAATTTAACGCAAATTCGCCATAACTCTCCTATTGCGCAACAAAATTTTACCCAAGATATTACCGTATCTAATAAAACTAATCGCGCCTTATTAAAGTCACAGTGTTCAGAACCTCAAAACGTAGATAGCTATTTTGATGAGAGTGGTAATTTAATCAAGCTGTTAAATGGCGATGCCATTATTTGGGATAGCCGTAATCATCTGAAAGAGACAAATGATATCGGTGAAGGTGGACACTTTTATGAAAGGGAAACCTATCAATATAACAGTGCGAGCCAACGTGTGACGAAAATACGCGGGCGTAAAACTGCTAACGGTCATTTAGAAAGAGTCACTACGCACTATTTACCGAATATTGAAATATGGGAAGTGAATGATAATCCTGTGACGGAAAAATATGCGGTAGTGAACGTTAAGGCGGGTACTAGTGCAAAAGTCAGAGCATTGTGTTGGGAGATTGGTACACCGAAAGGAATTGAAAATAATTCACTGCGTTATAGCTATGATGACGGTGTGGGTAACAGTGGATTAGAAACCGATGGTCAAGGGCAATTAGTCAGTTATGAGGAGTATTACCCTTATGGGGGAACTGCGATTTGGTCTAGCGAAAATGCAGTGGAGGCTGATTACAAAACCATTCGTTATTCAGGTAAAGAAAAAGACTCTACAGGCATGTATTACTACGGTTATCGTTATTATCAGCCGTGGATTGGCCGTTGGTTAAGTGCTGATCCCGCAGGTACGATTGATGGGCTTAATTTATACCGCATGGTGAAAGGGAATCCGGTATCGTATATTGATGACAATGGCTTGATGTTCAAAAGATTAAATGCAATTAGAGCTGGTGGAAGAGAGCGCAATTCCTCAAACGATATATCCACCGTTAGTGGTACTTTTGGCGCATCTGAATCAGGCAGGCAATCCCAGTTGAATGTTTCTAATTCCAAAAACGAACTAATTATTAACACTATTGAACGTCTGGTAGGAATTGTTGAAACAGGGAGAGGTGGAATGCGTACGTTACAAGGAGAACAGTTTAATGAAACGATGACTAAATTAGCCGCTTTGTATATTGACTTACAGCCTGAAGGCGTTCTATCCGGTGGAAGCAATATCATGCGTAAATCAAAAGGTTTCAGGCGACCACCTAAAGATTTAGTTAATCAGAACAAAGAACGAGGAAATTTATATGATTTTATGACTCCTTACCTTACCAGAGATTTAGATTCTGAAAATTTTTGCCTCCAAAATGTAACTTCAGACTTATATAAATGGACTGAACATATTATCGATAAACAACAGAAGCGTCTTCCGACAGGAAAAGCAGAAGAGTTACTTATGAGGATGAATAAGGCTGCAAACCCAGAAATTACTCAAGCAGAGTTCACAAAAAATCCTACGTCACGTCCTCCTGAGGATCAAGAGGAGGCAATACAGTTTATATATTATATGGCTGGCCAATTTGAAAGTGAAAGTGAATGGAAAGATTTTGCCCGTGATATGTATTCGGATGAATATCCTCAGCTAAAAAATGTAACTTATGAAAGAGCTAAGAGGGTTTTCAATAAAAACAAATCCTTATCGGTATATAAAGTTGATTAAGGCACCATCATTTTTTACTCAGCTCATGGGATATGAGTGATTAGATAATAATGTCTACTTAAAGTAGACCCAAAAAAGGCAGTCCAGTGAGACAGTTTTCCTGTCTCATTTGGGTTGTTTTTATCTTATGTTGATGATTTTAGTTTTATTAATAAAATATAAAATAAAGTATTAAAAATAATTAAATTTATTATTTTTATGATTGATAGTTATCTAATAAATATTAAATAACAGTGTTAGTTCCATTTTAATATTAAATTAAATCGCGATATTGCTCACAGTTCTTAATAAATGGATATTCAATTATCTATTTTCGACTAATATCTAATGTGATTGATGCAATCATTATATTTAAAAACATTTATTAATAATTATTGAGGCTTTATTATGAAGAAAAATAAACTTATGGTATTTACTGCAACATTATTATTATCATCAGCGGGTTTTATCTCAACGGCATTAGCCGATGTGACGCTAAAACATGGTTATATAGATAAGCCACCTAGCAGAGCTTTTCTTTGTTCATCCAAAGGCAACAACTTAAATAAAAACTGTGGCGATATACAATATGAGCCACAATCTGTTGAAGGCCCTAAGGGATTTCCTGAGACGGGGCCTAAAGATGGCGAAATTGCGAGTGGAGGAAAAGCTAAATTTTCTCAATTAAATCAACAAAGTGCCGACCGTTGGCATAAAGTTGATATAAAAAGCGGAGAATATACCTTTAAATGGACATTAACAGCCCCACATAGTACCGCTTCATGGCGGTTTTTTATTACTAAACCGGAGTGGGATGTCAATAAACCGCTTACTCGAGATGATTTTGATTTAACCCCTTTTTGTCAGCGATTTGATAATGGAACAGTACCAATGAAAACAGTAGAATTAAACTGCAATATACCAAAAAGAACGGGGTATCAAGTTATTTTAGGAGTTTGGGATATTGCAGATACAGGGAATGCATTTTATCAAGTGATTGATGCTGAATTTAAAGAGTAATCAATTTAACTTAATGTAAATAATTATTTAATATCAATAATAGTATTATTTTTAATACTGTTTATTTTCAAATATAAATAAATTCTCAATCTAAATTTTAAATTTAGATTAGAGCTCATATTTTTTATTAAATAAAAAACAACTATTTATTATCGTTATTCAATTAATAGTGCCTTAACATGGGCGCTATTTTCATTAAATCGACTAGAAATCCACCGCTCACAATGTTATTTTCTATGTTATATCTATAATTATTTAGCTTAAAACCAACATCATTAAGGTGCGATTATGGAAATCTATTTAGATACAGCGGATATCGACGAAGTCAGAAAACTCTCTCAAGTTCTTCCTATTGCGGGTGTGACCACAAATCCTTCCATTATTGCTAAATCCGCACAAAATATTGAAACCCTATTACCTGAATTAAAAGCCGCTATGGGCGGTAAAGGTCGTCTATTTGCGCAGGTTATTGCCAGTGATGTGGACACCATGATTGAAGAAGCATTGCATCTTGGGAATATTGCCGATAATACCGTGATTAAAATACCGGTTACTGAAGCAGGTTTAGTTGCCATTAAACAATTAAAACAAAAAAATATGCTGGTATTAGGCACGGCGATTTACAGTGTTTCTCAAGGTTTAATGGCGGCATTAGCAGGCGCTGACTATATTGCGCCTTATGTACATCGAATGGATAGACAAGGTTCTGATGGGGTCAGAGTGGTAAAGGAATTACAAACGCTGATTACCATGCATAATTTACCCACAAAAATCCTAGCCGCGAGTTTTAAAACACCACGTCAAGTGGTCGATTGTTTATTAGCAGGGGCTTCTTCGGTGACATTACCGATTGAGCTTGCTTACTCAATTATCCGTTCACCTGTGGTTGACGATGCTGTGAATAGATTTGCTGACGATTGGCAAACTGCATTTGATCGTCGTTCTTTATAATCAAATTAATAATATGAGATTAAGTGCTATATCGCTATATGGCACTTAATTTATCGATTTTTGCGTATGTAGATATTTATCTTCACTTTTACTAATGTATTAATAACTAGGTTAATATAGCTTAAAATAAACGATTATTGATTTACATCTAATAATAAGCCACCTTTCTGGCATTCTAAATTTAGATCTATTACTATAATGTTAGTCTATAAATGGATTATTAATATAATCTATTTATTTTTTGTTTTGTTGTTAAAAATATCTTTTATATCAATAGGTTATTGTTGGTTGCTTGAGGTGTTTTTTATATTTTAATATTTAATTAATTTTTTGTTTTTACTCGGTTTAATTGTTATTACTTTTGCTTTAATAACAAAATAATAAATTGTGACAGGTGTGTTAATTAAAGAGTTTGGTTGTTAAAAATAAACTAATATTATATTGATGGGGTAGTTAACTTACCTATATTAACAGGGAAAACCGATACTCCGCGGTGCAATGATAATTAACATATTCAGTTATTATCTTTATTTAGCGATAAATAAAACTTTATTTGTGATACTGGAGTAAATATGTGTGAAGAATACATGAATAAACCACTCTATCTGTCAATTGCTGATTGGGTTCAAGAGCAAGAGCGCTGGGTAAGTGCAAAAGAGATCGCGAAAAAATTCGATATTCCTCAATGCAATGCGATTAATATCGTTTCTTACATTCTTTCTGATGTAAAAGAAATTGAATGTGAAACAAAAAGCGTGCCTAATCAGCTTGAAGGCAGAGGTTGCCAATGCCAACGTATGATCAAAGTGAGTCATATCGATCCTCAGCTTTATTCTCGCATAAAAGGACATATTCAAGGTAAAAGCAGTCAAAGTTCACCTGAAAAATTGGCAACGATGATCCCTCATGGATTAAACCATGAGCAAAAATGGCAATGGATGTTGTCGAAATCGCAACGTCGCTAATCTGAGAAATTAAGTTTTACTCAAAAAATCGAATAAATTCGACAGGCGTTAATGACGCCTGTCGTCATTTATTACTGACCTTTAGGTTTAACGTTTGTTGTGCCACGTAAACGTGGGCGATTAGGTTCAGGCGCCGTTAAAGGTGTTGTTTCTACCAAGCTTTGGCGACAACGTACCGCTAAATCTTGGTATTCACGGGTGTTCATCCGTTTCCACTCCATATCTTGATCAGTAATATCACGCACATGTTTTGCAGGGCTTCCTATTAACATTTGTCGCGGCTGTCCTTTAAAACCCGCTTTTACAAAGCTCATGGCGGCAACAATACTTTCTTCACCAATGACGGCACCATCCATAATCACGCTATTCATACCGACTAAACTGTCACGCCCGATAATACAACTGTGAAGGATTGCACCATGCCCAATGTGTCCATTTTCTCTCACAATGGTGTCCATATCGGTATAACCGTGCATGATACAACCGTCTTGAAGGTTTGCGCCTGCTTCAACAATCAAGCGTCCATAGTCTCCCCTTAGTGAAGCTAGAGGGCCGATATAAACGCCAGCACCAATAATCACATCACCAATTAATACAGCAGATGGATGAACATAAGCTGTTGGATGAACCACAGGAACAAGACCTTCAAACGCGTAGATACTCATCAGTTTTCCTCATTGTTGTATTATCGAGATTAACAATAATTACCGTCCTTTCCATTCAGGTGTGCGTTTTTCAGCAAAGGCAAGAGGCCCTTCTGTGGCATCTTCTGAATGTAAAACACTTGGGTAATGTTTTAATACGCCACTGCGCATTAATTTGTAGCCCTCTTCAATAGAAAGCTCGCTGGTGGCACGATAAATCTCTTTTAAAGCCGCTACAGCCAATGGGGCGCTATTAGCGATTTGATCGGCGAGTTCGCGTGCGCTATCCATTAATTCAGCAGAACTGACAACACGGTTTGCAATACCCCAACGAAGTGCTTCATCTGCATTCATACGACGACCTGTCATCAGCATTTCGTTGACGATAGCAGGCGGTAAACGTTTTGGTAAACGCAGGACTCCACCACTATCAGGGACAATGCCCAATTGCGCTTCTGGCAAGGCAAAAGAAGCATTGTCTGAACAAACCATCATGTCAGCGGCGAGCGCTAATTCAAAGCCACCACCAAAAGCATAGCCGTTAACTGCCGCAATGACGGGTTTATTGAGATCAAAAAGCTCGGTTAAACCTGCAAAACCACCCGCACCAAAGTCTGCATCAGGCGCTTCACCTTCTGCGGCGGCTTTTAAATCCCAACCTGCGGAGAAAAAGCGTTCGCCCGCGCCCGTAATAATGGCAACACGTAAGCTTGGATCATCTCGAAAACGCAGAAAAACTTCACCCATTTCATGGCTGGTTTTTGCATCAATAGCGTTTGCTTTTGGTCTATCTAATACAATTTCAAGTACTGAACCACGCGTTGTTAGGTGTAATGATTGGCTCATGTTGTATTCCTTTTCGTCATCAAAAATAAGCATTTATGATTGAGGTTATTGGGTGATTGTTAAAACCGACCTATGGCTTATTTCAAATGCTTTTTGATCACCTTTCCTGAGCAATTACGCGGCAAACCCTCTTTAAACTCAACCGCGGAGGGAACTTTAAATTTCGCCATATTTTGCTCACAGAAATGGAAGAATTCTTCTTCACTTAAGGTTTCACCTTCAACGAGCACCACAAAAGCTTTAATGGCTTCATCACGAATATCATCAGGTACACCAATAACCGCCACATCTTGAATTTTGGGATGTGAACTAATGATGTTTTCAATCTCAACACAAGAGACGTTTTCGCCTCCACGTTTGATCATGTTGCAACTGCGATCAACGAAATAGAAAAAACCTTCATCGTCTCGGTAACCATAATCACCAGTATGTAACCAACCTTCAGGCTCTAATGCTTTAGCTGTTGCATCAGGTCGGTTGTAATACTCTTTGAATAAGGTTTTCCCAGGTTCGCCTTTTACGCAGATCTCACCCACAACGCCATCAGGCACTTCGTTGTTTTGTTTGTCTCTGATTTGAGCTTGATAGCAAAAACCAGGTCTACCGATTGACGGCCAGCGACGTTTATCGCCAGGTCTATCACCGATTAAACCAACAATAGTTTCTGTCATGCCGTAAGAGGTGAGTAATCGCACGTTAAAGCGTTCAATAAAGGCGTCTTTCTCTTCATCTGCGAGATTGAGATAGAACATCACTTCGCGTAATTTGTGTTGCTTTTCTTCTGATGAAACGGGCTGTGCCATTAAGGTTCTCATCATCATTGGAATGCACTCTGTTACTGTTGCTTGATACTTAAGGATCTGCTTCCAAAAGGCTCTTGCACTGTATTTTTCGAGTAAAACAAAGGTGGCACCCACAGAAAAAGCAGGGAGTGATGCCGTGCATTGGCAATCAATATGAAATGCTGGCATCACGGTAAGATAAATATCGTCTTCCCGTAATGCGTTTTGCCATGATGAGTAATAACCCGCAAAGCGTAAGTTATAGTGCGTGATAACCACACCTTTAGGTTGCGATGTGGTGCCCGATGTGAAAAGAATTTCAGCAGTATCATCCACACTTAATGGGGTGTGATGATTAAGCGTAACAGGATGTTTGGCTTTTTCTTTTAAAAAATCTACAACCCCTTTTTCAGTAGATATCGCATTTTCAGAAATTAAAAACAGCTGCGTTAAAGGGTTTTGTTCATCCTGCAACATAGGTTGGTAAATCGGATAGAAATGATCACGAGTGACCACGTAATGGGCTTGGCAGTGATTGATTATCCATGCGCTCTCTTCATACATAAAGCGCGCATTAATGGGCACCATTACAGCACCAATTTTTGCCAGCCCAAACCAGCAAAAGAAAAATTCAGGGCAGTTATCAAGATGTAAGGCAACATGGTCGCCTTTTTTTATGCCACCAGCATGGAAAAGATTTGCGGTTCTATTGATCTCTTCATTTAATTCACTGTAGCTAAATTGTCTCACGAGTCCTTGTGCGGATTCAAAAATTAGCGCTGTTTTTGTGCCATAAACCTCTGCCAAATCATCCCACATTTGACGTAAGTTTTGTTTGCCAATCACATCCATTAAACTGTTATCCCATACTTTTGCCGTGAATTCAGACACGATTTGAAAGGAGTGCTGTGTCTGAATTTTACGGTGTTACTTTACGATTTTAGCCAGCCCTTTATCGACCAGCCCCCTGATTTGTTCGTCGCTATAACCGATGTTTTTCAAGATAGCGTCAGTGTCCATGCCGTGAGATGGCATACCACGCCAGATTTTTCCCGGATTATTTTTGAATTTCGGCATCACATTTGGCCCTTTGCAGGTTTCGCCATTCATGGTTTGCCATTGGGTAATAGACTCACGTGCGACATATTGCGGGTTGTCTTCAAGCTCAGGAATAGTCAGCACTTTAGCGCTGGCAATATTGAGTTCAGACAGGCGTTGCAGCACGTCAGTAATCGGTTGTTTTGCCAACCATTCATCTAACTTATCTTCGAATAATTGACCATGAGGGCAATTAATACGGTGAATAAGTTGAGTGCCTTCTGGAACTTCTGGTGTACCCAGTAGATGTGCAAGGCCGATATCTTTGAAGATCTCTTCAATTTGAGTAATACCCACCACTTCCATCACGATAAAACCATCTTGGCAACGGTAAAGCCCACAGCCTGCGTAGTACGGATCTTTCCCTTTGGTCATACGAGGACAGATTTCGCCACCATTGAAATAATCCATCATGAAGTATTGCCCCATACGCAACATGACTTCATACATGGCGATATCAATACTTTCGCCTTTGCCTGTTTGTTGAACTTTATACAGTGCAGCTAAAGCGGAAGTGGTTGCGGTCATTCCTGAGAAATAATCTGCGGTATAAGGGAAAGCAGGCATTGGCTGATCTTTGTCACCGTTTTGGATCAAGTAGCCACTGAATGCCTGAGCAATAGTGTTATAAGCGGGTAAGTTGGTGTATTGCGGATCGCCATATTGGCCAAAGCCCGATAAATGCGCGATAACTAATTTAGGATTATGCTCCCATAAAACTTCATCGGTAATACCACGACGTGCAAAGGCAGGGCCTTTACTGGCTTCAATAAAGATGTCGGTGGTTTCCATTAATTTTAGGAATGCATCACGACCTTCGTCTTTAAAGATATTTAACGATAGTGCATGTAAATTACGGCGAGAAAGTTGAGGGTAGTGAGGTTGAACGCGAATGGTATCAGCCCATGCAACGTTTTCAATCCAAATCACTTCAGCTCCCCATTCTGCGAACATTTGTCCTGCGAATGGCCCTGCAATTTCAATTCCTGAAAACACAACACGAACCCCTGAAAGTGGGCCGAATTGTGGCATTGGTAAATGTTCTGTCATAGCGTCACCTCGTAAGTGGTCTGAGTGAAAACTCTCTCACCGAGTGATGAGAGAGTTATTCGTGATTAATTAGCGATACTGTTTAAGTACTGAACGTCCTAATGTCAGGATCTGCATTTCATCAGAACCCCCAGACACACGATCAACACGAAGGTCACGCCAGAAACGAGAAATACGGTGCTCGCCAGCAATACCAACACCACCAAGCACTTGCATTGCGCTATCAACCACTTCAAATGCCGCATTTGCGCAGAAGTATTTACACATTGCAGCATCACCAGAAGTGATTAAGTTGTTGTCACTCTTCCATGCAGTTTCATATAACATGTTGCGCATTGAATTGAGTTTGATCGCCATATGAGCGAATTTTTCTTGAATAAGTTGGAAACGACCGATAGCTTCACCAAATTGCACACGTTGGTTGGCATAACGAGCGGCATCTTCAAATGCACACATTGCTGTACCGTAGTTAGTGAGTGCCACTAAGAAACGCTCGTGATCGAACTCTTCTTTAACACGGTTAAAGCCGTTACCTTCGCGGCCAAACATATCTTTTTCTTCAAGCTCAACGTTATCAAACGTGATTTCACAGCAGCTATCCATACGTAAACCCAGTTTTTCCAACTTGTTTACTTTGATACCCGGCTTACTCATATCCACAAACCATTCGGTGAAGATAGGTTTATCAGGTGATGCTGCGTCACGGCTCATCACGACAACATAAGGGGTGTATGCACTACTGGTGATAAAGCATTTGCTACCATTAAGGTAAACTTTGCCATCTTTACGGGTATAAGTCGTTTGTAAGCTACCGACATCTGAACCTGCGCCCGGCTCTGTAATTGCAGAGTTCCACATCTGTTTACCTGTACCGCGGAACGCCATAATTTTATCGATTTGCTCTTGTGTGCCTTCACGCAATACAGTGTTAAAACCACCTGGTAATTGATAAAGCACGTAAGTTGGCGCACCTAAACGACCTAACTCCATCCAAATAGCCGCAACAGTGACAAAACCCGCATTTAATCCACCGTGCTCTTCAGGGATAAGCAGATTGTCGATTTCCATATCCGCTAAGGCTTTGACAAAACGCTCTGGGTATTTACTTTCGCGATCACACTCGGCGAAATAAGCTTCCCAGTTTTCACTGGCCATTAATTCGCGGACACCGTCAACAAACAGTTCCTGCTCATCATTCAATCTAAAATCCATGTTAATAACCTCTTAATGTGTCATTCTTTGCGTATAGCGGATCAGTCTTTCCAATGTACTTTGGCATCTTTAATAAAGGACAAGGTGACCATGATATTGACGAAAAATAGTGGGCATCCTCCAGCAATAATGGCGGTTTGAATTGGTTTTAAACCACCAAGTGCTAATAGAATGATGCCGATAACACCAACCAGCACAGACCAGCCGATGCGTACTAATAAAGGTGGCTCAGAGCCTTCTTTCATTGAGCGGCAAGTGGACATTGCCAGTGTGTAAGAACAGGCGTTAATTAAGGTGACAGTGGCAATAAAGCAGAGGATAAAGAAGCCCCACATTGTCGCTGTGCTTAGTGGTAATGCTGCCCATGTTTCGATAATGGCGCGTGGAACACCGTATTGTTCAATCAGTTGTGGAATGTTGAGAATGTTTTGGTCAATCAGTTGTAAGGTGTTACCACCAAGGATTGTCCAAATTAACCAAGTCCCTGCGGTTAAACCGGAAACCATCCCTAAACACAATTCACGAACAGTACGACCTTTAGAAATACGGGCTAAGAAGATACTCATTTGAATGGCGTAGATAACCCACCAAGCCCAATAGAAAACGGTCCAGCCTTGAGGGAATCCGCCTTTGCCGATAGGGTCTGTATAGAACAGCATCCGAGGCATATACATCATCAATGTACCGACAGAATCGGTGAAGTAATTGACGATAAAGCTCGCACCACCGACGATAAACACCCAACCCAACATTAAGAAGCTCAGGTAAGTACGAATATCACTAGCGATTTTCACCCCTTTTTGCAGACCGAATGCCACGCAAATTGCATTTAATAAGATCCAGCAAGAGATAATAATGGCGTCTAATTGCAAGGTATGAGGAATACCAAATAAGTATTGAATACATTCAGTAACTAACGGTGTTGCTAAACCAAGGCTAGTACCCATTGCCAGAATTAACGCAACGAGATAGAAGTTATCAATGATAGTACCCACAATACCATTAACGTGTTTTTCACCGATTAATGGCGTTAAGGTACTACTTGGGCGGATAACCTCCATTTTGCGAACAAAGAAGAAGTAAGCGAAAGCGACAGATAAGAAGCTATAAGTTGCCCAAGGTAAAGGACCCCAGTGGAACAAACTATAAGCTAGACCAATTTCTTTTGCTTGAGTTGAGTAAGCTTCCATTCCAAAAGGAGGGCTTGAAATGTAGTAGTATATTTCAATCGAACCCCAGAAGAGGACGGCTGCGGATGTACAAGACGCAAACATCATAAAGATCCAGCTTGCGGTACTAAATTCTGGCTTATCGTCCCCAAGACGTTTATTGGCATAACGTCCAAAGACTAACCAAAACCAACCCCCGAACATAATGACCATATACCATTCGAAGGCCCAACCCCAGACATTGGTAACATAGCTGAATACGGCGTTAATCACTTCATTTGAAGCGTCAAGATCACGTACCGTTAACCAACATAAAATACCAACAATGATTAATGGCGGAAAAAAAACCTTCGGTTCTATTCCAGCCTTTTTATTATCTTTGCTCATAGGTAAATTTTCCAAATATATTTAGCGCAGAAGTTTAAGTAGTGTTAATTCCTAATATCTAATAAAGCATTTGAGTTTAATTCTATCTATTTAGTCTATTGAGTTTTCATCATAATAGAAAAATAAAGTGATTGGCTAATCCATAAATCCATTAATGATAAAGAATGATGGATATTATAAGAAATCTATTCTGTTATTCACTTCACACTATTCTTTTTGTCGATTTTATGTTACGTTTTATAACGTTTTATTTTCATTGTAACTTATTGATAGTTATCGCTATCAGCTGGTATGTAATAGGGTTGTTATATTCTGTCTTTCAATATTGTTGATCTCGGTGGCAATATTGAACGTTAAATAACATTATGCTTATTACCTTCAATATTGTTGATCAAAGTAGCAATATTGAAAGTTATTCACTTCAATTAAAATTAATTTCAATATTGGTGATGTATTTGGCAATATTGAAACCTATCGATTCATTATTTAATAATGTTCAATATTGGTGACCTAGGTTTAATTTTTTAAACACTTAATTGTGTTAATTCTATATTACATTGCCAGAGCAAATGACATTATTTATTAATTTCAGGAGATGTAATGAATATTATTACATGTTACAAGAGTGTTCCCGATGAGCAGGATATTACGGTAAATAGCGCAGACAGTTCGCTGGATTTTTCTCGTGCTAACACCAAAATCAGCCAATATGATTTAAATGCGATTGAAGCCGCTAATCAGCTTAAAACTCAACTTGAGGGCATTCAAATCACGGCAATGAGTGTTGGTGGTAAATCACTGACAAATGCGAAAGCACGCAAAGACGTTCTTTCTCGTGGTGCTGACGATTTAGTGGTTGTAGTTGATGATCAATTTGAAGCCTCTCTGCCTTATCAAACGGCGGTTGCACTGGCTGCGGCTGCGACTAAAAAAGGTTATGACTTAATTCTTTGTGGTGATGGATCTGCGGATCTAAGTTCACAACAAGTTAGCTTGCTGGTGGGTGAAATCCTAAATATTCCAGCAATAAATGGTATTAACAAAATTGTTTCTCTTTCTAATGATTCAATTACGGTTGAGCGTGAATTAGAAAATGAAATCGAAACACTGACAATTCCATTACCTGCTGTTATTGCGGTATCTACCGATATTAACACTCCTCAAATTCCTTCGATGAAAGCCATTCTTGGCGCCGCCAAGAAACCTGTTCAGCAATGGAGTGTTGCCGATCTTGGTCTGGATGCGATTACTGCGCGTTCAGAACAAAAAGTGGCTGCACCAAAACAGAAAGTTCGTCAACGCATCATTATTGAAGGTGATGGCGATGATCAGATTGCTGAGTTGGCAGAACATTTACGTAAAATTCTTAAGTAATAGGGGGAGTTATGAGCCAGTTTTCAACTGTTTGGGTATTTAGTGATGCACTTTCCCGTTTACCAGAATTAATGGGTGGCGCTTCTTCATTAGGACAATCTATCAATGTATTTACATTGAATGATGAGCAAAGCGTTGCTGCCTTTAAATTAGGTGCAACAGCCGTTTTCCAATTAGAAGGCAAACCTGACGATCGCATTATTGAAGACTATGCACAAAGCATGGTTGAAACCATCAAACAGAAAGGCGATACAGGTTTAGTGCTACTGCCTAACACGCGCCGTGGCAAATTATTAGCCGCTCGCTTAGGTCATCGTTTAGAGGCGGTTGTGTCTAATGATGCACAATCTTTAAAAGCAGACGGTGATTCTCTTGTGACAAAACATATGGTTTACGGTGGTCTTGCCTTTGGTGATGAAACCCTGAAAACCCCTTACTGTGTTGTAACTGCAAGCGTGGGTGCTTTTGATGTTGCACCCGAAACTGACGCTACAGGTGATGCACAAAAAGTCGCATGGATTGCCCCAGCTCAAACCATCGTTCGCAATTCAGTTCAACCACGCGCAATCAATGCCGTTGATTTAGACAAAGCACGTTTTGTTGTCAGCGTGGGTCGCGGTATCGGCAGCAAAGAAAATATCGCTATTGCAGAAGAACTCGCTAAAGCCATTGGTGCTGAAATCGCCTGTTCTCGTCCTGTTGCTGAAAATGAGAAGTGGATGGAACACGAGCGTTATGTCGGTATTTCCAATCTGATGCTGAAACCTGAACTCTATTTAGCTGCGGGTATTTCAGGGCAAATTCAACATATGGTCGGCGCTAATGGCGCTCAAATCATTGTTGCTATTAATAAAGACAAAAATGCACCTATCTTCCAATTCGCTGACTACGGTATTGTCGGTGACTTAATGAAGGTTCTACCTGCATTAACTCGTCAATTATCTAACTGATTTATTTAAGCAGGGAAGGGAACTTCTCTGCTGTTTATCGCAAATTCTGGAGATGTTATGTCCGATTCCGAAGATATTTTCGATGCCATTATTGTTGGCGCAGGATTAGCAGGATCTGTGGCGGCTCTTGTTTTAGCAAGAGAAGGCGCACAAGTATTGCTAATAGAAAGAGGTAACTACGCTGGCGGGAAAAATGTAACCGGTGGTCGTATGTATGCACATACCCTTGAGCGCATCATTCCTGAGTTTGCGCAAGAAGCGCCTGTTGAACGCGTGATCACTCATGAAAAATTGTCATTTATGACGCAAACAGGCGCAATGACGATTGATTACCAAAATGCTGAAGGGAATAACCCAAAAACGGCCTCTTGGTCTGTATTACGGGGTGAGTTTGACCAATGGCTAATGGAGCAAGCCGAAAACGCGGGTGCGCAATGTATCACAGGCATTCGTGTTGATAAGTTAGTCGAGCGTGATGGCAAAATTGTTGGCGTTGAAGCCGATGGTGATGTGTTAGAAGCCAAAGCAGTGATCCTTGCTGATGGTGTGAATTCCATCTTGGCTGAACAACTAGGCATGACCAAACGTGTTGCGGCCGAAAATGTGGCGGTAGGCGTAAAAGAGATTATCGAACTCCCTGAAAGTGTGATTAAAGACCGCTTCAACCTAAAAGATAATGAAGGTGCAGCTTGGTTATTTGCGGGTTCGCCCACCGATGGATTAATGGGGGGCGGTTTTTTATATACCAATAAAACCACGCTTTCTTTAGGTCTGGTGTGTGGGCTTCACCATATTAAAGACGCTAAAAAGTCGGTACCACAAATGCTAGAAGATTTTAAACAGCATCCCGTTGTCGCACCGCTGATTGAAGGCGGAAAAATGGTGGAATACGGTGCGCACGTTGTTCCTGAAGCTGGGTTAAGAATGCAACACGAATTAGTACGTGATGGCGTATTGATTGCTGGTGATGCAGCAGGGATGTGTATGAACCTTGGCTTTACTATTCGTGGCATGGATTTAGCGATGGCCTCCGGCGAAGCTGCTGCAAAAACCGTGCTATCGGCAATGGAGAAAAATGATTTTAGCAAACAAACGCTAAATGAATATCTCAAGCATTTAGAAGATGGTCCTTTACGCGATATGAAAGCTTATCAGCGTATGCCTGATTTACTTGATAACCCTCGTATGTTCACCGCTTATCCTGAAATGGTCGTTGGTATTGCCAAAGATCTCTTTACTGTTACGGGTGAAGCGCCAGTACCTATGCGTAAAACCCTAATGCGTCATACCAAAAAGGTCGGCTGGATGAACCTAATCAAAGATGGGATCAAAGGAGCAAAAGCAATATGAGTTCTCCCGTAAATGTCGATGTCAAATTAGGCATCAATAAATTTAATGTCGATGAGGAAAATCCACATATCGTCGTCAAAGAGCAACCTGATATGCAGGTGCTAGAAACCTTAGTTAAAGCCTGCCCTGCGGGTCTTTATAAAAAACAAGAAGATGGCACTATCAGTTTTGATTATGCTGGTTGTTTAGAATGTGGAACTTGTCGAATTCTCGGTTTAGACAGTGCGCTTGAAAAATGGGAATATCCACGCGGTACATTTGGCGTGGAATATCGTTACGGATGACGGCTCGCTACTTTTCTCCCAGTGCTGTCTCCGGCCTGGGAGCTTTTCTTTCTTTGTTTTATTTAGAAAAAATACCAGGACGCAGTCATGCAACCCAGAAACTTTGATGATATTCGTTTTACCTCTGTGCATCGTCGAGTGATGTTATGGGGCAGTGGCGGCCCTTTTCTTGACGGCTATGTATTAGTGATTATCGGTGTGGCATTAGAGCAACTCACACCGTTATTACAACTTGATACACGATGGATTGGTCTGCTTGGTGCAGCGACATTAGCAGGGCTTTTTATTGGCACATCACTCTTTGGTTATATTTGTGACAAAGTGGGTCGCCGTAAAATGTTCCTTGTGGATATTGTGGCTATTGCCATTATTTCTATCGCGACGATGTTTGTTTCAACCCCAGTGGGTTTGTTGGTGATGCGATTCCTTATTGGGATTGTGATTGGTGCTGACTATCCTATCGCAACGTCAATGATCACCGAATTTTCCAATAAAAAACAACGCGCTTTTGCGGTCGGATTTATTGCCGCTATGTGGTATATCGGGGCGACTTGCGCCAATTTGGTCGGTTATCTTTTATATGATATTGAGGATGGTTGGCGTTGGATGCTTGGTAGTGCCTTTATTCCTTGCGTTATTATTTTAATTGGTCGTTTTGATCTCCCTGAATCACCCCTTTGGTTAATACGTAAAGGGCGTATTCAAGAGTGCAATGAAATGATGATCAAGCTCTTTGGTGAGCCTGTGGTTTTTGAAGCGGAAGATGCCAAAACAACACGTTTTATCGAGTTATTTAATAAGCGTCACTTTTCTTTCGTGCTCTTTGTTGCAGTGATTTGGACTTGCCAAGTGATCCCGATGTTTGCCATTTATACCTTTGGGCCTCAAATTGTCGGTTTATTAGGATGGGATGCGGGAAGGAGTGCGGCGCTGGGTAATGTAGTCATTAGTCTATTCTTTATGTTTGGTTGTATTCCTGCCATGTTTTGGTTAAACCAAACAGGGCGACGTCCGTTATTAATTGGTAGTTTTGCCATGATGACGTTGGCATTATTAGTGCTCGGCGTTTTTCCTGATCTACCTATCTTATTTGTTATCTTAGCCTTTGCGACTTACGCGTTCTTTTCTGGTGGCCCCGGAATTTTACAATGGCTCTATCCTAACGAATTGTTTCCGACAGATATTCGGGCATCAGCAGTGGGCATCATTATGTCAATAAGCCGTATTGGTACAGTTATCTCAACGTGTGCTCTTCCTGCCTTTATTGCCACTTATGGCATTAACACCACCATGCTGGTGGGAGCCGCAATTTCACTGTTTGGTATGATAATTTCAGTCTTGTTTGCACCAGAAACTAAAGGATTAACGCTTAATCAGACTTCAACCATGCCGATGAAACGAGGTAAAAAACATATTTAGCTGATTTGCCCAAAATTAAAACCCAATGAATTTCATTATTTTTTCTGATAAAACTAAAAGATATTATTTATTAAGCTTTCTGGAAATATTTTATTAACATGTTATAAAAGTTAATAATTGTTTATTATTTTAATTTAAATTACATCTTTTATTTATTGATAAGATTTATTTATAACTTAAAATAAGTAGAGTATAGTTTTATTAAAAAGAGAGTGATTTTATTTTCTTTATTTAAATAAAATAGCTCTCTTTTTTATTTTTAATAATAACACATTTATAACGCATCAGTTTCAAATCTATTTCATTCCAATTAATTAATCTTTAATTAGTAAATATATTTAACTCGCTAAATCTAGACGCCAATCACAAATCTCACTCGTACTATTCAAATGACGAAAAACAGTTCGTTATTTACCAAGAATGAATAATTTCCCCTACTCAGAATAAGGTCATTACAGACGTAAACACCAGCAAAGAAGCGGTTGAGTAGGTATTTATGACCTTATTAGAAACGACAGTTAAAGAATGTCTAAACAGTGTAGTGAAGCAATATTCTTCACAAATAGCCTTGATTGAGAATCAAAGTAAAAAAACACTCACTTGGCAACAATTACAACAAGAAGTGGATCAAGTTGCCCGTGGTTTTTTATCTATTGGTTTAAAAAAGGGGGATCGTTTAGGTATTTGGTCTGCTAATAGTGTGGAATGGATAATCTGTTTTCTTGCCGCCGCTCAAATTGGTGTGCCCGTCGTTTGTATTAACTTTCATTTTAAAAAAAGAGAGTTATTAGATTTATGTCGATTAACTGGAATTAAAGCGCTCTGTTTTTCTGATGGTTTTAAAAGCAATCATTTTATTGAGGTTATTAATTGTCTTTCTAAAAAAGCATCCGAAAATAACGATGTATTACCTCAATTATTTATTAGCATGGGAAATGAACATGCAGAAAAAAGTGTCTCTTTATCTCAATTAAAAGAAAAAGCAATACACGTATCCGACGCTGTTTATCAGCATGCTGTTGAACAAGTTAGTGCAAAAGATTTGCTGACTATTCAAATGACCTCTGGCAGTACAGCGATGCCTAAAGGTGTCATGTTAAGCCAATATAATGTCATCAATAACGCCATGTTATCAGCACAGCGCTTAGGTGTGACTCATGACGATGTAATTTGTCTTGCGGTTCCTCTGTTCCACTGCTTTGGACTCTCTTCCTGCCTCTTTTTTGCATTAACAACAGGATGCCAATTAGTTCTGTTAGATAACTACTGTGCTGAAGATGTTTTAAAAGTCGTTCAAGACTATCGTTGCACTATTATGCATGGCGTTCCGACAATTTTTAGTCGCTTAATGAAGCATGAGCAATTTTCTCACTATGATTTATCTAGTCTTGATAAAGGCATTATTGCAGGAGCGAGTTTTCCTCCCGCATTAATCGATGACATCGAAAATATCCTCGGCATGAAAGGCATCACCGTCTCTTATGGTCAAACAGAAGCCTCACCTTGTTGTACCCAAACATTACCTAACGATCCTTTAACAATAAAACGTGGATCTATTGGTAAGCCTTTACCTTTTGTTGAAATGAAAATTATCAATCCGAAAACAGGTAAATCTGTGCCAGTAGGTATTTTAGGTGAAATTTGTACGCGTGGCTTCCATGTGATGATGGGCTATGACAATGCCCCTGATAAAACTAAAGAAGCGTTAGACGAAGAGGGTTGGTTACACACGGGTGATATCGGCTGTATCGATGAACAAGGAAATTATCACTATGCCTATCGCATGAAAGAGATTGTGGTGCGCGGTGGTGAAAATATCAGCCTTTGTGAAATAGAAGAAGCTATTGCTGAATATGCTGGTGTTGATGCGACAAAAGCATTTGGCATTCCGTCTGCTGATTTAGGTGAAGAAGTGATTGCCACCATTTGTGTGCAAAAAGGCCACAGCATTGGTGAAAGTGAATTACGTGAATTTCTACAAGAGCGACTGGCTCGCTACAAAATCCCCAAAGAACTCCATTTCTTTACAGAATTTCCTCATACCCCTTGCGGAAAAATTGATGTGCAAGCGCTGAAATTGCAACTGGGTTATAGCGTTTCAATCAAGGATGAAAAAAACAAAGTAGCGAGTTAAGTGACAACGGATTTATCCACATTCTGACAACAGCAGTATGAAGTCTAAAAATAATTAGGAGAAGAAATGACAAGTCATAAAGCACTGGAAGGCGTCACCGTAGTTGAGTTGGCGACCTTTATCGCGGTACCGGCAGCGGGTCGTATTTTAGCTGATATGGGTGCGAACGTAATCAAAATCGAATCTCCAAGTGGTGATAACTTACGCTATACAGCACCAACAGAAGGCCGCCCATTAGATCAACATGAAAACACCAGTTTTGATTTAGAAAACGCCAATAAACGTGGGATTGTGTTAAATACCAAAACAGAAGCAGGGAAAAAAATCCTGTTTGAACTGTTAGAAAAAGCAGACATTTTCTTAACTAACTGGCGTCCTGGAGCAAGAGAGCGTGCGGGTTTAGATTATGAAACGTTAAAACAGCGCTTTCCAAAATTAGTTTACGCCAGCGTGACGGGTTATGGCGATGAAGGCCCAGATAAAGACTTACCAGGATTTGACTACACAGCATTCTTTGCGCGTGGCGGTATTTTAGGCTCTCTGTACCAAAAAGGCACAGTACCTATGAACGTGATCCCTGGCCTTGGCGATCACCAGTGTGCATTAGGTTTGGTTTCAGGTGTGTTAGCTGCTTATATTCGTGCTCAAAATATCGGTCAAGGCGAGTATGTTTCAACTAACTTGTTGCATACTTCTATTTACACTCAAGCCATCATGATCCAAGCGGCACAATACCCAGATTATGGTCAGCCTTATCCTATCGATCGCCGCAATACCACCAGCCCATTTATTTTGGCTTATAAAACGAAAGATGATCGTTTTATTCAAGTCTGTATGCCTGTTTACGATGCTTATTACCCAACCTTTATTTCCTGTATTGGTCGCCCAGATTTAGCAGAAGACGCCCGTTATACACGTCTACAAGAAGTGGCGAAAAATAATCGCTCCCCAGAATTATATGACCTGATTTGGCAGCAAGTTGAGCAAAAAACAGCGTCAGAGTGGGCAGATATTTTCACCAAAAACGATATCCCATTCAGCATTGCGCAAACTTGGGAAGAAGTGTTGGAAGATAAACAAGCTTGGGCAATCAACACCTTCTACAACATGAAATATAAAAATGGCAGTGAAAAAGCCTTAGTTCGTCCACCGATTGATTTCTTAGAAAGTGGTTTACCTGAATATCGCCGTGGCCCTTTGTTAGGTGAAGACACACCGTCTGTATTAGCTGAATTAGGGTATAGCGCTGAAGAGATAGCAAACCTTGAAGCCAATAAAGACGTGATGACGTGGAAAGAATAATCCACTTACTTTTTTAATTTTCAGGAGAGCAAAGGCATGCAACAAGACATTTTCACAATGGGCGTTGATATCGGATCGTCAGCCTCGAAATGCATCATCATGAAAAATGGTGACGCGATTGTCGCGAAATCATTGGCATCTGTTGGCGCTGGTACATCTGGACCTGAAAAAGCGATCAATGAAGTATTGCGTCAATTTGGCGGCGATCTCAGTCAGATCAGCTGGATTTGCGCAACAGGCTATGGCCGTAATTCTTTGAAAGAAGCCAACAAAGAAGTGAGTGAACTTAGCTGCCATGCGAAAGGTGCGCACTTTCTTTTTCCGGGTGTGAAAACAGTGATTGATATCGGCGGTCAAGACGTTAAAGCACTTCATATGGATGGTGCAGGCCGTTTATTGAACTTTGTGATGAATGACAAGTGCGCTGCGGGTACAGGACGCTTTTTAGATGTGATGTCGCGAGTATTAGAAACCAAGATTTCCGATCTCGCTCAAGAGGGCGCTAAGTCCACGAAGAAAGTCACGATTAGCTCCACCTGTACCGTGTTCTCTGAATCGGAAGTTATTTCTCATCTCGCGAATAACGAAACAATACCCGACGTCATTAATGGTATTCACCGCTCTGTGGCTAGCCGTATTGCAGGTCTTGCAAAACGAGTCGGTGTTGAAGCCCCTGTTGTCATGACAGGCGGTGTTGCCAGTAATTTTGAAGTTGTTCGTTATGTTAGCGAAGAGCTGAACGCGCCTATCGCCACCTCACCATTATCACAATATAACGGGGCGATAGGTGCCGCCATTTATGCCTTTGAAGCGTACCGCCATCAACTGGAAGACGATGCGTTAACAATAGGAACATCAAAATGAGCAATGTAGATATGAATGCGCCGGATTATATTCCTGCGAAAAAACGACTGCAAAAAATTGCCGCTGATGCTTATCAGCGTGCGTGGGATGCCAAAAACAGCGGTGAAAAAATAGGGTGGTGCGCCTCAAACTTCCCGCAAGAAATCGCTGAAACACTGGGTTTATGTGTGGTTTATCCTGAAAACCAAGCCGCTGCGATTGCCGCAAAAGGTGCGGGTTTAAAAATGTGTGAGCACGCAGAAAGCATGGGTTATTCCAATGATATCTGTGCTTATGCACGCATTAGCCTTTCTTACATGGATATTAAGCAGTGTGAAGAGATGGATATGCCACAGCCTGATTTCTTGCTGTGCTGTAACAATATCTGTAACTGCATGATCAAATGGTATGAAAATATCGCTTATGAGCTGAATATCCCGATGATCCTTATCGATATTCCTTATAAAAATGACTATGACACCGATGATGTAACGGTGAAATATGTTCAAGCGCAATTTGATGATGCCATCAAACAACTCGAAAAAGTCACAGGCAAAGTGTTCTCAGAAGAGAAATTTAAAGAAGTCTGTGAAATTTCGCAGCGTACAGGACGTGCATGGTTAAAAGCGGCGGAATATTGCCAATATGAACCTTCGCCAATGAATGGTTTTGATCTCTTTAATCACATGGCTGTTGCTGTTTGTGCTCGCGGTAAATTAGAAGCCGCACTGGCTTTTGAGCAACTGTGTGAAGAGATGGAACAAAATATCAAAGAGAAAAAATCGACTTACCGCGGTGAAGAAAAATACCGAGTTCTCTTTGAAGGTATTGCCTGCTGGCCTTACTTGCGTGCCACATCTACTCCGTTAAAAGAGCAAGGTATCAACGTAACTGCCACTGTTTACGCCACCGCATTTGGTGTGATTTATCAAAATAGTGACGAAATGATGCGTGCTTACTCCTACGTTCCTAACTGTGTCTCTGTTGAACGTGCTGCTGATATGCGTATTAACGTGAGCCGTCAGAATAAAGTTGATGGTGCGATTATTCACGTTAACCGTAGTTGCAAGCTCTGGAGTGGCATTATGCCTGAAATTGAGCGCCGTATTCGTCATGAACTTAAGATCCCAACAGTGACTTTTGATGGCGACCAAGCTGATCCTCGAGTTTTCTCTGAAGCGCAGTATGTCACCCGTGTTGAAGCATTGACTGAAATTATGGCTGCTAACAAAGCAGAAATGAAAAAGGGGGACATCTAATGAAAACATTAGCGGAGTTGTTTGATGAGTTACAAGCCGTGGTTGATAACCCTGTTGCTCAATTAGATGGGTTTATTCGTAGTGGCAAAAAGGTTGTTGGCTGTTTTCCTGAATATACGCCGAATGAAATTGTCTATGCCGCAGGTATGGTGCCTTTTGGTATTTGGGGTGCAGAAGGCCGTGAGATCTCAGAAGCGAAGAAATATTTTCCTCCTTTCTATTGTGCACTAGTGCTTTCTTCTCTTGAGATGGGATTAGATGGGGCATTAAATAAATTGTCTGCGGCCTTAATTCCTTCTCTTTGTGACACCTTAAAATGCTTAGGGCAAAACTGGAAATCTGGTGTACCACAAGTTCCTTTCATTCAATTGGTTCATCCACAGAACCGTAAAACGCCAGCAGGTATTGCATTCTTAACTGAACAATATAAGAAAATTGCACTGCAATTAGGGGAGATTTCAGGTCAAGCGGTAACAGACGATGCACTGAAAAATGCCATCCATCTGTTTAATCAGCGCCGTCGCGCATTACGCGAGTTTTCAGATATCGCGGCACTTCATCCAAACTTGGTCACACCACAACGTCGTAACACTGTGATCAAAAGTGGTTATTTTATGGATGTCGTTGAGCATACAAAAGCCGTTGAAACCATTGTTGCACAATGCAAAACCTTGTCTCCAGAACCTTGGAAAGGACACAAGATTGTTGTAACAGGCATTATTGCGGATAGCCCTTCTATTCTACAAATTTTGGCTGACAACAAAATGGCGATTGTGGCGGATGAAGTCGCGCATGAGTCTCGTCAGTTTCGCCAAGATATTCCTGAAAACAAAGCACCTTATGAAGCGATGGCTGAGCAAATAGCCCATCTTGAAGGGTGTTCACTTTTGTATGATCCAGAGAAAAAACGCGGTCGTTTAATTGCCGATATGGTGAAAAACACAGGCGCCGATGGTGTCGTCTATTTACTGACGAAGTTCTGTGATCCTGAAGAATTTGATGCCCCTATTGTGAAGAAATTCCTCGATAGAGAAGGCATTCCTTCCATCATTATCGAAATCGATCAGCAAACTAAAACATATGAACAGGCAAGAACAGCACTGCAAACTTTTGCAGATGTGCTTTCTGCTTAACAACGTTAATTAATAGTCACAAAAGACCTGCGTGATTTACGCAGGTCAATTGAACCCTAACACATATAAGTGGGGCAATCATGGGTATTATTTGTTTAATCATCGGGCTAGCGATATTAATGATTATGTGTATGAAAGGCATACATATTTTTATTTCTGTCTTTACCACCAGCCTATTTCTTGCTGTGACTGCATGGCTTGTATCACCAGATATGCTTAATCCTGTCGATGCACTATTACAAGTGTATACCGGCGGATTAGGTGGCTATTTTGGCAGCTTCTTCTTCATTTTCGTACTAGGTGCGATTTTTGGCAAATTAACCGCTATCAGTGGCGCTGCTGATAGTGTTGCCTCTTTTATTATTGGTAAATTTGGTGAAAGAGCCGTTATTCCATCATTAGTGGCGGCTTGTGCCATTTTAGCCTACGGCGGTGTGTCAGTGTTTGTTGCACTGTTTACCGTCTATTCAATGATGGTGAGTTTATTCCGTAAAGCGAATCTTCCTCGCAGACTTATTCCGGCTGTCTATTTTGCAGGTGCGGGTACGTTTGTGATGATCATGCCGGGATCGCCTCAGATCCAAAACCTTATCCCAATGAAATTTCTAGGCACGTCAGCAACTGCGGGTTTAGTACCAGGTATGTTGACAGCATTGTTCCAAGTCACCTTAGTGATTATTTATCTCACTTGGCTCTTTAAGCGCGTAAAAGCGAAAGGTGAAGGTTGGGTTGAAGATGAAAAAACGGCGAAAGCAGAAGAGGGTAAAAAAGATCGCCAATTACCGAATGTGCTCGTTGCATTACTGCCGATGCTTATTCTGCTTGTCGTGCTGAATATCCTGAAATGGGATCCCGCTATTGCACTGTTCTGCGCCATTATTGCTGCCTTGATTGTGTACTTACGCTATCTAGATTGGAAAAAACTCATACCTAATTTAGCCGCAGGGACGATGGAAGGGGTGACCTCCCTCTTTAACACGGCGGTTATTGTTGGATTTGGTGCGTTAGTCATGACGTTACCTGCCTTCAAAGAATCATTCCAAGCGATTGCTCAATCGGGTCTTAATCCACTTGTTGTGACTGCAATTTCAGTCGGTGCGCTAGTGTTTATCAGTGGTTCAGGCTCTGGTGCGTTAAGTATCGCCATGCCAATGATTGCTGCGATGTTCCCTGCAACCGTGGTTGATCAAGGTTCATTACACCGTGTTGCCACAATGGCATCTATGAGTACAACACCGCCATTTAACGGATTGATTATTACTGTCTTTAGCGTCTGTGGTGTCAGCCATAAAGAGGGCTATGGGCCAGTGGGGACATTAACCCTCGCTATCCCACTGTTAGCCATGATGTTTATGTTGCTGCTGTACACCTTTTTACCTGCATCAATAGCAACGATGTAGAAATAACGTTAACCCATTAATGCGTGCGATAAGACGACAAACGTGAAATCGCACGCCATAGAGATAACCATCAATATTCTCAGAGGAAGATAAACATGGATTTTCAGCTAACAGAAGAACAAGTCCTGATCCGCGATATGGTCAGAGAGTTCGTTGAAAACGACATTAAACCAATTGCGGGTGCTATTGATAAAGAACATCGCTTTCCTAGTGAGAGTGTTGCACCGATGGCTGAATTGGGACTCTTTGGTTTCAACATTGATGAAGCTTATGGTGGTACAGAAGCAGATGCTATTAGCTATGTATTAGCCACAGAAGAGATGGCGAAAGTGAGTGCCTCTCACGCCATGATCATGGGATCACAATGTTCTTTAACAGGACCAATTATTCAAAAATATGCTGATGAAGAAACTAAAGCACGCATTTTACCAGGTGTGGTTTCTGGCGAAAAATTAGGGTGCTTCTGTTTGTCAGAGCCTAGTGCGGGTTGTGATGCTGCGGCTCAGGAAACAACAGCGGTTCGCCAAGGCGATAACTATGTGATTAATGGCTCTAAATTGTGGATCACTGCGGCGCCTCAAGGTGCTTTCTTTATCGTGTTTGCTATGACCGATAAAAGCAAAGGCGTAAAAGGGATCACCGCATTCTTAGTTGAGCGTGATAACCCTGGTATTAGCATTGGTTTACCTGAAGACAAAATGGGTATGAACGGCTCTGAAACCTGCTCTGTGAGCTTCAGTGATTGTGTTGTTTCAGCCAGCGCTATGTTAGGCGAAGAAGGCAAAGGCTTTAATATCGCGATGGAAACCTTAGATGGCGGGCGTTTAAGTTGTTCTGCATTGGCATTAGGGATCGCACAAAGTGCCTTAGATGCCACTATTGCTTACACCAAAGAACGTATTCAATTTGGTAAACCTATTGCGGCTAATCAAGGTATTCAATGGGTATTAGTGGATATGGCAACGCGTGTGGATTGCGCACGTATGCTAGTTTATCGCGCCGCTGCCGCCAAAATGGCAGGTCTTCCTTACACTCGTGAATCAGCTCAAGCCAAACTTTATGCAGCAGAAGCTGCCACTTATGTAACTCAAAAAGCCGTTCAATTACATGGCGGTATGGGTTACACCAAATCCTATCCTGTTGAACGTTTGATGCGTGAAGCAAAACTTACTGAGATTTTTGAAGGCACAAGTGAAGTGCAACGTATGGTCATCGCTAAGCATATTTTAGCGTAATGAGATTTGAGCTTATTAATTTGTTGCATTGTGCAAAACGGAGAATGTGAATTATGAAACTTATTGCCTGCTGTAAGGTTGTTCATGACGAACAAGACATCACAACACGGCCTGATCGTACACTCGCAACCGATAATGCGGGTTTAAAAATTAGTTTGTATGACTTGAATGCAATTGAAACCGCAGTAGAAATAGCCTCTACCCTTGGTGATAGCACTGTAACTGCATTAAGTGTGGGTACAAGTGCAATGGTTGAAAACGCGAAAATCAAAAAAGATATTTTATCGCGTGGCCCAGATGCATTAACGCTGGTTGCTGATGATGCATGTAGCGCGCTTTATTCAACAGATACTGCCAATATTATTGCGCAAGCAGCAAAAAAAGTGGGGTTTGACTTGCTCATTTTCGGCGAAGGTTCAGGTGATTTATACGCTCAACAAACGGGTTTAGCCGTTGGTGAATATTTAGGTTTACCTTGTGTGAACGCTGTAAACAAAATCACCGTTGAAGGCGACAAAATCATTGTTGAACGTGATTTAGAAAATATTACTGAAGAACTTGAACTGACATTACCTGCCATTGTGTGTGTCACTTCAAGTATTAACACACCAAAACTCCCTTCAATGAAAGCCATTTTAGCGGCGAATAAAAAACCAGTTGAAAAGCTGGGGTTAGGAGATATCGGTGTTGATATTTCTTCTCTGACTGTTGTGCAAACACAAGTTTGTGCGCCAGAGCAATCTGATCGCCTTGGTATTATTTTAGAAGGTGATTCAGATGAAAATATTGCCACTTTTGCTGAACATTTACGCCAAGCGGTTAATCAATAAGGAGATTAAAAATGGCTAGTTTACTACCTACTACCTTTGTTTATGCCGAAAAAGCGGATGATTTAGCAAAGCTGATTGCGTTTGCTCGTGGTCTTGGTGAAAAGGTTAATGTGCTGTTTATTGGTGATGATGAAAGTACGCGTGAATGTGTCAACTTAGGCGCTGATTGTGTGTACTGCTTTGCACCTCAAGAGGGTGTGATTGCTGAAGATTATGCGGCCTCTTTTGCCGCAATTATTAAAGAAGCGGGTGCGAATGCATTGGTTCTACTTGCTTCATCAAAACGAGCAAAAGCGATTGCGGCTCGTCTTGGTGTGACTTTAAACGCTGGTGTTGTCAGTGATGCATTAAGTATTGCTATTGAAAACAATACTGTGATTGCTACACACCAAGTCTATGGTGGTTTAGCGCATGCTAAAGCAGAAATTTGCTCACCTTATGCCATTGCGACTGTCGGTAGTGCATTAGATGTGGAAGCCATCAAAGACGCACCCAATGCACAAGTGGTGCAAAGTGCCTTTATCGCCCCTGCACATACATTAAAAGTATTAGCGCGTAAGCCAAAACATGGCAGTACCGTTGATTTAGGTAAAGCGCATTGTGTTGTGGGTGTCGGACGCGGTTTTGGTAAGGCGGATGATATTGCACTTGCGGAGGCATTAGCGAAAGCCCTTCAAGGCGAAGTGGGCTGTTCACGTCCGATTGCTGAGGGTGAAGGCTGGATGGAACATGACCGCTACATTGGTGTTTCAGGCGTGACTTTAGGTGCGGATGTTTATGTTGCTGTCGGTATTTCAGGGCAAATTCAGCATATGGTGGGTGTGGATAGAGCAAAAGTCATTGTTGCTATCAACAAAGATAAAAATGCCCCAATTTTCAATATGGTGGATTACGGTATTGTTGGCGACCTCTACAAAGTGTTACCTGCATTAACCGCGAAGCTTGGCGGCTAATCACCGTAGGTCGCTTAGTGATAATTTGCTAAGCGACCACACATAATAAAAGGATAGGAAAGTATGTCAGACGATATTTTTGACGCCATTATTGTGGGTGGTGGACTTGCTGGTGGTACTGCTGCCTATGTATTAGCACAAGCAGGGTGTGATGTTTTAGTTGTAGAGCGAGGTAATTTCGCTGGCAGTAAAAATATGACAGGTGGACGTTTATACGCGCACAGCCTTGAAAAAATCATTCCCAATTTTGCCCAAGAAGCACCTGTTGAACGCCTTGTGACGCGTGAAAAAATTTCCATGCTCACGGAAACAGATGGTGTGACTTTAGATTATCAACACACGCAACAAGAAGAGGAAGCTGCACGCTCTTATACCGTATTACGTTCTTCATTTGACCAATGGTTAATGGAAAAAGCAGAAAACGCTGGCGCACAAGTGATCACGGGTGTTCGCGTTGATGAAGTGTTGGTGAAAGAAGGCAAGGTGTGTGGTGTAAAAGCGGGTGATGATGAAATTGAAGCCCATGTGGTTATCCTCGCTGATGGTGTTAATTCATTATTAGCAAAACAATTAGGTATGACACAAAAAATTAATCCTCACACTGTGGCGGTAGGGGTTAAAGAGTTATTGGAATTCACGCCACAACAAATGGAAGACCGATTTGGTTGTACTAATGATGAAGGCTTAGCTTGGCTTTTTGCTGGCGCACCATCAGGTGGATATTTAGGTGGCGGATTCTTATATACCAATAAAAATACCGTTTCTTTAGGCCTTGTTTTAGGGCTACATAATGTCGATAAATTCGAAAAAACGGTTCCTCAATTATTAGAAGATTTTAAACAGCACCCTGTTGTTGCACCACTTATCAAAGACGGCAAATTATTAGAATATTCAGCGCATATGGTGCCAGAGGGTGGCATGAATATGGTATCTGAATTAGTCAAAGATGGCGTATTAGTGGCGGGAGATGCCGCAGGTTTTTGCCTTAATGTCGGCTATACCGTAAGAGGAATGGATTTAGCGATTGCTTCAGGTGAAGCGGCTGCAAAAGCGGTATTAATGGCGAAAGAGCAAAACAGTTATAGCCAAAAAGAATTAAGTTGCTACCAATCTTTATTAAATGACAGCTTTGTGATGAAAGATATGAAGTTATACAAAGACTTGCCTTCTTTCCTCGATAATACAAGATTCTTTACGGATTACCCGCAAATGGCTGCGAACGTGATGCACGACTTATTTGTGATTAATGGTCCAGAAAAACCTGTGCGTAAGAAAATACTGTCTCAAGTTAAGAAAGTGGGTGTGATGAACTTAATTAAAGATGGGTTTAAGGGGGTACGTTCTTTATGAGTCAAGTCAACGTAGACGTTAAATTAGGCGCCAATAAATTTAATGTGGATGAAGAAAATCCACATATTGTGTTAAAGGATGATATCGATCCTGTACAATTTGACATCTTAATGAAAGCCTGCCCTGCTGGGTTATATAAGAAAGATGAAAAAGGACAATACCTTTTTGATTACGCGGGCTGTTTAGAGTGCGGAACTTGCCGTGTTTTATGTGGTGAAACAATTTTAAAGAAATGGGAATATCCATGTGGCACTTTAGGCATTGAATTTCGTTACGGTTAATGTAACAACACCAATCCCCCTCTAACATAACCTCCAAAATTTTAACTAGAGGGGGAATGAGCATTCTGAGTACATATTGATTCATATATGGATCATAATGCTTGAAATGATTTTTATATGCTCTATAACCCTGTTTTAAAACTTATCTTAACGAATGTATTTTTCGATATTCTGAAGGCGTCATAAAAAATTCGGATTTAAATTTTCGACTTAAATTAGAAATATCGCTAAATCCGCATTCATAAGCTAATTGTGTAATATTTTTCTCTGCCAAGAGAGGATTAACTAAAGCCGCTTTATAATTCTCAAGGCGTTTTTGGTAGATCCAACGAAGTACAGAGGTATTTTGTTCTTTAAATAACATCTGTAAATAGCGCACGGAGATCCCACAAGCATTTGCACATTGATTAACACTTAAATCTGGATCGGAAATATGTTGCTCTAAATAGTGCTGGGCAAAATAAAACAGTGTTGATCTTCCTAAGCTTTGAGGTGGAGTTGCAATACTGTATTCACTGAAAGCAGACGTAATTAAATTCAATAAAATATCGGCAAGTTGTTGTGCATGTTGTGGTGGCATTGAATCTAAGAACGGAATATAGCGCATCACAAAGCTATAAACGAGGGAGCCTGTAATGCTATTGCCTCGTATTGCTCTTGCAGTAAGATTTTGGGTATTACCTAAACGTGATGCTAGTTTTTCCCTTGGGATCAAAATTTTAAATAATGAGTAATCGTTATCAAAAGACCATGATACGGGTCTTGCCATATCAAAAATACAAAAGTCTCCTTGCCGTAGAAATGCGGTTCTTCCATCTTGAGTAAGATGGCTAGTTCCTGAACGCTGTATCTCAATTTGAAAATGCTCTTCCAAGCTAAGTTTATGAGTTAAAGGACGGCTACTCGCCCAGTGACCATTAGACTCTAGCTGAATAAAGCGAATATTTGTCACCTTCTGCTCGACAATGTTGGCATAAAATCGAGAATGAGGAGGCAATTCGACTTCATTGCATTCATAAGACGATAAAAAGCGGTCTTTTATTGTATCCCTGAATACGGAAAACCGATCTACGTCAGGGAGCTCCCGAGTCGTAAACATGCTTTTCATAGTACGCCCACTTTTATTGAAAGTATTTTTGTTGTGTTGCTATCAATCTAGTATAAAAACGACTTAAACCAGGTTGAAATAGAATAATGTTTTTATAACTTTAATTTTAAAATTAGAATAGTAAGTTTAAATAATTATTAACAGAGATATTCATTATCTTTCTTGTTAATAAATTGAAGACAATATATTTAAAAGTTTTTAATTTATTTAAACTAACATCATGTAAATTATAGAATTAATTTATAGCATTTTTTATGCTAGCATTTCTATGCTATTAATCCTAAGTTAATTTCCTATCTTTAGAGAGAGATCTCATAAATAGATTAAGAGTGATTCTTATTAATATCTTATTTATTTCATTCTTTTCAGAGTGTGAGTTAATATGGATTTTATGTAATTTAAATAATGGCTTGTTAATAAGATGATTTTTTATGGTTAATAATGTAATTTGTTTTTAAGATGCGTTAGTAAGATAATTATAGATAATAAATATTTTTTTATTATAAAAATATTTAGCTAAAAATAATAAAACTCTTTAAATATTATTATATTAGTTATTAATAATAACCATTTTTCCATATCAAAGAGAGTTTTATTAAATAAAAATGCTATATCATTAAGAAAAGAATAGTGATTGAATTATTGATGCAGTGTAGGGCAATAGGTGCGATTAATAAACGAAATCCTATTCTTACTAAACAAAAGATAACTCCCACAATAAAAATAAGAATAAATGTAGTGATTGATTCATATTGATAGTGCATAGTTGAAAATAGCAGTGAAGAAAGAATAATCGCTATCCATTTTCCTGTATTGCCATACCACATGCCTGCATTTAATAGAAAACCTCTAAAAATGATCTCTTCAGTAATCAGAGCAATAAACATAGCAGCAAGGGCAAACAGGAAGAAAGCAAATCCTGTAATGGGTTCAACTTCGGCTATCCATGAATCATCGTCAAAACCTAAAAACATGCCGATAAATAATAATCCCAGTAATGTTAAGACAGGGGCTTTTAATGTTCGCCATTGAAGCCGGCCTAATGGCATTAATGTAATGTGTTTTTGATAGGCAAACCAAATAATTAGGCAGTAGGGAAGGTAAATAAAAAAGCTCACCAATGAGATGATATAAGTTGATTGAAATAGTGCAACAGATGAAGGCGTTAGCAATAGGCTAAAAGAGGAAAAGAAGTAGCCTATAAAGGCAAGTACGCAGATGACTGAATGGTAAACTCGATCTTTGGGAAATTCCATTTATGTTTGTCTTTGAGGGGTAATAAGATAAGTAATTTGTTTTATTTATTATGCATGATAAAAATAATTTTTGTGTTAATGTAATAAATATAAATAACTTATAGCTAATATAAGGCTAAATTTTGAAAGAAAATCTTTTACAGGCTATCCTCGATTGGATTGAAGAAAATTTAAATAGTCCTTTATCTCAAGGTGATGTTATAAAAAAATCAGGATACAGTAAAAGGCATTTTCAAGATTTGTTTTATCATTTTACTGGTAAGACGGTTGCTAGATATATCCTAGCAAGACGTTTGTCGTTGTCTGCAACTTTATTACGATTAACAAGTTTATCTGTATTAGATATATCGATTATTTATCAATTTAATTCTCAACAGAATTTTTCAAGAGCTTTTAAAAGATACTTTAAAGTAACACCAAGTGCTTACCGAACCTGTAAATACTGGGATTTTTCTTATTATATACCACAACACAAATATTTAACTTTCCAAAAATTAATAAGTAGTGAGAGTTTTGTCAATTTATTATCTTCTGAATATGAGGAAAGTGTTTTTTATGTTGATATTCCTTTTGAGCTTAAGGCTAAAATTGCTCGAACTGGGTTAGGTTTTAAGGATAAAAATAAAATAGATAAATTAAAAGGTTTAATAAAAAATAGTTCTGATTTTTATTTGAATGTATATTATCGATGTGAAAAATCCACCTCCACTAAAAATTTGTTAGCTGTATATAACTTTTTTGAATTTAGTAATAAGCATGAAGTTTTTTTGTCTATAAATGGTGATAGGTATTATAAATTTTCATTTTATGGTACATGGGATGAATATTTAATATTATCTAATGTTATTTATTTTAGAGAGTTACCAAAGTTAAAAGCTAAAAAAAGGGATAGCTATGATATTGAGGTTTTTAATATTAAACAAATGAAAGATAAAAGTAATATATGTTCATTGGATTACTTCGTTCCTGTAGTGTAATTTTTTAGTAATTTTTTTGGGGTTGTATTGTAGTATTCTTTAAATTTTTTTATGAAATATGACGTTGTTTTATACCCTAATTTATTTGATATGGTATTTATATTTAAATTTGTTGTTGTTAATAAATTTATAGCATGCTCCATTCTTGCTTTGGTTAATATTTTTGTAAAATTTGTTTTTTCTGCCTCAAGCTTTTTTCTCAAAGATGATGTCCCAATATATAATCTTTTACTAATATCTTTTAATTTCCACTCATAACTTAAATCTTCACTAATGATATTGGTTATTTTATTTGTATATGATGAATTGTACATATTATAGATAAAACTCATAATATTTATTTCTAATCCACTTAATAAGTATGCTATTTTTAATATATATTCATGTTCTATTTTGTCAGATGTAATAATTTCGTTATTAAATTTGGTTTTTAATTTATTAAATAACAGAATATCTTCTGGATGAGTTTTTTTTATCAAAATATTGTTTTCAATATTCTGTGTATTCTCTTTTAATATAAGATGATTAGAGGCAAAATTTATTTTTAAAGCATCTCTAAGGACATCACAAGATAAATAAAGTAAGGTTGGTTTGTTTTCTTTAGAAAAAAATACATCAAACTTTATATCTTTTGATATTAGAGCAATACTATTTTTATTTATTGATTTTTTAAATTTACTCGTTTCTATTCGTATTTCGCTATCTTTTGTTAATAACATAATGTAATTAGATAGGGTTAAGTTTTTTAAATGAAAATAATAATCTTTCATATAAATAGACTCACTTTAATCCAAATTTAATTAGTTAAATAGTAATGATAAATATATTAATGATTAGTCTATGGTTTTATTTTTATAAATGAAATTACATTTTTTGTGGTGTAGCAAATAGTGGTATTTATTTATCTTTTAGTGTTATTTTTTTATGTGGGTTATCATAAGTAAAGACTAATTCTCACAGTAAATTACATAGGTGTAAGTATAACTTTGATTATACGAGTATGTTTTAACATTTTTGGCAGTTTAATTAAAAAAATTAGTTGTTGTATCTTTTTTAGGGTTCCTACTTTATTGATAAATATCTTATTTATTGTTTTGTGGTATTTATTTATTTCTTTGTTTGATTTGGGGCGCAGGGCTAGGTGATACACTGAACTTAAGTGAAATCATATTTGTAGTGTTTCTATGTTCATCCCCTTCTTAGGTAATTAAGATGCATGGCTGGAATATTAATTATGTAATAGGAAACGAGGTTAAAGCTATAAGGAAGGCTCAAAAGCTGACAGGGATTAATGTGGCAAAGAAAATGAATATAAGCCAACAACATTATTCTCGCCTCGAACGAGGTGATGTTAAATGGAGTGTTTCTACACTAATAGAAGTTTGCTTTATTTTAAATATTTCTATCCTTCATTTTATAAAAATATTAGACAGTAAAAAGAGAATAATTATTGATTGTAATCGCGAGTATATTCATAAATAGAAAACAATGCAAATACAAGGGGGAGAATAAGGAAAGACTATTATTTTGTAACTGATTCTTAATAAAGAATTTTTAAATAAACAGCGCGTATTTACTGTTTAGAAGTTCTATTCTAATGCTAGGTAATTATTATGAAATTTATCTTTTCTGAAAAAAATTCAGATATACAAGTGCAGTTAAATCCGCATGCAAAGCATGTGATAACGGCAAAACCCAATGAAGTTTACCAATTAATTGATTCTGAAACAAATCTTTCACCGCTAGATATTAAAGCACTTCGTAAGTCAGATGATCTTATTTTATCTAGTAAAGAACAAGAGTTCGAAGTTGTAATTAAAGATTTCTGGGAAGAATGTAAACCAGGAGAAGAACAGTGTTATGCAACTTTAAATGTATTAGATCAAAACGGGGTCATGGGGGAAGTCACTATTACTCAAGATGGTCCTGTTTTAGAGCATTTAGTTGCTGGTGAAACCGGTACTCTTTCTGATAATGATGATGGAATTGGTCTATTTTTATGGGTTGCTGGTTCTATCGGTAGTGCATTAGCGATCTTTTTAGCTAATAGAAACCATGGTGGTGATAATAAAGGTAATGATGCCGATGTTACCGCACCAAGTAAACCAGGATTAACAGCTGAAGATGATGGTTCTGTGTCTATTGATTTACCAAAAGATGCAAATAAAGGTGATTCTGTAGATGTTACTTTTGAAGATGAGAATGGTAACTCAAATACTGTCACATTAGAGAAAGGCGATAATGGCTGGACATCAAGCAATCCGGACTTAATTCCTGATACAGATAACAATCACGTCACCATTCCGAATGACAATATAAAAGATAACAGTGATGTTACCGCAAGTGCGAAAGATCCGAGTGGTAATAAAAGTGATGATGTTACTGTAACAGCAAAACCAGATCCCGTAACAGACACACCAGTTTTAAGTATTCCCGAAGTGGCGGATGGTTATGCGAATGCAGATGAACTGAAAGATGGTTTACAGGCCGAAGTGACCTTGCCAGCAGGCACTGTAGAAGGTGCAGAAATTACACTGACTATTACTCGTCCAGATAACACCACTGAAACTATTACACATACCGTCACGAAAGATGAAGTAACGGCGGGCAAAGTGTCAATGGATATTCCGAAAGGCGCGGTACAAGACGGTCAAAATAGCGTAGGTGTCAGCTTGTCACAAGGTAGTAATCCAGCTAAACCAGGGAATAAAGTGGAATTTGCTGTTGATGGACAAATTCCAGGCGACACCGACGGTGACGGCGTGGTAGATACTACTCCGGTGGTGACCATTCCAGAAGCAGCTGACGGCGTGAATGCTGACGAGCTAAAAGACGGCGTACAAACCGAAGTGACCGTGCCAGCAGGCAGTGCGGAAGGGGATAAACTCACCCTGACGATCACCAAACCTGACGGTAGCACTGACACCGTTGAACACACACTGACGGCGGATGAAGTGACTGCGGGTAAAGCCGAAGTGACTATTCCGGCAGATAAAGCAACTCCGGATGGCAATTATTCTGTGAAAGCAGAAATTACCGATCCTGCGGGTAATACGAGTGGTGAGGGTAAAGCAACAGACTTTACGGTCGATACGGTTGCCCCTTCAGCACCAGAATTAAAAGCAGAAGATGACGGTTCGGTGTCTATTGAACTGCCAACGGATGCCAATAAAGGTGATACCGTAGAAATTACGTTTGAAGATGAAAACGGTGACAAACATACGGTGACCTTAGAAAAAGGTGACAATGGTTGGACATCGGATACCCCTGCTTTAATTCCGGATAGCAATGGTGATAAAGCGACGATCCCTGCGGATAATGTGAAAGACAACAGCGAAGTAACGGGTGTTGCCAAAGATCCAAGTGGCAATGAAAGTGACCCTTCAACTGTGACTTCAAAAACCGATGGTGTCACCGATGCACCAGTGCTGACTATCCCAGAAGTGGCGGATGGTTATGCGAATGCAGATGAACTGAAAGATGGTTTACAGGCGGAAGTGACCTTGCCAGCAGGCACTGTAGAAGGTGCAGAAATTACGCTAACTATCACTCGTCCAGATAACACTACTGAAACTATTACACATACCGTCACGAAAGATGACGTGACGGCAGGCAAAGTGTCAATAGATATTCCGAAAGACGCAGTACAAGACGGCCAAAACAGTGTTGATGTTAGTTTAACTCAGGGAAGTAATCCGCCGAAACAAGGGAATAAAGTGGAATTTGCTGTTGATGGACAAATTCCAGGCGACACCGACGGTGACGGCGTGGTGGATGCATTACCGCAAGTGACTATTCCAGAAGCAGCTGACGGCGTGAATGCTGACGAGTTGAAAGACGGCGTACAAACCGAAGTGACCGTGCCAGCAGGCAGTGCGGAAGGGGATAAACTCACCCTGACGATCACCAAACCTGATGGTAGCACTGACACCGTTGAACATACGCTGACGGCGGATGAAGTGACTGCGGGGAAAGCCGAAGTGACTATTCCGGCAGATAAAGTGACGGCAGACGGTAACTACGCTGTTACGGCTGAAATTACCGATCCAGCGGGTAACACCAGTGGAAAAGGTCAGCCAACCGACTTTACGGTCGACACTCAAATTCCAGGCGACACTGACGGTGACGGCGTGGTAGATACTACTCCGGTGGTGACTATTCCAGAAGCAGCTGATGGCGTGAATGCCGACGAGCTAAAAGATGGCGTACAAACCGAAGTGACCGTGCCAGCAGGCAGTGCGGAAGGGGATAAACTCACCCTGACGATCACCAAACCTGACGGTAGCACTGACACCGTTGAACACACACTGACGGCGGATGAAGTGACTGCGGGTAAAGCCGAAGTGACTATTCCGGCAGATAAAGCAACTCCGGATGGCAATTATTCTGTGAAAGCAGAAATTACCGATCCTGCGGGTAATACGAGTGGTGAGGGGAAAGCAACAGACTTTATGGTCGATACAGTTGCACCATCAGCACCAGTATTAAATGCGGAAGATAATGGTTCTGTTTCCGTTGAACTGCCGGGGGATGCAAATAAAGGTGATACAGTTGAAATTACCTTTGAGGATGAAAATGGTGATAAACAGACTGTAACAATGGAGAAAGGGGATAATGGCTGGACATCTAGTGATCCTAATTTGATCCCAGACAGTCAGGGTAATAACACTACTATTCCATCTGATAATGTAAAAGATAACAGTGAAGTGACCGCAGTTGCTAAAGATCCAAGTGGTAATGAAAGTGATCCGGCAACAGCAACATCTAAAACAGATGTGTTACCGACAGTGAGTATCAGTGTTGATACAACATCAACGGATAGCAAAGGGGATAAGATTAGTGCAGATGCCTCTGTTTCCGGTGAAGTAACTGAAGTTCCTGCAACCGTTGAAGACACAGATGGTACTACCGGATTAGTGTATACCGTTGCTTTGGATTCTGTTGCAGCACAAGATGTGACTGTGACAATAACCTTAACAAATGGTGTGGGTCATGCCAGTGCGCCAGATTATTCAACGCTTGCAGGCTCTCAGCACGACGGAAAAATTGTCCTGCATGGTGACACAGGCAAAGTAACGTATGATGGTGCATCAACAGTAACGGTTGTTATTCCTGCTGGCTCTAAGAGTGTTTCATTTATGGTTGATCCAACAATGGAAGCTAACCAAAATGCATTTAATGCCGAGGGTATGGAAAAAGTGGTTGCAACCATTACGGGAACATCTGACAACGCTACAGCCGCAACAGATATAGTAAATAATGCGGGTGCTTCAGCAACGGGTGTTATTTATGATGGTAACCCGATTTCATTACGTAATCTGGATGGTGATTTTACGCTGAAATATTCGTTATCCTCATCTAAAGCGGGAACAAACGATTTTGGATATACCATCGGTGTTAACAGCGGTGATGCTGATCCTATGTTAACAACTGATTATAACGATACAATTTATGTTGGTTATTATCAGGATGGTAGCGAAACTTCATCATACAGCAATGTGGCTAACTCTTCAGATAATGGACCTGATGGTACAAAAACAGATGGTAATCAAAGTATTACAACTGTTGATTTAGGGGCTGGTGATGATCTGATGGTGGTTCGCGGTAATATGTTAGCCAATACCCGAGTCTATGCTGGTGAAGGTAATGATACTTTTACTATGGATGGTATGAATACGGCGTTGCGTGTTATGTATGCTGGCAGTTATCTCTTTATGGAATCTGGTGATGACACCGTTACGATTAAACGTACAGGGGTAACAAATGCTGGCCAAATCTATCTTGGCTCAGGCAGTGATACTTTTACCCAAGGTGATGCTAATTCTCAAAATAATACTGAATTATCTGGTTTATTAGATCTGGGGAGTGGTACTCAAGCTAAGTCAAATCTGCCAAAAGAGTATCTTTCTGTTTATCAGGATGGTGGCAATTTCAGTCTGGGTAATGACAATAATATTGACGCGGTTACGGATGTTAATACTGTCACTATTTATGGTTCTGTATCTGGTGAAATTCTAGGTGGATACGGTAGTGATAATATCACTATCACTAAAAACCTAACTGGTAATGTTTCTGTTGGTGATAATGCTGATACCTTAACTGCTGGGTGGATTTATGGTGGTGCTACTGTTTCTATGGGGGACGGCAATGATACTGTTACCGTTACTGAGGGAGCATATAACACAACTATTTCACTAGGGGCAGGAGATGATGTATTTGATTCCACTGGTGCAACTTTAGGTTCAGCTGCGACGACCATTGATGGTGGTGACGGGAATGACACAATCAAAATAGGCACTATTTCAAATGGTAAAATAACCATTGATGCGGGTGCTGGTGATGATATCGTTGTTCTGACAAAAGACTATGATCCTAAACCTATTGGTAATCAGGGTTATATTAATGGTGGAGAAGGTAGTGATACTCTGGTTCTGACAGGGACTATTTCTGTCAATCTGGCGACAGGGAAAGATGAAGGTATTGCTGGCTTCGAGAAAGTTGATATGACTGTTGGCAGTGATCTGAAAGTAGATAATGCATCTCAAACCGTCAAATTAACAGCATCGGATGTATTGGGAATGAATGCAAATTCAACGATTTATATTTCCGGTGATGCTAATGATAAAGTTGATTTAGGGGCTGACGGAGTTAACACCTTAGGGACATTTACCGCTACAGCCACAACAACTAAAGCAACTGCATTAGATGGCACTGAGCATACTTATACGCTTTACAGTAGTGCAAGTGGTGCTAATGTCTATATCGATAATAATATTATTGATAATGGAGGTGTTTTCTAATTATCTGTTTTAATTAAATCTAAGGCTGCTCGTTCGAGCAGCCTTATTATCCAATCATAAATTTCTATATTTAGATTGTATTTTTTATTAGAGGTAATATCTGTGTTTTCTATAAATAAACTCAAAATAATAACGTTTGTTATTTTTGGAGGCGTATTATTTAATTCACATGCGAATTCTTTAAAATATATATTAAATAACTCATTAAATAATGCGCCCGAATTATTAGAAGCTAAAGCCGATATAGATATAGCGGTTGCAAGAGTTAATCAGGCTAGGGCTCAACATTTTCCCGTAATAAGCGTCACTGGAAATAAATTATTAGGACAATATCATCGTGATGAAAGTGATTATGATAATAATAGTTTTACTCCAGGACTAAGAGGAGAATTAAATCTCTATTCTTTTGGTGGAATAGAAAATGATGTTGAACGTAATGAAAAAGAACAGCTCTATTATCAATTTAAATATAGCGAAACGAAAGAAAATGTCGCTTACACCATATCAGATCTCTATTTAAAAGCATTGTTAGCCAAAGAATCTATTGCGGTAAAGAAAAAAAGCTTAGATAGGCATAATAGAATTATCTCTGAATTAAATGTGATAGCCCGTAATGATGAAGGGCGTATTTCTGAATATGTTCAGGCAGAAGCAAGAAAAATATTAGTAGAGCAAGATATTAACTATTATGAAAAAGAATTAATGACAACGCTGAGTACGTTATCAAAATATACAGGGTTTCCGGTTGGAGAGAGTGATCTTGTCAATCCTTTTGATGGAATGACAGTCAGTGATATGTATAGAGAATTCACTGCGGAAAATAATAATCAAAATCCGGCCTATCTTGTGAGCCAAGCCGATATAGACGCTAAAAAAATGGGCGTTAAAGTTGAAAATAAAAAACAATTACCAAGAATTAATTTAACTGGAAATATGACTAAAGATGATCGTCAGATAGGTATTGATGTGACATGGGATATTATTAATTTTTCATCATTATATTCTGTTGATGAAAAAGTAAGTCAGTTAAATGCGGCTCAACAGAGAATGGATAGGGTTATTCGAGACATTGAAGAAGCAAGACGTTTATCGGTAATTAATATCCAAAAAAGTACTCAAAAATTAAAGATATTAGATGCACAAATTTTATCATCGACAAAAGTAGTCGATTTTTATCAATTACAATTTAATGTTGCACGCCGTTCTTTGTTAGATGTTTTGAATGCAGAAAAAGAGTTATCTGATGTTGAATTATCTTACGCCACAACATTGGGCGATCTCAGACACGGGATGCTTGATTATTTGTATGCACAAGGAACACTTTCTCGCTGGGCACTTAATTCACTCACACACTAATAAATTAAGGTAAATATTGTAGTTATGAAATTGATCATAGAAGGTCTTTCTCTTACAACTCAGTTATTAGGCACACATTTATCCGTGGCTACACTAACTGCGCATACAATCCGTACCGCAAAGATGGGAATTGATTTTTCATCACTGATTGAATATCTGAAGAGTGAAGGATTTGAAAATACATTATCACAACGTTTATTAGATGATATTCCCTCTCTGGCTATGCCAGTATTATTATTATTAAAAAATGAAGAGAGTGCCGTTTTAACAGAAATTTCATTTGATGAAACTGGGCAGCGTAAATATAAAATTCAGCAAGTCGATGGTTTATCTGTTTGGTTAACTCAATCAGAATTAAATGAAAAGTATTTAGGTTATTGTTGGTTTATTAAGCCTCGTATCGCAACAGATGTACGTTCAGAATTGCCCGAATATACGATGCCTAAGGCATGGTTTTTTAAAGTTATTTGGCGCTTTAAAAAATATTATTATCAAATTATTCTCGCCACTTTTGTGATTAATTTTCTAGCACTTGTTAGTTCATTATATGTCATGAATGTTTATGACAGAGTGATACCAAATAAGTCATATCAAACTCTCTGGGTTTTAAGTATTGGTGTAATTCTTGCAATATTATTTGAATTTACAGCAAAGATGATCCGAGGACGGTTAACTGATATTGCTGGTAAAAAAGCTGACCTAATTATCAGCTCGGCTTTATTTAGAAAGGTTACCAATCTTAAATTACAGGAAAGACCTATATCATCTGGTTCCTATGTTAATAATTTACGAGATTTCGAATCTGTCCGTGATTTTATGACGAGTGCGAGTTTATTAACATTAGTAGATATGCCTTTTTTAATTTTATTTGTATCTGTAATTGCGCTTGTTGGGGGCAATTTAGCTTTTGTACCACTTACGATAATTCCACTGGTTATTATTGTTGGGCTTTTAGCTCAAATACCTTTATCAAAATATATTAATGAATCGATGAAGGAATCATCTCAAAGACAAGGATTAGCAGTAGAAGCTATTGAAGGTATAGAAACGTTAAAAACGAATAATGCAATGAGTTGGGCACAAAAGCGTTGGGATTATTACACGGCAAAAACAGCTTCTTCATCAATGAAAGTTAAAAATATCAGTAATTTTGTTATTTATTTTGCTGTTATGATGCAACAGTTAAATACGATATTTTTAGTTATTATCGGTACTTATTTAATTCATAGTGATGATCCCGCAAATAAAATTACGATGGGGGCTTTAATTGCAACAGTTATTTTATCCGGTAGAGCATTATCACCATTAGGGCAAATTGCGGGTTTAGCTATACGTTTTCAACAGGCTTGGGTCGCATTAAAAGGTGTAAACGGCATCGTTGAAAGACCTTCAGAACGTGAACCTGATAGGAAATATATTACGTTAAAACAAATGAATGGAAATATAAAATTCCAAAATGTTTCATTTGCTTATAATCAAGATAGTAGCAGTGTAGTGAAAAATTTATCATTTGAAATAAAGCCGGGTGAAAAAGTTGGAATACTTGGGCGTATTGGCAGTGGTAAATCAACGACTTTAAAATTAGCAGCTGGGTTATATCCGACGGAACAAGGGAACATCACATTAGATGATGTCGATATTCGCCAAATAGATCCTCATTATTTGCGTAATCAGGTGTTGTTATTAGAGCAGGAACCAAGGCTATTTTTAGGTAGCTTAAGAGAGAATCTTGATTTAGCTCGTATGGATGGTTTTTCTAGTGATCAAGATTTGATTGTAGCACTAAAGCGATTTGGTTTAGATAAAGTCATTAAAAAGCATCCAAGAGGCTTAGATATGTCCTTGGGGGAGAATGGGTTAGGTCTTTCTGGTGGGCAAAAACAAATTGTTGCTTTGGCTAGAATGACGATGAGAAATCCAAAAGTTGTCTTACTTGATGAACCAACAACGGGACTTGATCAATATTCAGAAATTCAGGCATTAAATGCCATTTCAGCATGGTGTCGCACAAGAACATTATTAGTTGTTACTCATCGACCTCAGGTTCTGAGTATCGTCAACCGAATAATTGTTGTTGATAACGGTAAAGTTGTGATGGATGGCCATAGAGATGCGGTTTTACAGCAGTTAGCTAAAAATGAAAAAGAAAAACAAATGACTGTTCACTCAAAAGCCAAAATAGATAAGTAAGATTGAGAACGTTGAAATGAATGAATTAAATAAAAAACAAGTGACGCCTCCAAGTCATTCTAAAGAAGCTTTTTCTAATAAGGATTTAGCACTTCTAAATGACTTACATGCAGCACTTCAGCACGAAAAACATCATAAGAGCTTTATGATGATCACAATGTTGCTGATTTTTTTGATTATTTTTGTTATTTGGGCATGGAACAGTAGTCTTGAAGAAGTTACTCGTGGGCAGGGTAGTATTATTCCCAGCAGCCGGGAACAGATCATTCAGACACTGGATGCCGGAATATTAAAAAGCATGGAAGTCAAGGAAGGGGATATTGTTGAAAAAGGACAGGTATTGCTGACTCTGGATGATACCCGTTCCTCGGCTATTTTGAGAGAGAGTGAAGCGAAAGTTGATAATCTTGAAGCCATTCGAGCAAGACTTAAAGCGGAGGCATATTCTACTGAACTAAAATTCCCTGAGGGATTAGCCGCTGATTTAGTGGCGCGTGAAACAACGGTATACAATATACGTAAAGAGGCGCTGGGATCAGGGGTAAATAATTTACAAAAAAGCAAAGCTTTATTAGACAGAGAGATCGCAATAACAAGACCTATTGTTGCACAAGGTGCGATGTCTGCTGTGGAATTGTTGCGAATGGAGCGACAGTCAGCCGATATTCAATCTCAGATAAATGAAAAGAAAAATAAATATCTAACGGAAGCAAGTGCTGAATTAGTTAAAACGGAAGCAGAATTAGCTCAGGCAAGGGAAAATATGGCAGGGCGTGCTGATCCGGTCGAACGAGCATTAATACGGGCTCCATTAAGAGGTATAGTCAAAAATATACGTATTAATACTGTTGGCGGAGTAATTTCAGCAGGGCAGGATATTATGGAAATTGTCCCATTGGAAGACCAACTATTAGTTGAGGCTTATATCAGCCCGAGAGATGTTGCTTATGTCCGTACAGGAATGCCTGCATTAGTCAAACTAACTGCTTATGATTACGCTATTTATGGTGGATTGGAAGGTATTGTTACTTTAGTTAGCCCAGATACATTGCATGATCAAAAGAGACCTAGTGATTTAAAACTCAATCAAGATGAAGCTTTTTATCGTGTGTTAGTCACTACACAGAGTAGTCATCTTACTGACAAAAACGGAAAGGAATTACCTGTCATTCCAGGGATGATTGCTGGTGTGGATATTAAGACGGGTGAAAAAACAGTATTTCAATATTTGATTAAGCCAATAACTAGGATGAAACAAGCATTACAAGAAAGATAATTCTATTTTTAATATTATGCAGTCTTGTTCATATAATAAGGCTGCATTAGAAATAATATTTTAAGAGAACAAGAAAAGTCATAATGCAATAAAGGGATTGTCTCGTTTGAAAAGAGATATTGAAAATTATGAAGAGTAGAAAGCAAAAAACCAGCCCTAAGGCTGGTTTTTCTAAAGATGGTGCCCGAACTCGGAATCGAACCAAGGACACGGGGATTTTCAATCCCCTGCTCTACCGACTGAGCTATTCGGGCTAACGAGGCGCATTAAACCGTATTCAGCGTGATGCGTCAACGTCTTTTTAATAAAAAATGCAAAAATAAGTTTGTTTGCTTTCTTTTTACTCTATTCGAGTTTAAATTTTCATCATAAGCTATTTTTTAGTAAAAAATGCTTAAATAACAATCAGTAAAGATATTCACTTTTTTGCATATCAAAGAGAAAACCTTCTCTTTTTTTGATGATTAAATTTGTTTTTTGCTACTCTACAGATAGAAATTGAGTACAAACAAAAAAACAGATCATTTGTCTCGTTTTCTAACGCTTACAACTAACTTAATGCACCATTTTTTCGGCATTGAGCAATCTTAAGAATATCTTCTGCCAATAATTTTGCTGTAATAATATCATCAGCATGATGATTCACCATTAAACGGCTTAAACAGCCTTCTAAGATGAGCTCCATCTGTTTGGCAACTAACTCGCTATCTTCGATATCAAGCTCGCGTAGTAGCGTTCTAGAGTAATCAAATGAGCTTTGTTTTTGACGTTGGCTTAATTGGTGGATTTGAGAGTGCTCATCAGGATATGCGCTACAAGCAGCAACAAATAAACAACCTGGGAATCGGTTTTTTTCTAAACGCATAGCGAGTTGATCGTAACGTGCCAGTAGTTTTTGTTCGATAGAGAGTTCTTCATCTAACATTACTTGGCGTTGCCAAATATCAATTTGTTGTCCGTGGTGGCGAAGACAATCAAAAATCAATGCATCTCTATCAGGCCAGAAAGGGTGAAGATCAGATTCGTTGATACCCGAATCTTGAAGAAGCTCAGGTAAGGTTGCAGCTAAGCCGTATTGCTCTAATTGGATAAGTACGTGGTCTAATAACGCTTCACGTTGCACGGAAATCTCCTTAAATCACGTTGTCGCGAGAACATCATAATTAGCAGACTTTAGCTAAAAATGAAAGCGAGGAGCGATAAGCTAAAATGAAAATACCCCATCTTGCGACAGGGTATTTTCTTATTTTTTATTTCTTTTAAGTGCTAAGCACTTTTTTGCAATGTTTTAATTTTTTACTTCAAACTACAAAATCATACCGCCGAAGAGGAAACCAAATCCGACAGCTAATACCACACCAATAGTACCTGGGATAAAGAATGGGTGGTTGAAGACTAATTTACCGATACGAGTTGTACCTGTGTCATCCATTTGAACTGCTGCAACCAATGTTGGGTAAGTTGGCAGAATGAACAGACCAGAAACCGCAGAGAAAGAAGCAATTGCAGTTAATGGAGTTACACCTAATGCTAAAGCCATTGGCATTAACGCTTTCGCTGTTGCTGCTTGAGAATATAACAGAGCAGAACAGAAGAAGAAGATAACTGCTAATAACCAAGGATGGCCAGTGATTAAGTCACCCGCAGTCAGTTTGATCCAATCGATGTTACTTGAAACGAAAGTATCACCTAACCATGCAACACCCAGAATACAGATACATGCACTCATACCTGCTTTAAAGGTGCTTGAGTTTAGGATGTTGTCAGTTTTCACTTTACAGAAAACAGTGATTAAGGTTGCAACACTCAGCATGATGATAAGAATGGCGTTAGTGGTGTTCATTAACGGTTCTTTCACGATACCTAAGCTTGGGCTGTTGATAATTGCATAAGTTACAACACAGACAACACCCAGTAAGAACAGCATTACAGATGATTTAGCACCTGATAATGTTTCTCTACGTTCTTGGCTACCACGTAATTCAACCAGACCTTGTTCTAAACGCTCACGATAGACAGCATCATCAGACAGTTTTGAGTTAAATACCCAAGACACGATAAATGACATCAGAATGATAGCAAGGAAAGTTGCTGGTAATAAGATAGACAGCAGAGTGATATAACTTACAGTGTTACCTTCACCCACCATTGCAGGGTTTTCCATGACAGAAGCCATGTAAACAACAGCCGCAGAGATAGGAGATGCAGTAATACCGATTTGAGCTGCAACAACACCGGTTGATAAAGGACGGCAAGGTTTGATGCCTTGTTCTTTTGCAACTTCAGCGATAACTGGTAGTGTTGCTAAAGAGATGTTCCCTGTACCTGCAAATAGAGTTAAGAAATAAGTCACAATAGGCGCAAGAATTGTGATGTATTTTGGATTGCGTCTTAACAGTTTTTCAGTTTGGCCAACAAGATAATCCAAACCACCAGCAACCTGCATCGCAGAGATTGCGGCAATAACAGCCATAATGATGGAGATAACATCAAAAGGGATTGAACCAGGTTTAACACCGATAGCAGCTAAAACTAAAACCCCTAAACCACCGGCAAACCCGATACCAATTCCCCCAAGTCTCGCACCGAGGAAAATGGCCAGCAGAACGATAATCAATTCTACGGCTAACATAGCGTTTACTCCTTGAGATAATTAAAAAAATGAGAAAGATAAGTTAAATTTTTGTTTTTACAATCAAGTAAAAAGGCACGTCCCTTAAAGAGTCCGTGCCTTGTATTTTTAAGAGCTCATTCTTATGTTTAACATGGTTATGTTATGAAACATAATTATTAATCATCAAAGCGTTTTGCTTTGTAAGCCGGGTTTTTTAAGTTCTCAACAGAGAAGATATCATCCAGTTGTTCTTCGGTTAATAAACCACGTTCTAGAACAACTTCACGTACACTCTTACCTGTTTCTGCACAAATCTTACCAACGATGTCGCCGTTATGGTGACCAATGAATGGGTTCAGATAAGTAACGATACCGATTGAGTTAAATACGAAGTGTTCACAGATTTCTTTGTTCGCAGTGATACCATCAACACATTTTTCTACTAAGTTACGGCAAGCGTTGCTTAACAGAGAAATTGATTCGAACATTGCTTGACCAATTGCAGGTTCCATTACGTTTAATTGTAATTGACCAGCTTCAGCTGCCATAGTGACACAAGTGTCATTACCGATAACTTTAAAGCAAGCTTGGTTAACAACTTCTGGAATAACTGGGTTTACTTTAGCTGGCATGATTGAAGAACCTGCTTGTAGTTCTGGAAGATTGATTTCTTTCAGACCTGCACGAGGACCAGAGGACAGTAAACGTAAGTCATTACAGATTTTAGACATTTTCACAGCTAAGCGTTTTAATGCACCGTGAACCATGACATAAGCACCACAGTCAGAAGTTGCTTCAATTAAGTCTTCTGCTGGAACACAAGCTAAACCAGTTACTTCTGCTAATTTTTTAACAGACAGTTCTTGGTAACCAGGCGCTGTATTCAGACCAGTACCGATAGCTGTTGCACCTAAGTTCATTTCTAACAGTAACTCAGCAGTGCGTTTCAGGTTTTTGATTTCTTCTTTCATCAGTACAGAGAAAGCGTGGAATTCTTGACCTAAAGTCATTGGTACAGCATCTTGTAATTGAGTACGACCCATTTTCAGGATGTCTTTGAACTCAACTGCTTTTCTATCAAAACCTGCTTTCAGCAGTTCGATAGATTCTGTTAATTTGATAATAGAGTTATAAACCGCTACACGGAAACCACAAGGATAAGCGTCGTTTGTTGATTGGCTCTTATTGACGTGGTCATTTGGGTTCAGGTATTGGTATTCACCTTTTTGATGGCCCATTAATTCCAGACCGATGTTTGCGATAACTTCATTGGTATTCATATTTAATGAAGTACCTGCACCGCCTTGGAATACATCAACTGGGAATTGATCCATGTGTTTACCTGTTTCTAATACTACGTCACAGGCTTTGATAATCGTATCAGCGATTTCACGAGGAATAGTGTGAAGCTCTTTGTTTGCTAATGCAGCAGCTTTTTTCACCATTACCATACCGCGAATGAATTCTGGAACATCATTGATGGTACGATCACTGATGTAGAAGTTTTCAATTGCACGTAAAGTGTGGACGCCGTAGTAAGCATCAGCAGGAACTTCTCTTTTACCTAACAGGTCTTCTTCGATACGAGTTTTATTTGACATGAGAACCTTCTTATTAAAATTTTAACTGTCTAGTTATGCGCTTGTTAATAAAATATATCGTTAACGGTTAATAATGTAATATAACTTACCGTTTTGCTTGGTACTGACACGATCATATTCGGGTTGTGAACAAATACCTTTAAGCTGGATCACTTTATACGTAAATAACCTCTAAATATTTTCTTTTTGTGATCTATCTCATGGATTTTGCAGTTCTACTTCTCTTTTTAACGCCCCTTGAAAAGGAGTGTTAGGCTCCCCATTATTATGTAGATAAACTAAGAAAAAGCGAGTTCGTAAACCATCACCTTAGATGTAGTTCACACTCCTTTCTATTAATAATATGAATCTTTTTTTATAAAAAGGAGAACCAAGTGCGTTGGCTCCCATTAATTGTTATCTGCCTTCTTATCTATATAGAAGCCGTTATTTTCGTCAATGTGGCATCTTCTATTGGCGTTCTTACAACACTATTCCTTGTGGTGCTGACTTCTTGTGTTGGTGTCTCACTGGTAAAAAATCAGGGCGTAAAAAATATTGCTTCAATGCAACAAAAACTTGCAGTGGGTGAAGTGCCAGCAGCAGAAATGGTGAAAAGCGTTTCATTAATACTGGCAGGTATTTTACTGTTGATCCCAGGCTTTTTTACAGATTTCTTGGGCTTGCTGTTGTTATTACCACCATTGCAAGCACTATTAGTGACGAAACTGATCTCTCGAATTCAAATTTATTCAGCAGGTCATGGTCAAAGTGGATTTTCTTCTAATCAGAATGGATCAACCTTTGAAGGCGAGTTTCAGCGTAAAGAGGATTCTCCGAGTAACCAACTGAATAATAAGACGGAAGATCAGGATAACGACCATTTTTCTGACAAAAAATAATTAGCCCAAAGCATAATCAACTGAAATGGGGAAAATTTGAAAAAAAATCACACTTCTCCCCTTGAAGTTTTACTGGATGCCCCCACCTGTATCGTCATGGTACTGGTTCATCTTGGGCACTGGTATCAACCTTAATCCTGATATGGACTTTTTTATAGGAGCACTATTAATGAAGATTCGTCCATTACATGACCGTGTTATTGTTAAACGTAAAGAAGTCGAAGCTAAATCAGCAGGCGGTATCGTACTGACTGGCACTGCGGCGGGTAAATCAACTCGTGGCGAAATTTTAGCCGTAGGTCAAGGCCGTATTATGGAAAACGGCGACGTTAAACCGCTGGATGTTAAAGTTGGCGATATCGTAATTTTTAACGACGGTTATGGCGTTAAAACAGAAAAAATTGATAACGAAGACGTGCTTATCATGTCTGAAAGCGACATTTTAGCAATTGTAGAAGAATAATTTTTCTCTTTTAAGATCTTCTTAAACTGAACGAATTCAAAGGAAATATACGATGGCAGCTAAAGACGTCAAATTCGGTGTAGATGCTCGTAATAAAATGTTACGTGGTGTTAATGTTCTTGCAGATGCAGTTAAAGTAACTTTAGGTCCTAAAGGTCGTAACGTTGTTTTAGATAAATCTTTCGGCGCACCTGTTATTACTAAAGATGGTGTATCTGTTGCTCGCGAAATTGAACTCGAAGATAAATTCGAGAACATGGGCGCACAGATGGTGAAAGAAGTTGCTTCTAAAGCCAATGATGCGGCAGGTGATGGTACTACAACTGCAACAGTATTAGCACAATCAATCATTGCCGAAGGCTTAAAAGCAGTTGCCGCTGGCATGAACCCTATGGATCTGAAACGCGGTATCGACAAAGCTGTTCTTGCAGCCGTCGAAGAACTGAAAAAACTGTCTGTTCCATGTTCAGATACTAAGGCGATTGCTCAAGTTGGTACAATTTCTGCTAACTCTGATGAAACCGTTGGTACTCTGATCGCGCAAGCGATGGATAAAGTGGGTAAAGAAGGTGTTATCACCGTTGAAGAAGGTACTGGCTTAGAAGACGAGCTAGACGTTGTTGAAGGTATGCAGTTTGACCGTGGTTATCTGTCTCCTTACTTCATCAACAAACCTGAAACGGGTACAGCAGAATTAGAAAACCCATTCATTCTGTTAGTTGATAAAAAAGTTTCTAACATCCGTGAATTACTGCCTGTCTTAGAAGGTGTTGCTAAAGCTAACAAACCTCTGCTTATCATTGCAGAAGACGTTGAAGGTGAAGCACTGGCAACATTAGTTGTGAACAACATGCGTGGTATCGTTAAAGTTGCTGCTGTTAAAGCACCTGGCTTTGGTGACCGTCGTAAAGCAATGTTGCAAGATATCGCAACATTAACTAACGGTGCTGTGATTTCTGAAGAAATCGGCATGGAGTTAGAAAAAGCAACATTAGAAGACTTAGGTCAAGCAAAACGTGTTGTTATCAACAAAGATACAACCACTATTATTGATGGTTTAGGTGATCAAGACGCTATCAGCGGTCGTGTATCTCAAATCCGTCAACAAATCGAAGATGCAACTTCAGATTATGACCGTGAAAAATTACAAGAACGCGTTGCTAAATTAGCTGGCGGTGTTGCAGTAATTAAAGTTGGTGCAGCAACTGAAGTTGAAATGAAAGAAAAACGTGCTCGTGTTGACGATGCTCTGCATGCAACTCGTGCAGCGGTTGAAGAAGGCGTTGTTGCGGGTGGTGGTACTGCGCTGGTTCGTGTTGCTAACGCTCTGCGTGATATGGTTGGTGATAACGAAGAACAAACAGTGGGTATCCGCGTTGCATTACGTGCAATGGAATCTCCAATGCGTCAAATCGTTGCTAACGCAGGTGAAGAGCCATCTGTTGTTGTAAACAACGTGAAAGCGGGTGAAGGTAACTACGGTTATAACGCGGCAACTGATGTTTACGGCGATATGATTGATATGGGTATCTTAGATCCAACTAAAGTTACTCGTTCTGCACTGCAATTTGCAGCATCTATCGCAGGTCTGATGATCACAACAGAAGCAATGATCACAGATTCACCTAAAGATGACAAAATGGATTTAGGTGGCGCTGGCGGTATGGGCGGCATGGGTGGAATGGGCGGCATGATGTAATTCATCAGCTTACCGTTTTACAGAGAAAACCCGAGCTTAGGCTCGGGTTTTTTTATGTCTAAATACGATCGAGATTTGAAAATCACTATTGTAAATTAATACTTAGTGGGCAAAGAATTTCGAAAACTTTCAAAAAAATATTTGATATTTTCTCGTCAAATCCGATATTGGGCACGAATTGTCACTTCTGGAGTTTGGATCAGATCCTGTATATCTTATTATTAGTATACATAATATCCCCTTTTTTGGGGTTTATTTGTTAACATAATTCGCATATCATACCTTTAGTACACAAAATCACCCCTTATAAAGGGTGGTTTCGTTTGAGGTAACACTATGGATTTAATAATCGCTGTTAATACTTTTGAAAAATTCGCTAATCAAGGCAGAAATATTTTTCTCACCAGAGATTTAGAAATACTCTTTCCTGATGAGTCCCAAAAAACACTGCAAAAATCAGTCGATCGATTGGTCTCTGCTAATGTGTTGAAGCGAGCGTCAAAAGGTGTATACATCTATTCGCATGGCTCGTTAGGACCTTATCCTTTGGAGCGCTTAGCCGAAAATATTAGACGAGGCCATTACAACTATGTCAGCCTTGAATCAGCTTTGTCTCAGTATGGTGTTATTTCACAGATTCCCATCGATAGATTAACCATTATGTCAACGGGGCGTTCAGGTGAGTTTAAAACCCCTTGGGGAGTTATTGAAATTACTCATACGAAAAAGAAACCGTTTGAAATCATCAATACAACCATAAAAGGAAGAGGGCCGATGAGGATCGCGACGAAGGAAACGGCTGTTAAAGACTTGATACGGGTTGGTAGAAACACACACCTCATTCAACCAGAGGAACTTTATAATGACTGACCTCGTTGATTTTAACAAATTGGTTGATGATATTGTCATGCAAAAAGGCTATGTCTCCAATAGACCTGTCGTAGAAAAGGAATTGTTTTACTATGACATTATTTTTGCTTTATCTTCGGCAGGTCTTTTAAAGAGTCTTACATTTCAAGGTGGTACATCACTCAGGCTTTGCTATAACTCAAACAGGTTTAGTGAAGATCTGGATTTTGCTGGTGGTCGTGACTTTTGTTCAGAGCAGATGCTTGAAATTAAAGGCTGCATTGAAAAGTATGTTGGTGAACGTTATGGATTAGAGGTCGTTGTTAAAGAACCTAAAGAATTGAGAAAGGAGCCGGAATACGCTGATGTTAAAGTTGATAAATGGCAAATTTCAGTGACGACCAATCAGGGTAAAAATGATTTGCCGAAACAGAAAATCAAAATAGAAATAGCCAATATCCCAGCGTACACACAAAGTATAAAAACACTTGTTTCAAACTATGAGCAGCTCCCAAGTGGATACTCTGATCTCATTATTCGCGTGGAAGATCTCACAGAAATTATGGCTGATAAATTGGTATCTTTCCCAGCAACGACAAGTCATATTCGATATCGAGATATGTGGGATTTGGTATGGTTACATCAGCAAGGTGCAAAACCTGACGCTGAATTGGTCATGAAAAAGATTGCTGATTATAAACTGAATGATGAATTTGAAGGGGTGTTACAGGAAAGGATTGGCTCTTTACCCATACTGGTGAAAAGTGCCAGATTTGAAGGTGAAATGAAACGCTTTTTACCCGTATCCGTAGTAGAGAGAACCATCAATCAGCCGGATTTTCTGATATTTCTACAATCAACCCTTCACGAATTGCTGATTACTATCCAAACAGATATCTATGGTAGCAAAGATCCGAAATCAGAGAAAAAATTTGAAATGTAGATAACAATTTAAGCCCAGATCTAGATAATGCAGTGACCCTAATGACTAAGGTCACTTCGTAGACTCGGGTCTTTTTATGCCGTTTTATTTCAGAATTATCAGATAATTCATTTTATATATAATTAGAAACAACTTATTTCTTTACAATTAGGCAACAGATCGTTTTTACTGCACCGCTTAAAAAATATTAAATAAATTGGGGTGCTCACCATGTCTGTCGTCGCAATTGTACTTATCTTTCTTTTTGCCGTGATTGTGAGTGTGTTTATCTCACGATTACTGTCAGAAAAAATTCCTTTGCCATTAATCCAAATTGCGGTTGGCGCATGTTTGTCGATCTTTGGCTTTGAAGTGGCGTTTGATCCACATCTTTTCTTGTTCCTCTTTATTCCTCCATTGCTGTTTTTAGATGGTTGGCGTATTCCCAAAGAGGCGTTGTTCCAAGAGATTAAACCGATTATGTCGTTAGCGATCGGTTTAGTTGTTGTTACCGTAATTGGGATGGGCTTTTTTATTCATTGGCTTATTCCTTCTATTTCGCTTGCGATTGCTTTTGCATTAGCCGCGATTTTATCGCCAACCGATCCTGTTTCTGTGTCTGCAATGACAGTCAATTCGCCACTTCCTTCACGTATGACACATATTTTAGAAGGCGAGTCGTTGCTTAATGACGCTACAGGCTTAGTCTGTTTTAGCTTTGCGGTCGCAGCAGCATTAACAGGTTCTTTTTCTATTACTTCAGCAACGGGGCAATTTTTATTAGTTGCTTTAGGTGGTGCTGCGATTGGTTTGATTGTGGCTGGCGTGATTGGGCGATTAAATCAGTTTTTGGTTAAACGTACTGGTGAAGATCCAGCTATCCAAATCTTGATCAGCTTATTGATGCCGTTTATTGCTTATTTATTAGCGGAGCATTTCCATGTATCTGGGATCTTAGCAGCGGTTGTTGCTGGTATTGCAATGCACTACGAAAAAATCGTGGGTCGTATGCAAGCAGCGACACGTATGCAAAGTAAAGCGGTTTGGGATACGGTTCAGGTTGCACTTAATGGCATGATTTTTATTCTATTAGGCGAACAACTTCCTGCAATGTGGAAAATTTTACCTGAAGTGACGCAATCGGCGGGTGCAACTAATCCTTGGGCAGTTGTAGGTTATATTATCGTTATTACAATCGGACTTGCTGTACTGCGTTTTTCGTGGGTATGGGTATCGATGTCGCTGACGGTATTCCGTTCTCCTAATAAACGTTTATCTCGTCATGATCTGCGCTTAATGGCGATTATGGCAACAGCGGGTGTTAGAGGTGCGATTACACTAGCAGGTATCTTAACCCTTCCTTTATTAATGACAGATGGTTCACCTTTCCCAACACGAGATCTCGCCATCTTTATTTCCATGGGCGTTATTCTCTGTTCATTATTGATAGCCACAATTGCATTGCCGATTTTAACTAAAGGGCTATCAGAAGATTTACCTTATGAAAATGATGAAATTCGTACGCGTTTGGCGTTAAACGAAGCGGCGATTGCGCATATTAATGAGCTAATGAACCAACCTTGTGAAGATCTTGATGAGATGTCACTACGCAATGAGGCAGGTTCACATTTATTAGAAATTTATAGCCGTCGTCTTGATAGTGAAGACAGTGTGCAAGAAGGGGCGCTTGATCTGAAACGCTTGTTTAGCATGGAGCGTCAGTTGTCTCGCAGTGCATTAAAAATAGAGCGCGATACATTACAGCAGTTACGTAAATCACGTCATATTAGCGAACATATTTTTCATCGTTTACGCCATGAATTAGATTTAAAAGAAGAAGCGTTGAATCATCATTTGAGTTAATTTGTTCAATATTATCTTCAGATAGCGGTTTGCTGTCTGAAGACTTTTAAAAAAATGAACTAATTGTGTGTTCATTCTCGCACTGTGTAGGCTGAAAATAGGTCAGATCGTTTTAAAAGCATAAAAGCGGTGTAGAATAGGGGCATTATTGCTTTGTCTATCTCAAAGCTGAATTTGTACGTTAAAATAAGTTTGAAGCGAAAATAATATCTTAAGGCTATTGGCTAATGTGAGATAGTGATGATGATTTATTTTTGCGCATAAGAGAGATGACAAGGTATATTGTTGTCATTACTAAACGGACACTCAAATAAATGAGGGGATCATGCGAATTAAATTGTTATTGGGAGCTGCTGCTGCGTTGTTACTAGCAGGCTGTTCTGCAACAAACACATTAAGCACTGCGGGCTCACAGGTACAAATCACTGATACGCAACCAGGCAGTGAATGCCAATTATTAGGAACAGTGACTGGTGTTCAAAATAACTGGTTATCAGGTTCCCGTACTGAAAGCCAATCACTGCGAGGTGCTGCTAACGATCTACGTAATAAAGCAGCCGCAATGGGTGGTAACGTTATTTTTAACGTTGGTACTGGCGCAGGTAGCTTTGTTGATAGCTTTGCACCATTAGATAGCAAAATGAGTGGACAAGTTTACAAATGCCAATAAGGGCATTTTATTTATTCACTATTTATTAGTCTGCTAATAGATAAAAAGCTGTAGTCACTTCATCTATTTGAATTGAGCTACAGCTTTTTTGTTTTTGTGATATGGATTATTGCTGGCGTAATCCAAGATCTAACAATGTTTTACTAGGTTCACCACCAATTTCACGTGTGAGTTTAGGTACCATATAACCTGAAACTAAGCTCATTAGTGCTTTCATGATCTCTCTTGCTTCACTGTCTGGCACCATAAAGTGAGCAGCACCTTGCACTTTATCTAGAACATGTAAGTAATACGGCATAATGCCGGCATCAAATAGTGTGCGACTTAAATCCGCAAGGACTTCAGCACTGTCATTGACACCTCGTAATAACACACCTTGATTCAATAAAGTGACGTTGGCATTTTTTAGCTTTGAACAAGCTTCTCTCAATGCGTCATCAATCTCATTGGCGTGATTGATGTGCAATACCATGATATTTTGCAAACGTGATTGTTGCAGGCGTTTGCATAGCGTATCCGTAATACGTGCAGGGATAACCACAGGTAAGCGAGAGTGGATACGTAAGCGCTTAAGATGAGGAATAGCCTCTAATTGTGCTATCAACCAATCAAGCTCATCATCTTTCGCCATAAGGGGATCTCCCCCTGAGAAGATGATTTCATCGAGTTTTGAGTTATTTTTGATATACTCAATTGCTTTTTGCCAATTCGCTTTGTTTCCTTTGTTATCTTCGTAAGGAAAATGACGACGAAAACAGTAGCGGCAATTGACAGCGCAACCACCTTTGACCAGAAGCAATGCACGATTCTGATATTTATGTAATAAACCTGGCACCGTATTTTGTTGCTCATCTAACGGATCCGTAGAAAATCCTGGTGTTATGGTAAATTCAGCATTTGCAGTTAATACTTGTAAAAGTAATGGATCGTTAGGATCGCCTTTTTTCATGCGTGCAACGAATTCACGGGGAACCCGTAGCGGAAAAAGCCGTCGCGCCTGAGCCCCTTTTTGGAGATCAGCGTGATGTTCCAACGCTAAAAGTTGGAGTAATTCAACAGGATCACTGATTGCCTGCGCGAGTTGTGTTAACCAGACTTCTCTGGTGGGGTGATTATGAGTTACAATGTGTGCCATTTTTTGGCTATGCCATTTTAAATTAAAAAAGTTAGAGGATATTCATGGCTTCTTATAATACCAACGATTTTCGTTCAGGTCTTAAAATCATGTTAGATGGCGAGCCAGCCGTCATTACTGAATGTGAATTTGTTAAACCAGGTAAAGGTCAGGCATTTGCTCGTGTGCGTCTGCGTAAACTGATTTCTAACAAATTACTGGAAAAAACATTTAAATCTACTGATTCAGCAGATGGTGCTGATGTCATGGATATCAACTTAACTTACCTGTACAACGACGGTGAGTTCTGGCATTTCATGAACAACGAAACCTTCGAACAATTAGCAGCAGACGAGAAAGCTGTTGGCGAAAATGCTAAATGGCTGATTGACCAAGCTGAGTGTATCGTAACACTGTGGGATGGTCGTCCTATCGCTGTTGTTCCACCAAACTTTGTTGAATTAGAAATCGTTGATACTGATCCAGGCCTGAAAGGTGACACCGCAGGTACAGGTGGTAAACCAGCAACATTAAGCACTGGTGCGGTTGTTAAAGTTCCACTGTTTGTACAAATCGGTGAAGTTATCAAAGTTGATACTCGTTCAGGTGAATACGTATCGCGCGTAAAATAATCGCATAGGTTATTTTACTGAGCGAAACGATAAGCACAATAAATAATTACCGCAGATAATGTTAAATATCTGCGGTATTTTTTTATTTTAATTTATAAATATTGATTAATAGGTAGTATTTTCTTTCTAAAAATTTGAGTGATTTGTATTACTGCATTATTTAATTTTATGTGTTATTATTTTGTTTCTAACTTATTTACCCCTTCATTATTCCTGATGCCAAAATAGAATGTGATATTCAATATTGGAATTGGTAAAAAATAACCATTTTTTTAAAATAAGCGTGTAGGTTGTTTTGGTAAAGACAATCCACAGCAATATTTATTTAAGTTATTTTGACTTTCCTTTAAGAGATATTGAAGAGTATAGATAAAAACATTAATCCTGTAATATTATTGATCTTTATTTTATATTTTAGTTGTACTAGGGAAACCCTTTCAATATAGACATTTACTTTGATATATCTCTTTTATTTTTTTCTTCTTTTCTTTTATTCTGTGATTAATATTAACTAAATTAGGTTTTTTAAATAAAATCTCATATCTTTTCATCTCTCTTTTATTATTAATTTTCTATCCCTAAATAACGATAATTGAATCATTAACTAGATTATTATTTAGTTTAAAATAATCATTTTCGGTTAATGCTTTTAACTCTGAAATAAAATAATTGCTAACACTAAATAAAACTCTATCAAATATTATGGTATTTGAGTAATAACGCCAATTAAGCAGAAAAAATCGATTTTTATCTGTCTCATTTCATTTCTTACACTCTAGTTAAGTGTCAACGTCATTATTGTCGATACGTCATTCTTAGTTCCTTCTTGTGTTTCTATCTTAATGATTTTTATCATAAATAAATTAAATCCTCTCTTGGCATGAAATATGCTTTATCTAAAGAAAAATTGACGACAGTAATGCTGTTAAACGTTTTTCTCGGAGGATGTGGCGAATGAATCGCTTTGTAATTGCAGAGCCACAACGATGCATAGGGTGTAATACCTGTATGGCAGCTTGCTCAGAAGTTCACCAAGCTGTGGGTTTACAGGCGCATCCGCGTCTTACAGTGGTAAAAGTGGAGGATCAGACAGCACCGATGCTTTGTCGGCACTGTGAGGATGCTCCTTGTGCTCGCGTGTGCCCAGTCAATGCCATCACTCATGAAGATAATATGATCTTTCTTAATGAGAGCCTGTGTATTGGCTGTAAGTTGTGTGGTCTAGTTTGTCCTTTTGGTGCAATTACACCATCAGGTAGTAAACCCGTTAACTTACCGGCTGTTTTTGAACACTTTGTGCCTGAAGAAATGTTGGCAGATGTGCCAGCAAGTCTTCCAACAACCAACCCATTCCTTGCATGGAATGCAGGTATCCGCGCAATCGCAGTGAAATGTGATTTATGTGCTTTCTCTGATGAAGGCCCTGCTTGTGTCAACGTATGTCCAACCGATGCATTGCATTTAGTTGAAGAAGACAAACTTGAAGAGCAGATGAAAACGCGTCGCTTAGGCTCTGTGATGGAACCCATTACGAATCTTGACGATTTATCTACTTTGACACAGGAGCGGAAGTAATATGGAACCTCTTCAGTTACTGCTGTGGTCAGTCATCCTGTATGTTGTTGGTGGCGTTATTGCACTGTTTTTAAAAAAACAGGAAGGGTTGGCAATCCTTATTTCAGGGATCAGCGCAATCATTGGTGGTGTCTTAGGTATTTTAAGTGCATTACCGGTTATTTTTGGTGGTGAAATCGCTACTTTTACCGCCGCAGGGCCTTTCGATTTTGCCGCCTTTGTGGTGCGCATGGATATGTTAGGCGCCTTTATGGTGTTCGTCATTTCATTACTGGTCAGCGTGTGTGCGCTTTATTCTCTTGCTTATGTGCAAGAATATAAAGGACGCGGTGCTTGGAGCATGGGATTCTTTATGAATCTGTTTATTGCTTCTATGGTTGGCTTAGTGGTGATGGATAATGCGTTCTACTTTATTATCCTGTTCGAAATGATGTCACTGGCTTCTTGGTTCTTAGTTATTGCTGACCAAGATGACGAATCTATTCACGCAGGTTTACTCTACTTCTTTATTGCTCACGCAGGCTCCGTGTTAATCATGATTGCCTTCTTCTTGATGTGGCGTGAAAGTGGTAGCCTTGATTTTGATTCATTCCGTCAACTCTCACTTTCTCCTGCGATGGCCTCTGTGGTGTTCTTACTGGGCTTCTTTGGTTTTGGTGCCAAAGCCGGTATGTTGCCATTACATAGTTGGTTACCAAAAGCTCACCCTGCAGCACCTTCACATGCATCGGCATTAATGTCAGGTGTAATGGTTAAAATTGGTATCTTCGGGATAATTAAAGTCGGTATCGATTTGTTGGGTGCTACTGAAATGTGGTGGGGAATTGTTGTCCTCGCATTCGGTGCGGTTTCTTCTGTATTGGGTGTTATGTACGCATTAGCAGAGCACGATTTAAAACGTTTACTTGCATGGCATACCGTTGAAAATATCGGCATCATTTTAATGGGTGTTGGTGTCGGTATGGTAGGAATGGCAACAGATCATCCTGTTATTGCCGCACTTGGCCTGTTAGGTGCTTTATATCACTTATTAAACCATGCGGTGTTTAAAGGATTATTATTCCTCGGTGCTGGCGCCATTATTAATCAAATTCACACTCGTGATATGGACAAAATGGGTGGGTTAGCCAAACTGATGCCTTACACTGCAACGGCATTCTTAATTGGTTGTATGGCGATTTCAGCGTTACCACCATTAAACGGTTTTGTTAGTGAATGGTATACCTATCAGTCTCTATTTACGATGAGTAACGAAGGTAACTTTGTGATGCGCTTAAGTGGTCCTATTGCCATTATTATGCTGGCAATTACAGGGGCATTAGCGGCAATGTGTTTCGTTAAAGTCTATGGTGTTAGCTTCTGTGGCGGTCCTCGTAGTGAGCAAGCAACAAAAGCAAAAGAAGTACCACTACCAATGACGATTGCGATGGGTTTATTAGCACTTTTCTGTGTTGTGTTAGGTGTGGGAGCTGCTTTTGTTGCACCAATCATTGCCAATATTGCAATGTCTCTTAGCGAAACCAGCGCATTAACTGTGGCTCAAGGCTCAATGCTTGTTCCTGATACTGCATCACAAGCAATGTTCTCTCCAGCATTAACATTTGTTTTATTAATTGCTCTACCGCTTATCCCATTCCTGATTTACCTCGGCCTAAAAGGCAATCAACCTGCGTTTCGTCGTAAAGGTAATCCTTGGGCGTGTGGTTATGTGTGGGAAAAAGATATGGCAGTGTCAGCAGGTGGCTTTACTCAAGCATTACGCAGCATGTTTGCACCACTTTATCGTATGCGTAAACAACTTGATCCATCTCCATTGCTGTCTCGTGGTTTTAATAAAACACAGCTCGGTGCTGAAAAGGTCGAACCATTCTGGGATGAACGCATTATTTATCCTCTGGTTCGTGGTATCCAACGTTTTGCAAAACGTATCCAATGCCTACAAGGCGGGGATTTCAGACTCTATTGTCTATACGTTGTTGCAGCGCTGGTCATCTTGCTTTTAGTCATCGCAGCGTAAGGAGAGGGACTTATGACTTTCCAAGAAGCACCTACGTTAATGATGGGTATATTCGCACTAATACAAGCACTCTTTTTGTTGGCGATAACCCCATTATGTACAGGTATTTCGCGCACAATTCGCGCCAAGATGCATTCGCGTCAAGGCCCTGGGATTTTGCAAGATTATCGAGATATCTTTAAGTTATTTAAACGTCAATCAGTAGCACCTGAGCAATCTGGCGTGATCTTCCAAGTGATGCCTTATGTATTACTTGGCAGCATGCTGGTGGTTGCAATGGCACTGCCTGTCTTTACCGCAACGTCACTGTTTGCGGGTGCAGCCGATCTTATCGCACTGATTTATCTGTTTGCACTTTATCGTTTCTTCTTCTCTTTATCGGGTCTGGATTCAGGAAGCCCATTTGCTGGTATTGGTGCTAGCCGTGAATTAACTCTGGGTGTGTTAGTAGAGCCTATCTTAGTGTTATCACTGATTGTGGTGGCTTTAATTGTGGGTTCAACCAACGTCGGCACTATTAGTGCAACACTTGCTCAAGGGTGGGTATCACCAACTGCCACACTGTTAGCCTTATTAGCTTGTGCTTTTGCTGCATTTATCGAAATGGGAAAAATGCCATTCGACGTTGCAGAAGCTGAGCAAGAGTTACAAGAAGGACCATTAACTGAATATTCAGGCTCTGGTTTTGCCATGGTGAAACTGGGTCTTGGGTTAAAACAAGTGGTAGTGGCTGAACTGTTCTTAGCCATATTTATTCCTTTTGGTAAAGCAACAGAATTCACCTTTATTGCACTGATCATTGCGTTAGTTTTAATGGCAGTAAAATTGTTAGTGGTGTTTGTATTAGCGTCATTGGTTGAAAACAGTTTAGCGCGTGGTCGCTTCTTACTGACTCACCATGTGACATGGTTAGGATTCGGTGTTGCGGCACTGGCTCTTGTTTTCTATTTAACCGGTCTATAAGGAGCGATGATTACAATGGAAAATATAGCTCTTGCGACCTTACTCATCCCATTTGCGGGGGCGTTGATTACGTCCTTAATGCCAAATCGGATGGCGAAGTGGTTATGTACACTGTTCGCTTTATTAGCCACATTAGGAACGGTTGTTTTAGGTTGGCAGTTCCTCGCTGAAGGTAAAGTCGATACCACAATTACGCTAGTACAATATGGCGATGTTGCGCTCTTTGGTTTTACCATTGATCGTGTCAGTACATTGATTGCTTTCGCTGTTGTGTTCTTAGGATTGTTGGTGAGTTTTTACTCCACTGGCTATCTAACCAATGGCAACCGCGAGCATCCACATGATGGTACTCGTCGCTATTATGCCTTCTTGTTGATTTTTATTGGTGCAATGGCGGGGTTAGTCCTTTCATCGACTATTCTGGGGCAACTCCTGTTTTTCGAAATCACCGGGGGATGTTCTTGGGGATTAATCGGTTACTACCAATCTGAAAAATCGCTCCGTTCAGCAATGAAAGCGTTGTTGATCACTCACGTTGCTTCAATCGGTCTTTATCTCGCAGCTGCAACTCTGTTTGTGAGTACGGGGACATTTGAATTAACCGCAATTGCAACCTTAGATGAGCCAACCAAACTGATTGTGTTTGGTGGAATTCTCTTTGCTGCTTGGGGTAAATCAGCGCAATTACCACTGCAAGCTTGGTTACCTGATGCGATGGAAGCACCAACTCCTGTGAGTGCTTACTTACACGCCGCGTCAATGGTAAAAGTCGGTGTTTACATCTTTGCTCGTGCGATTATGTCAGCAGATGGTGATGTTCCTCACCTTATTGGTTGGGTGGGTATTACCATGGCGGTTATCACGTTGATTTATGGCTTTATGATGTATCTGCCACAAAAAGATATGAAACGCTTGTTAGCATGGTCAACTATCACTCAGCTCTCTTATATCTTCCTTGCATTATCTATTTCAATCTTTGGACCGCGCGAAGCGTTTGAAGGTGGTATTGCTTATATCTTTAACCATGCCTTCGCTAAAAGTTTGTTCTTCTTAGTTGCTGGTGCATTGAGTTATAGCTGTGGTACTCGTATGTTGCCGCGCTTAAAAGGGTTAATTAATAAATATCCATTATTGGGTGTGGGTTTCTGTGTTGCTGCGCTGGCAATCGCAGGTGTTCCACCAATGAATGGCTTCTTTAGTAAATTCCCAATTTTTGCCGCAGGTTTTGAACTGTCGAGTGTTTTCTGGGTGATGACACCAATTATGGTGCTAGTACTGATTGAATCTGTTGCTAGCTTCACTTGGTTTATCTACTGGTTTGGTCGTGTCGTTCCTGGCAAACCAAGTACAGAAGTTGAGGAAGGACAGCCTGTTCCTATGGCAATGCAAATTGTAATTGGAATACTGATTATTATGTCCTTTGCATCCAGTGTTATCGCAGTCACTTGGCTAGGATAAGGGAGATAAATCATGACTGGAGCACTTATCGTAAACAATCTGGCGGGGTTAATGATGATCACCTCGCTACTGGTAATTGGCGCGAAAAAGCCAATTGCATCCTGTTGGTTCTATGCATTGCAATCTTTCGTTTTAGTGATGATTTTCGTCACTTTAGCCAATACATTAGATGCACACCAACTCACACTTTGGGCCATTACCGCTTTCTTCACTAAAGTTCTGCTTGTGCCACTTATTCTAGGATTTGCATTCCGTAAGTTATCCGATCCTAGTGCGAATGCTGGCGTTATCAGCCCAGCAATATTAATGCTGCTAGCCGCAGTGATTGTGGTCTTAAGCTGGTTCGTCGTTGAGCCAATTCAAATACCAATGGTCGTTGATTTGAAACCTGCACTCGCAGTTTCTCTGGGACATTTTATGTTGGGTCTGCTGTGTATCGTGACTCAGCGAAATATCCTAAAACAAGCTTTTGGTTATTGTTTAATGGAAAACGGCTCTCACTTAACACTGGCATTATTGGCGTGGAGAGCACCAGAACTGGTCGAAATCGGGATCGCCACTGACGCCATCTTCGCTGTGATTGTGATGGCAGTGTTGGCTCGTAAGATTTACTGCACGCTCAACACACTGAACGTGGATCAACTGACCGCGCTGAAGGGGTGAGGAGATGAACCAAACAACCATGTTAACGATTTTAATGTTTTCACCGTTGGTATTTTCAATACTGGCGTTTCTAAGTCCGTTATTAAAAGCCGGTGCGCGCCCTATTGTGACGGGTATTCATGCTATTGGTATCACCGTATTGTTAATCGCTGCATTAGGGACTGTGGCAGATGTCATGTCTCATGGCGAAATATTGGCTGCTGCTAATTGGGTTCATGTGGATAGCCTCGGCGCATTATTTCTCGCTATCTTAGGTATTATCGGCTTTTTAACGGGGCTTTATTCTATTGGCTATATGAATCATGAAGTGGATGAGGGCGAAATCTCAGTACGCACTTTGTGTAATTACTATGGTTTCTTCCACCTCTTTTTGTTCACCATGTTATTGGCAATCACCAGTAATAACTTGATCTTAATGTGGGCGGCAATTGAAGCAACAACCTTAAGCTCTGCATTCTTAGTCGGAATTTATGGTCAACGTTCTTCTTTGGAAGCTGCGTGGAAGTACATCATCATTTGTAGTGTGGGTGTGGCGTTTGGTCTTTTCGGGACTATTTTGGTTTATGCCAATGCCGCAAGCTTTATGCCTGATCCAGATCAGGCGATCTTCTGGACTGAAGTGTTGAAATATACAGACCAGTTAGATCCAACATTGATGCATTTAGCTTTTGTCTTTATTTTAATCGGTTTCGGTACCAAAACGGGTTTATTCCCAATGCACGCATGGTTACCAGATGCACACAGTGAAGCACCAAGTCCTGTCAGTGCGTTGTTATCAGCGGTTTTACTGAATTGTGCGCTGTTAATCATCATTCGTTACTACATCATTATTGATGCGGCAATTGGTACTGAGTTTACACGTAACTTATTGTTAATCTTTGGTTTCCTCTCTGTTGCTATCGCGGCGTTCTTTATTCTTATTCAGCGTGATATGAAACGTCTTTTAGCGTATTCCAGTGTGGAAAACATGGGATTAATTGCCGTCGCATTAGGGATTGGCGGACCAATTGGTATTTTGGCTGCTTTATTCCACACCTTAAACCACAGCTTAGCGAAAGCACTGTTGTTCTGTGGTTCAGGTAACGTGTTATTGAAATATGGTACTCGTGATTTAAATGTCGTGAAAGGCATGTTTAAAGTGATGCCATTAAGTGCAGCCCTTTTTGCTGGTGGTGCTTTAGCGCTAGGTGGTATGCCGCCTTTCAATGTCTTTATTAGTGAATTTATGATTGTTGTGGCAGGTTTAGCTTCTCAGCACATTGGCTTAACTATCCTACTATTATTGTTATTGACCGTAGTATTAGGTGGTCTAGTTCGTATGGTGGCTAAAACTGTCTTTGGTCCAAAACCTGATGTTGTTGCTAAAGGTGAACTGGGAATTTTAACCACATTACCAATGGTCATTCTGATTGCACTTATGCTGTTAATGGGAACTCACATTCCTAAGCCTGTCAGCGAGCTGTTAGAAAATGCCGCTAATATCGTGATGAATATTGATAAAAGTGAGTCACCTACTTATGCATGGCCAACGGCTTTAATCAGCAATCCATCCACATCGGTTCAGGAGATGTAACGTGAGCTACCAAAATTATGTCAGTAGAAAAGAGGGAAAAGAACTAGGCGGAGATTACGTTGCCAAGGTTCGTGAGAAATTCCCATCAGCCGTTCTTGATGAAGAGCGACAAACCGCTGATCAATTGACGATAACAGTAAAAACGGAATCACTCCCTGAAGTGGTGGAATATCTGTATTACGGCTTAGGCGGTTGGTTACCTGTTTTATTCGGTAATGACGAACGTAGTTTAAACGGGGACTATGCTGTTTATTACGCATTATCAATGGAAGAGGGTGAAAAATGCTGGGTTGTTGTAAAAGCCCATGTTAGCCCAATCACTTTAGAGTTTCCGTCAGTGACACCGCGTGTACCAGCCGCAGTGTGGGGTGAACGTGAAATCCGTGATATGTATGGTCTTATCCCTGTTGGTTTACCTGATGAACGTCGTTTAGTGCTTCCAGATGACTGGCCTGAAGAGATGTATCCACTGCGTAAAGATGCGATGGATTATCGCCAACGTCCAGCACCCTCAACTGAAGTTGAAACTTATCCCTTCTTGAACGAAGGTAAGCAAGATGCACGCGTTGTGCCAATTGGTCCAATGCACATTACTTCGGATGAACCAGGACACTTCCGCTTATTTGTAGACGGTGAAAACATTGTCGATGCCGATTACCGCATGTTCTATGTTCATCGTGGTATGGAAAAACTGGCAGAAACCCGTATGGGTTATAACGAAGTGACATTCTTATCAGACCGCGTGTGTGGTATCTGTGGTTTTACTCACAGTGTGGCGTATGTGACTTCTGTTGAAAATGCGTTAGGCATTGAAGTACCACGTCGTGCGCATACTATTCGTTCTATCTTATTAGAAGTTGAACGTCTTCATAGCCATTTATTAAACATTGGTTTAGCTAGTCACTTTACAGGCTTTGATACTGGCTTTATGCAATTTTTCCGTATTCGTGAAAAATCAATGCAGATTGCAGAGATGCTCACCGGTGCGCGTAAAACGTATGGCTTGAACTTAATTGGGGGTATTCGTCGCGATATCTTAAAAGATCAGCGTCTGAAGACTATCCAACTTGTTAGAGAAATGCGCAAAGAAGTCACTGAATTAGTGGATATATTGCTATCAGCGCCGAATATGGAACAACGTACTGTTGGTGTTGGTATCTTAGATAAGAAAGTGGCTCGTGATTTTAGCCCAGTAGGTCCAATGATAAGAGCGAGTGGTTTTAAACGTGACGTGCGTTTTGACCACCCATTTGCAGATTATGGCAATCTTCCACTGACGCTCTTTAGTTATGAAGGTGGCGACGTATTTTCCCGTGTGATGGTACGTATTAAAGAAGTCTTGGATTCAATGGCAATGATTGAATATGCCTTAGATAACTTGCCAGAAGGTCCATTATTAACCGAAGGCTTTACTTATCAGCCATATAAATTTGCTCTGGGCTTTACTGAAGCACCACGCGGTGAAGATGTTCACTGGAGTATGTTGGGTGATAACCAAAAATTATTCCGCTGGCGTTGCCGTGCTGCAACTTATGCTAACTGGCCAGTATTACGTTATATGTTGCAAGGAAATACCGTCTCTGATGCGCCGTTAATTATCGGTAGTCTTGACCCTTGTTATTCCTGTACTGACAGGGTAACGCTCGTCGATGTGAAAAAACGTAAATCTAAAACAGTTTCTTATAAAGAAATTGAACGTTACAGCATCGAACGTAAAAATTCGCCGCTCAAGTGAGGGAATGAACGATGTTAAAATTGTTTAAAACCATAATCAAAACAGGCGAAGCAACGACCAAATATCCGTTTAAGCCTCTGGATTTACCTGATGGTTTCAGAGGAAAGCCTGAATATGATGCACAGCAATGCATTGTCTGTGGTGCCTGCACCTCAGCATGTCCTGCTAATGCGTTAACGATGGAAACGAATTTGGAAACAGGCGAGCGTCATTGGCAATTATTCATTGGTCGCTGTATTTATTGCGGTCGTTGTGAAGAAGTTTGCCCAACAAGAGCGATTGTTTTATCCGATATGTTTGAAACGGCAGTGACTAAAAAGTCAGATCTTTATATTAAAGGCACTTTTAAATTATTGAATTGCCGTGAATGCCATCAACCATTTACGCCTAGAAAATCAGTTGAATATGCGATGGAACTATTAGTGCAATCAGGCTGGGATGAGCAAACCGTAGAAGCGATGCGCCCACAATTTGAAACTTGCCCTGAATGTAAGCGTAAACATAACTTGTTATCTGATGGTCGTGAAAATATTAGTGTGGGCGAAATTGGGAGTACAATAAAATGAGTCTACCAGAAATTCCCATTAATCATCATGTTAGCCAGCCTATCACCCTTGATGATCAGGTTAAAAAGCTAAAGCAGACATTGTTGAAAGATATTCAGCGTTCAGCTTATGTTTATCGTGTTGACTGTGGTGGTTGTAATGGTTGTGAGATTGAAATTTTCTCCGCAATTACACCGGTTTTTGATGCTGAACGTTTTGGTATCAAAGTGGTAGCCTCGCCTCGTCACGCTGATATTTTATTATTCACTGGCGCAGTAACGCGCCAGATGCGTGTTCCTGCATTACGTGCTTATGAATCAGCGCCTGATCCAAAAATCTGTATCTCTTATGGCGCTTGTGGCTGTGGTGGTGGGATTTTCCACGATCTTTATTGTGTATGGGGTGGTAGTGAATCTATCGTGCCTATTGATGTGTGGATCCCAGGTTGTCCTCCAACACCTGCGGCGACGATTTATGGATTTGCTGTTGCACTGGGCTTGTTAGACCAAAAATTAAAAGGCGAATCGCACATTGAAGTAGAGAATGAAAAAGCCTCTCTAATTCTGCCTTCGATTCCTTTAGATGCTCGCGTGATGATTGAGCGTGAAGCGCGCCGTCTTGCTGGCTATTATCAGGGAAGACAAATCAGTGATCATTTCCTCACCTTATTAGAAGGCGCTACTATTCAGGAAGTCAGCGGACGTGTAGATGAATGGCTACGACAAGCGAATGATCCTCGTTTATCTGAGATTGTAAAACGCCTTGTTTATTCATTAAGCCAAGGGGGGATTTATGCCTGATGATGCTAACGTTTACTTTTGGTCATTAAGACAAAAGTTTGTTGATAGCGATGATGATATTCCTGCGGAAGCGCAACAGGTCATGTATTACTCACTCGCGATTGGTCACCATGTGGGTATGATTGATTGCTTAAAAACAGAGCTAGTCTGCCCTTTAGAAAAATATAAAGCATGGATTGACTTATTACCTGAAGGTGAAGCCAAACGCAAAATGCAAGGATTGCTAACATTTGGCGAAATCAATATTAACTCTGAGCATACTCACTTATTAGCGTTAGCATTTGATCCTATTATCAAAAATGAAGATCCCATTTTTAGTGAGTGGAGTCAAACGCTGATTAAATTACTGGGTGAGATCCACGCAGAGCCTGCTATTTATTTGATTGTGAAGAGAAAGCCATGAGTAAAGCAATGACAGCACCTAAAGTGGTATTAACAGTCGGCAACAGTATGATGGGCGATGATGGTGCAGGCCCTCTGCTTGCTGAGTTAATGGAAGCAAACCCTATTGATGGATGGATTGTTATCAACGGAGGAAGTGCGCCTGAAAATGTCTCTTATCAAGTAAGAGAGTTACAACCTCAATGTGTTGTCATTGTTGATGCCGCAGATATTGGTTTAAACCCTGGTGAGATTAGGGTGATAGATCCTGACTACATAGCGGAAATGTTTATTATGAGCACTCATAATATGCCGCTGAATTTTCTTATCGATCAATTAAAAGATGATATTCCAGATATTACTTTCTTAGGGATACAACCCGATCTCGTTGGTTTTTATTATCCAATGACCGAAGCGGTAAAAAATGCCGTTGATGAAGTGTATCAAGGGATCAAGTCTTGGAGAGTTGATTACTTTCCAGCGCTTGAAGTCTGCGATGAAGAAGATATTGAAGAATAAAAGTACAACAAGTATCCACCGATTTTTGATATAAATAAAAAAGAAAAACATCCGCTTTGCGGATGTTTTTCATTAATGAGTGATATAAGTGTCATTAGTTATAAAAAAAGTGTTTTTTGTAACTTATATTACGCATTGTTATTGCTGTGCTCTTTTAGTAATGAAAATAAGACATGAGGAGAAAAAGGGATCAGTCCAATCTTTAATCCAAATGGTTTAAATGCTTTATTAATAATGTCAGCAGAATAATTACCTTTGTCATTTTCTATTTCTGATAGTGTCTTGCGTGAAATATTAATAAGTTTTGCATAGCGTTCTTGGTTTAAACTTAATATTTTTATTCTTAATATTTTTAATGCCTCTCCTTGGCTTATTTCTCCAAATAACAACTGAGACATGATCTGATTAATCACTTCTTTTCTGTCCACGGTTGCAACAGATTGACGTGTTTTAGATACTCTAGCCGGAGATTTGCTTATTTGGATTTTATTTTTGACATTACTCATGATAGTAATCCCCAGCGTTCTAGTTTATTAGGTATAAAATCAAAACCAAATGAAGGCATTGTGAGGATTTGTATTGGCACACCTCTTACCTCTAATCTTTCTTTTAACGTAATGAGTTGTAAGGCGGTTTCTTTTAGCGCGTTAATTAACTGTTCTTGTGGTATTAAATCAGATAAAGAATTTGCGATATTAATAAAATTATACTCTCCTCCCATTTCACTTTGTGAATGCCATTTTGTTGTTCTAGCAATACCTTCAGGATCAGCCTTCATCGGTGCAAAGTCATAGATAGGGGCAAGATAAATTGAGTTATTGTTTCTTATAAAAGAAGTATTTCGACCATGGTTATCACTATTACCAAAAATGATATTCAATAAATCTCGCCTTACCCATTCAATAATAAAATCGTTTGTATCAAATTGAAAATCAAATTGGGTGACCATATTACTTTGATTAATTTTATCAATTAATTCTCTGATCACTGTTTCATGATATAGAGTTGTGCCTGGTGCTTTATTCAATATGGAATAGACAGATTCTATAGCTAAACGAATAACTTTATGATTTTCTCTTTTGATATCAAAACGAGGAAGCCATAAAGAAGGGTAATTATTTCCTTCTTCTAGACGCATACCTTCAATAGAAATAGTATTGAAACCCATTGCAGTAAGTTCATGATAAAAATGATATTCTGTTCTTAAAATATCACAATCTATACTTGAACGTTTTCCTCTCGGAAATTTAACTAAGTAATATTTATCATGGTTAGATATATCATCTTGATAAGTATCAATCCAAACTTCTTCATTATCACTGCATCTTAATAACAATTTCGGAGCTTCGCCTCCGGCACCTGTTGCACCACCAGCGGCTGCGCCTTTACGTTGTGCGTAATCTAGAAAATCGCTGGCTCTATTTTTGACATCATCAATAGTAAAAACAAGGTGTTCATTTAAGTTAGAAGGGGCTGGCAGTGATTCTTTTACACGTAAGTTACCAATAGGTGAAATAGTACCATGATAAAGTAATTCATAGTTTTGTTGTTCTACAGTCAAATTCGAAATATCAAGATATTGAACCCAATATCTCCGACTTGCTCCACTAGGTACAATATCATCTAAAAATTTAAGCCAACTTGGAGAGCCATTATCATCAAAATAAAGGGCAACAGGATGATTAATAGAAACAGAGTGGTTGTCGTCTTGATACAGGTAATCCACTGAATAATTTGTTTCATACTCTAATTCAGTGATTGGATAGGTAATATCATACTTGCTTGCATATAATGTGCGATCATGATCAGGAAAGTTAATAATAGCAATATCTCTCCATTCTTGATCAAGGAATGCTTGTAATGTTACTTTTTCCATATTGATTGCCTTATAAATACAATGAGTGATATTTCACTCATTAAAACATAAAAATGAGTTTTTTGTAACTTATATTACGCATTGTTAAATTGAATGCCTGCTAATAACATTTATTCTCCACGCTAACCTTAATTTTCCCTTTAGTTATCTCTTTTAAAAAACAAACCACCTTAACCCTTTCTTCATAAGAGATAAAAAGAAGTTAATTATACTTATCTTCATTAAATATCATTTTCACCTTTAGTTAGTTAAAAATTAAGTTTTCATTAAGAATGAATTAAGGGTAATTAACTCTGTGAATTACTCTGTTTGCTTGTTTTCAATACTAACTATTTAAGGAGAAATTCTTTTCTTAGCTAAGAATATAAAAGGTGGGTTATGTCTTCTTCTATACCTCAACTGAGTATCGTCGTCGCCATTTATAATGGTGAGAGATTTTTATCTCAATTTTTCAATGGATTACAATCTATTAAATTAAATGATTGGGAACTCATTTTAGTTAATGATGGCTCTAGAGATAATTCACTTAAAATATTGCAAAAATGGAAAGAAAGATTTCCTCGAGTCACTATTATTGATCAGGAAAACCAAGGTGTATCTGTTGCTCGTAATGTTGGATTTAATATTTCAAAAGGTCAATATATTGTTTTTCCTGATATTGATGATGTAATTCATCCTAATATGTATGACAGAATGCTTAATGTAGCTAAAGATGATAATTTGGATATTTTAACCTGTAATGGTAATTATGTTTATACAGATGGGCGTCCTTCACGACCTATATTTCCATCTAATCGCTTGCAGACAACGGGCGTTTTAACGGGGCCGCAATGGCTAGAAATTGCATTAAACTCTAAAAAATTCTTACATGTGACTTGGCTAAATATTTATCGTCGTGAATTTTTACTTGATCATGGTTATTATTTTGAACCAGGTTTACATCATCAAGATATTCCGTGGACAACTGAAGTGTTATTAACAGCGCGACGGGTTAAATATATCGATGAACGCTATTACGATTACTTGATTCATTCCGGATCGGTTTCTCATGCAACACCTAATGACAGTATTCATGTTAGAACAATTCATAATTACATGAAAATATTAGAAATGCTTGATGCTATTAATCAAAAACATAAGAAAGTGGCTCAAAATATTAATGCGTGTTATTGGCAAATCGCAAAAGAGGGTTTGGGAATTATTCACTCAATTGTTGCTATTCAATCTATTGAAATTAAAAAACAAATCATTAAAGAATTTTTTGATAGAGGGATATGGACGCTGATCTGGAAAAATGCGAAAGATCTAAGATTACGTTGGCGTTTAGGTCGACGCTATTTTAAATTAAAAAGAATATTAAATTCATGATCACAAGAGGGCACAATAATGTGCCTTTTTTATTTTCAATGTATATTAAATAAAAGGAAATAATCTAATTTCGTTAAAAATTCATTTTATTTCGTTTTGCGCTCACTAATAAATTCAATGATAAATATATAACTTATTTATTAGAAAAATACTGTGCACTTGCTAGAATTTTGCCATAATGAGTATTACTCCTTAATAAAAGTTTATGTAAAATCAATAAACTGGCGAATATTATTCGAGTAGTTGAATAAAAAAACTTATTATGATGTCACAGGTTTAGCCTTTATCTGCATCAAGTTGCAGAGCATCACAATTACCATTGTTATTTATCTTGCTTCAGCCTCTTCATCTTATTTAGATAGAGATTGATGATAAGTCGTATCTAAAAAATCGGAGAATGTTTTATGTCTATTCGGTTTGGTTGGCGTCAATCATTAGCAACCTTAACTTGCTTAGCCGCGTTAAGCGTCCCTTTTGCTGCATCTGCTCAAACGTTAAAATTAGCTATTGGTGAAGAGCCAACAGAAGGCTTCGACCCAATGCTGGGCTGGAGTCATGGCAGTTATTTACTTCTCCATAGTCCATTGTTAAAGCAAAATGCGGATCTCTCTTGGTATAGCAATATGTTAAGTGACTATCAACCAAGTGAAGATGGTAAAACATGGAAATTAACGTTAAAGCGAGATTTAAAATTCTCTGATGGCTTACCGCTTACAGCAAAAGATATCGTATTTACTTATAACAATGCGGCTGCCAGTGGCGGTAAAGTTGATATGGGTAACTTCCTCTTTGCAAAAGCAGATGATGATTTGCATGTCACTATCACGCTAAAAGCACCACAAAGTACTTTCGTAAACGTGCTCGGCTCTTTAGGTATTGTTTCTGCCGATAAGTATGATGAAAAAACCTACGCACAAAAGCCAATTGGTGCAGGTCCTTATCGCATGGTCAGTTTCCAACCAGGTCAGCAATTAATTGTTGAAGCAAACCCTTACTATGCGGGACAGAAAAATGATTTTGAAAAATTGATTTTCGTTTTTCTTGATGAAGATGCCGCTTTTGCTGCTGCGCAAAGTGGGCAATTAGGTATTGTGCGTATTCCACCCGCAACGGCTGCAATTGCTAAGAATTTACCAAATACTAAATTGTGGGAAAGACCAAGTGTTGAAAATCGCGGTATTGTTTTCCCAATGGTAAAATCAGGTGAGAAAAACGCCCAAGGCTATGATATTGGTAATGATATCACCGCTGATATCGCTATTCGTAAAGCCATTAACTACGCGCTAGATCGTAAGTTGCTTTCAGAACAAGTCCTTGATGGTTATGCCGTTCCTGCATATACCGGCGTAAAAGGTTTACCTTGGGATCAAACCGAAGCTGCCTTCAAAGATGGTGATATTGTAAAAGCAAAACAAATTCTTGAAGATGCAGGCTGGAAGCTGAATAAAAATGGTATTCGTGAAAAAGACGGTTTAGAAGCAAAACTCACTTTATGGTATACCAGCGGTGATGCAACACGTCGTGATTTAGCTGAGTCAATTCGTGCGTTAGTGCAACCTCTTGGTATTCAAATGGATCTTAAATCAGGAAGTTGGGATACAGTAGAGCGCTATATGCACTCAAATCCAACTTTATTTGGTTGGGGTAGCCTTGATCCGATGGAGTTATATCATCACTACAGTGCTAATGCCGCGGGTGTTGGTTATTATAACCCAGGTTATTACAAAAACCCTGAAGTCGAAAAACATCTACAAGCCGCGCTTGATGCTCATACATGGCAAGAAGCCGTTCCTCATTGGAAAGCGGTAGAGTGGGATGGTAAAAACGGTGTGGGTGTAAAAGGTGATGCTGCTTGGGCTTGGCTGATGAATGTGCAACACACTTACTTAACTAATCCTTGTGTTGATCTGGGTACAGGAACACCTGAAATCCATGGTTCATGGTCATTATTAAATAGCGTAGATACTTGGAAGTGGACTTGTCAGTAATACGTCAAAGTGCAGGTTTTTTCCTGCGATTACTCTGCCTGCTGTTGGTGACAACAGCAGGTGTTTTTATTTTATTAAGTTTTTCACCAATCGATCCCATTAAGGCTTATATCGGTAGTGATCTACTGAATGTTCCTCCTGAACAATATCCTTTAATTGCAGCGCGTTGGGGAATTGACCAACCTTTATGGATGCGATTTTGGCTTTGGTTTAGCCAAATCATTCAAGGGGATTTTGGCTATTCTATGTTGTATAACATGCCTGTTATTGATGTTATTCGTGAACGTGCAGGGCCTTCGTTTATTTTGCTTTTTTCAGCGTGGGTATTTTCCGGTGTTATTGGTGTTGCGATGGGATTAGTCGCGGGTCGATACCTTAATCGCTGGCCAGATAGAATTATCTCTACTTTATCTTATTTATTAGCCGCGTTACCGACATTCTGGGTAGGATTACTGTTGTTATCTCTGTTTTCTGTCACTTTACATTGGGCGCCAATTTGTTGTGCGTGGCCAATGGGAAGTAGTGCCGAGACCGCAACGTTAAGCCAGCGTTTTTCTCATCTTATCTTACCTATGATTGCGCTTGGTTTATTAGGAACAGGGAATATCGCACTGCATACTCGGGCTAAAGTTGCGGAAGTAATGGGGAGTGAGTTTATCCATTTTGCTAAAGCGCAAGGTGATAAAGGTTGGGCTATGATGATATTTCATGTTCTACGTCATGCCATTACGCCTGCACTTTGCTTACAGTTTGCATCCATTGGTGAACTGCTCGGTGGCTCTCTCTTAGCAGAGAAAGTATTTGCTTATCCGGGATTAGGACAGGCAACCGTTGATGCGGGGTTACGAGGTGATATTCCTCTGTTAATGGGTATTGTGGTTTTCAGCACTATTTTGATTTTCTTCGGTAATAGCATTTCTAACGGTCTATTACGGCGTATTAATAAAGGAATTTTGCGAGACTCATGATTTACGATCCGAACAAGCCATTGTTGCGACTTTTGTTAGTTACCCTCGCGTTAATTGGGTTAGTGGCGTATGGCTTTTCTGTTTCTCATACTGATATCGCAATGGATTTTCTGGCTAGGAATCAAGCCCCATCAGGTCAATATTGGTTTGGGACGGATAACTTAGGTCGTTCATTATGGCTACGTTGTTTTCAAGGCATGTTAAGTAGCTTAAATATTGGTGTAACAAGTGCGGTTGTGAGTGGCACGATTGCGTTGATTTTTGCGGGAATTTCTTCCATTAATCGCTATTGCGATTTTTTTGTAAGAGGTGTTGTTGATGCGCTCTTAGCTCTACCTCATTTATTACTGCTGATTTTGATCTGTTTTACGTTAGGTGGTGGGCAACAAGGGGTGATTTGGGCAGTGGCATTAACTCACTGGCCTAAACTTGCATTGATTTTACGAGGTGAAATACAGCGTATCCGTGAAGCGGATTATGTGATGTTATCGCGTCGTATTGGCAATTCACCTTTTGAGTGCGTAAAAAAACACTATATTCCAATGCTATTACCTCAGTGGATCGTGGGAACCTTGTTAATGTTCCCTCATGCAGTATTGCATAGCGCAGCGTTAAGTTTCCTCGGTTTTGGTCAGGCTGCGCATGAACCTTCACTCGGCTTATTACTGGCAGATGCACTACGCTATTTAAGTACTGGCTCTTGGTGGATGGTGGTGTTTCCGGGGTTAATTTTGATGTGCTTAGTATTGATTTTCGATCAATTTGCTAAAGCAATGCAGCAATTATGGCTAAGAGGGGCAGGATGTTAAGTTTTGAACAGCTTTCCATTGATATCGCACAGTTTCGTTGGTTAGGAAAACGAAATTGGCAGCCGTTGCTAAAATCAATCTCATTGGATATTAAACCCGGAAAGATGCTGGCATTAGTGGGCGGCAGTGGTGAAGGTAAAAGTCTGTTATTACAAAGTGCGCTAGGACTTTTGCCTGCCAATATGCGAGTTCGTGGCGCGATTAAACTGAATGGGCATACATTAAGTGAACGAGAGCTTATTGCTTATCGTGGCAATACTTTTTGTTATATTCCACAAGGCGTCAGTGCTCTCAATCCATTGATCTGTATCGGTGAGCAGCTTAGCCGTTCTGCGCGTTTAAGTGGTGCTGATATCACAACCGAAGATATTGTCGAGCAGCTTGGGCTTTACCATCTTTCTAGCTCATTAGTAAAAACCTATCCAGCAAAACTGTCTGGTGGAATGGCAAAACGAGTATTAGCCTGTAATGCAACACTCTCTAATGCACAATATATTTTGGCTGATGAAATCACCTCGTGGCTTGATGATGAACATGCGTGTTTGTTATTAGGGCATTTAAGAGCGTTATGCAATCAAGGTAAATCAGTGCTTTGGGTTACACATGATTTAGCTTTAGCTGCACGGTTTGCGGATACGATAGCGGTGCTTAATCAGGGAGAGGTTAACGAAATTATTCCCGCTAATGTGCTTAATCGTCATGAAGGTAGTGAGTGGTTGAAGACACTCTGGAGTGCATTACCTGAACAACAATTTATAAATACAAAAGAAACATCACTTAACCCATTATAATATTGTGTTCTTAAGTCTTATTTTTATACATTTCATCTGTTATTTCTGGAGTTATCTTTATGCCACTTTTAGAGTTAAAACAATTATCTGTGGAACAAGCAGGTAAGGTGTTATGGCAAGATCTCTCCTTTTCGTTAAATGCGGGAGACCGACTTGGTATTTCAGCGCCAAGTGGCACAGGAAAAACAACCTTAGGTCGTGTTTTAGCACAGTGGCAAGCACCCACTCAAGGTTCAATTCTTGTTAATGGCAACCCATTGCCTAAAAAGGGTTATTGCCCCATTCAATTAGTTCCTCAACATCCTGATAAGTGTTTTAATCCTTTTCGAACAACAGGGGATAGCCTCCGAGATGCTTGGACGCCTGATGAAAGTTGGTTTGAGAAATTACGGATAAAGCAAGAGTGGTTAACGCGTAGGCCTAATGAATTATCGGGTGGAGAGCTGGCGCGTATTGCTTTATTAAGAGCGTTAGATCCTCGCACTCAAATATTGATTGCGGATGAAGTAACGGCACAATTGGATGCCCAAATTCAAGCTGAAATTTGGAAAGTTTTAATTGATGAAAGCCAAAAAAGACCTTTAAGCTTGATTATCTTTAGTCACAATAAGGCGTTACTTGAAAAAGTCTCGACTAAAGTGTGGTGGGTTGATACGGAAAAAAGTATTTCTACTATTAAAAATAACGGACTATCTTAATCCGTTAGTGAAAAAAATGGCTTCCTATATTTTTATAGGAAGCCAAATATTACTGCTAAACGTAACAATATGGAATTAGAAACGATAGGTGTAGTTAATACCAAATTGCATATCGTGATTGCGATACGTGGTCATTTCCCAATTTGCTTTAGTACCAATAGATGAGTGTTTATCCACTTGATACGTTAATCCAATATGAGCAAATGGGCGTTGTTTTAACTGCTTTTTATTTTCTGAATAATCAATATCCTGTTGACCTAAATAATCAATATGGCTACGAAAATCACCTTGATGATGTGATAGGTTCCATAATAAACCCGCTTTGGTGTTTAGTATGAAAGATGAACCCAATAAATGATCCATGCCTAATCCCATTTTGGCTAACAATGAGTGTGCGTTAAGCGCATCATAGTGTACGGCAAATTGTGCATTTTGAGTTTCACTATAAGCTGAACGTGAGATTTGATTAAAAGTAAGCCCAGCAAAGGGTGTCAGTAATAAATCATCGTTTATTGAATAAGGGTAGTAACCTTGTAACTCAATGTGATAACCAGAAATCTTAGCATTACCTTTACCCGCTTCAGTATCTTCTAATACCAGTCTTTCGATAGAAACTTTTCGATTTAAATAAGCCCCTTTTAATGACAGATGTAATGCATTGTTATTTAATTCTGCATTGAGTGATGGCATTAAATCTAGGCTAAAACCAATTAAAGGTAATGCATAACCTTGATATTGATACCCTTTAGGTAATGAGGAATAGACATCAGTATCAATGGCAAGTCCGACAACGAATGGAATAGCGTTGATATCAAAACGATAAGCACCACTTAATCCCGTTTGTGTTGCATTGGCTTTATTTATGTTTTGGTAGTGTGCAAAGCCACTAATACAGGCTTTTTCAGTACCCACAGAACAAGTTGCTGAAGCTAAATGGCGCAGCTGTCCTTGTTGCATATCCATCAGTTTATAACCGTTTTCAGCCATTAATTGCATTGATTTAGAAGTATTTTCAATGTCGATAGGTTTGCTGATAACGATCGATGGTTTTGTGTTTTCTTTCTCTTTGGCCTTTTCTTTAGTGCGTTGTGCAAGTTCATCTTCTACAGAGATAGTGTTTTCAATATTTTTATCTATCTCAACATTAGTATTTTCTTGGCGTTGTTTCTCTTCTTGTTCAAGGCGCTTAGCTTCTGCTTGTTCTTGGCGTTTAGCCTCTTCTTGTCGCTGTTTCTCTGCGAGTTCTTGGCGTTTAGCTTCTTCTTGTCGCTGTTTCTCTGCGAGTTCTTGACGCTTAGCTTCTTCTTGGCGTTGTTTCTCTGCTAGTTCAAGGCGCTTAGCTTCTTCTTGGCGTTGTTTCTCTGCTTGTTCTTGGCGTTGTTTCTCTGCGAGTTCTTGGCGTTTAGCCTCTTCTTGTCGCAGTGTTTCTTCATCGATAATTTGTTTATCTTCTTTTGTATTATTTATTTTCCATGCGACAAGTTTCCATTTATTATCTCCATCTTGTGCAACACCAAAAATAGAATGACCATCTCTAGACAATGAGTGGGCTTCGGATTCATTATCAGCATTTCCTAGACCTTGTAATGAAATCATTTCGTTCTTATTATAAAAATAAGCAAAGCCATTTCTCAGATTTTCTGATTCAATATCACTATTTTCATCGTTGTATTCTTTTACAAAATTCTTTCTTTTTTTATTATTTTCTGACCAACCAACAATAATGTTACCATCACGAGAAATATCGGTTGCTTCGGAGTTGTAATTTTCGTTTTTAGTGAATGCTTGAGGTGTTATTATTTTATTTAATTTTGCATCATAGACGAATGCTTTACGTAACAGTTTGATATCTTTGCCAATAACATTATCAATACCATAATCAATAGCTACTTTTTCGGTTAACATTGTCTCTAACCAACCAATGGCTATATTGTTATCAGAAAAAGCATTTATTTTTGATGAACCATAACCATAAGTAGTTTTTCGAATAATATTTAACTTATTTTTTTTTCTATCATAAACATAACCTAATCTTATTCTTTTTATTACCTCGTAAGCTAATGCACCAGTTTTCTCTATTTCTTCAATATCTTTTTCAGTTAGTTTTAAATCTTTTCCATCCTTTAAACTGGGTATTATTTTCTCTAATTTTTTCCATTGAGCCGGAAAGCGTGGATTACCTTTTCTGTCTAGTGAACCATATAGAAAATGACCATCTGCTGATACTCCCATAATATCAGGACTTTGATCTTCGATTATGTTATCACGATCATATTCATCTTGTTGATTATCTTTTAAAAAATCGAGAGTTTGATAAGCTTTAAATTTCTCTTTTTCTTGATGATCTTTTAGTGCGCTATTTTCAAGTTCAGAAAGTAATATCTTTGTTTTATTATTAAGATCATAAATAAAAAATGTTCTTTTTTTAAAAGGAACATAAGTTTTCTCTCTATCATTATCTCTTGAATAAAGACTGAATAAACCGTCATGAGTAGTGAAATAATGATTGTCTATATCATCAATAGTTACAATTTCTTTTGATTGTGTATCATAGATGAAAAAAACATTTTCTTTGTCATCTGTTTTTCCATAACCTGTCGCAAATTGTCCATTATCTGATAAAGACAAAAAATTTATTCTGTGCAAGTTGTCTATTTTTATTTCTTCAAAGCTCGCTCCAGAATTGTAGCTAATAAGATTTCTTTTTCTTTTACTTAAAATTTTATCTTTACCATCAAGGATTATATCTGTAATAATTAGAGTGTTTTTCTGATTTAAAAAATGAGGTAAATCTCTATCGGAAAACGTACCATGTAAATGTCTATTATTACCTAAGTTTAAATTATTACGATTAATCTCCTGAAATTTAAATTCAATGTCATTTGTTTCTATTAATGGTGATGGACTATTTAAAGCGTAGCTATATGTAGAATTAATTATTATTGAAGCAATAATTGATAGTTTTAGTTTTTTTTTATTCATAAGCATAAATTGTATTCCATTTATATTGGCAGGTTTTTTTGAAGACTAATTTGATCTTCTTTTTCTGTCAATATAAATGGATTTTATTTTAAAATGCATTGCTAATTATATTTATTATAATTTTAAATTATTATTTTTTGTTTTTATTGATTTTTGTTATGAATATATTTCAGGGGTTTTAACGTTGAATATATTTCTTTTATTTAATTCTTTACTAAATAAATCAATATGTTGTTTTTGTGCTGATGTCCATTTACTTGCTTCGCCATATACGCCATGCTGATGAAAAGCATTAATTCTAACTAATACTGATTTACCAAGCGAATTAATAAACTGAGAAAGTAATTCAATATTCTCTAAATAATCAGTTTTTTCTGGAATATATAAAAGGCGTAATTCTGTAAGCAAATTATTATTAGCTAACCATTTGATTGATTCTTTAATACGCTGATTGCTACGACCGGTTAAATAAACATGTGTCTTTTCACTCCAACTTTTTAAATCGATCATGGCACCATCCATATAAGGGGCTATTTTTTGCCAACCATTAAGAGAAAGTGTGCCATTGCTGTCGATTAAACAGGTGAGATGCTTGAGATCGGGGGCTTGCTTAATTGTTTTAAAGTATTCGATTAAAAAAGGAAGTTGTAACGTCGATTCTCCGCCACTGACAGTGACACCATTAATAAATGCAGCGTATTTACGTGTAATAGTGATTAATTCATCAACGGTATAACTTAATGTCATCGGGCTTGATTGACGAGGGCATTGCTGAATACAGGTGTCGCATTGTTCACAACTGGCACTGTTCCAACTTATAACACCATTTTGTAATGAAAGTGCTTGTTGTGGGCAAGTCGGAATGCAGTCACCACAATTGTCACAGATCCCCATTGTGTAGGGATTGTGGCAATTTTTACAGCGTAGATTACACCCTTGTAGGAAGATGGCTAGGCGATTGCCCGGGCCATCGACACAAGAGAAGGGCAGTATCTTATTTATCGAAACGCATCTGCTGTTCATAACTGATCACACGCGGTTTACGCTCAGTAATATGGCAGTTCGCGGTGGCTTCATCGCCTAACCAAGTGGTGTTTAAACGAGAGCCTTCTTCTTTGTATTTTTTCAAATCAGATAAGCGCACCATATAACCGGTGACTCTCACTAAATCATTTCCACCCACGTTTGCTGAGAACTCCCTTAGCCCTGAAGCGAAAGCGCCTAAACACAGTTGCATTAATGCATCAGGGTTTTGTTTAATGGTTTCATCTACCGTTAAAATATCGCTAATACCTGAAGTATAAAACGCATGATGTGGTGCAACAGTCATTAAGTGGGTAACGGGATCTGGCTCTTTACCATAAGGAATACGCGTTGCAGGAGTGGTGCCAATATCCGAGCTAATGCCTGATTGTGCATGTAGCATGGCACGCTGTTTCCAGCCATATTTCACAGGGGTATCCGCGACAAATTGCGCTAATTTTTCACTAATAATATAGCTGAGTTTATTTGCTGATTCGTTATCGCCATAAGCGACTTGTTTGCCTTCTTTTTCAAGTAATAAAGCAACGGCTTCTGCCATACCGTAAATTCCAAACATAGGGGCAAAGCGATCAGGTGAGATCAAACCTTCTTCCACTAAGAAGCTTTGTTTAAAGAAATGGGATTTTTCATAGAGAAACTCACAGCGGGCATCGATGATCTCGATTTGTTTTTGCATATAAAATGGCAAGACATTTTCAAGAAAATCGTGGCTATTTTGGCTGCGCTTTGCCACTTCTTTAAGGTTAATCCGTACTAAAGTGCTACCACCACCACTTTGAGGTAAAGAGTTATAACAACTCACAATACCGTATTCATCTTTACCAAATACGGCATCTTGTAAAGTACCGTTGGCAATATGGGGTTTACTGCTATGGCAAATATTGGTTATAGCTTGATGCAATAGGTCAGAAGGCGTCGAATTCGCATCATAAATAAAGGTGAGATTAGGCGCGACTTGTTGAAGCTCGACATCTACTTTTAGAATTAATCGCGTGATGATGGAGTCTTCAGGGCCAATATTGGCATGCATAAACGCATCAGGCAGTGTTCTATCAAGATAGCGCCAAAAACGTTTTAATTTAGGATAAAGCTGCTCTTCGGTAAGAGAACCGACATAAGGCAGTAAAATTTTATCAATACGTCCTAAGTAAACGGGCATTGAGGTAACTGATGGAACATGATGATAAAGAATGGTCAGCATGTTTAGTGCATCATCAAAATCTTGTGCAGGTTCTAGCTCTAAATAGCGAGAGCCTTGTGCTAAAAATTTCGCGTAATCAGGTAATACATAACGAGGTTTATAAGGTGCATGACCTTCATACATATCGCAAATGACCCGTTCATCTAATGCGCTAGCTGCATCTTTAGGAAGTGCAGGATAAGGCAGCATATTTTCAGCTTCTAAAGCGAGAAAATGACGTTTTTGTTCAGGGGAAAGGGTTGGGTTTTCTACGATTTGTTGACAACGTTGGATAACAGATTGTTCAGTCATAACCACCTCAGCACTCAAAGAGCCAGAAAAAGATTTAAAACTTATCTTTTTAGATTAATGAATTGGCTAAGGTTTACTGTGATTTTAAACAAATCCCTTTTAAAGATTAAGGGAATAGCACGAAAATACGCATAAATTAGATATATCTAAATTCAGTTTGTGTTGGCTAAAAAGTGAGTTCAGCTCATCACTCAACTCACTTTTTATTTTTTAATCGGATAAGAGTTTATGCTTTATTTGAGCTATTTTCGGTGTCGTTATCTCTCTCTTTGACATTATTTTCTTCTCCTTCTTCTTCATCACTTTCTTTTTCTTCAATATCATCTTTTTCAGTGCGAGGTGGTAAATTGGCCGTTAATAAATACGGCGATTGTTGCCAATGAACAGGTGTTAATTGAAGAAGGTTATGAGAAAGCAAAAAGCCAATGGCTAGTGCGACCAATAACATCACACGTAATAAATTCGTGGTGTTATCCACTTGGCTAGATTCAGTGACAAGCTGATGAGTATCCAGTGTGAGCCTTAAAAAGCCTTTGGGTTTATCTTTACCCGGCACAGGCACAACAAGCTGGTGATTAAACGAGCCCCCACTTTTTTGCCCTTCTAGTGCTAATCGCTCTTTAACCGTGACATTTTCACCGCTATGCGCTATTTGTGTGCCATCTTCTAAATAAAGGCTGGCATCAAGTACCCGACTATCATGAGTTAGATGATTTAAATTAGCCATAATGAGGGGATTTACGTTATCTTTGCTACTGTCATCTATATAAGTGGATAAAGAGAACGCAACTTGTTCTGCCAGCGTTTTTGCAAGCTCTTCAAACTGAGTAATACGGGCATGCTGATTAGCACGGCTAAAATAAGACGCGCCTTGCATAAGAAATGCCAATAGTGCGATACAAATCAGTATAATCGCCGTTTTTTGGAGTTTGAATTTTAGTTTGTCTTTAAGCATGTTCATCCTTTTGCGTAAGCAAGTATATGCATGTTGCCAGATGAGCCAGAGATAGAATAGGCTGAATAACGATTATTTTGTTCCGACAGGGGAAAACAGGAGAATAAGTATGTCAAATAGTCTGACCTATTGCTATTTACCGGATGAGATCCGTAAATGGCCAGGTCTGCCGTTATCACTCAGTGGTGAAGAGGTGATGCCACTGGATTATCGTGCGGGTGATAGCGGATGGTTACTTTATGGACGTGAACTTGATAAGAAAAGAATAAGTGAGTTCCAACATAAATTAGGCGTGGCAATCGTGGTGGTTTCTTCATGGCGCATTGACGATTACCAAGTGGTACGTATCGCAGGTAGTCTAACCCGTCGAATTCGCCGTTTATCTGATGAATGTGGCCTAGATGTCGTTCCTCTAGGTGAAATTCCTCGCTTACGTTCTCCAGGACTTTTAGTGATGGATATGGATTCAACGGCGATTCAAATTGAATGTATTGATGAAATAGCCAAACTTGCTGGCGTGGGCGATAAAGTTGCAGAGATAACAGAACGTGCCATGCAAGGGGAAATGGATTTTAGTGAAAGCTTAAAGTTGCGTGTTGCTGAACTGAAAGGCGCTGATGCATCTATCTTGCAAAAGGTGATGGATGATTTGCCTCTTATGCCGGGATTAACCAGCTTAGTGCGTAAACTTCAGGCGATGGATTGGCATATTGCTATTGCGTCAGGTGGCTTTACTTATTTTGCGGATAATTTAAAACAAAAATTACGCTTAGTGTCTGCTGTTGCTAATCATCTTGAAATTAAAGATGGCAAGTTGACAGGTAAAGTCAAAGGTACGATTGTTGATGCGAAGTACAAAGCACAAGTGTTAGCGCGTTTAGCGAAAGATTTAGAGATCCCAATGGAGCAAACCATTGCCATTGGTGATGGGGCAAACGATCTTAAAATGTTGAGAAAAGCAGGGCTTGGTATTGCTTATCATGCAAAACCTAAAGTGTATGCTCAAGCAAAAGTCGCTATTCGTCACGCCGACCTAATGGGTGTATTGTGCGTTTTAAGTGGTGGTCTAAAACACGAAGAGCGTTAAGCGCGTTTTTCTAAAATTGTTATTGTTGGGAGAGATGTGTGGCAAAAGCAGCAAAAAGAGCCTTTGTATGTAATGAATGTGGTGCAGATTATCCTCGTTGGCAAGGGCAATGCTCTGCTTGTCATGCGTGGAATACAATTACAGAAGTGCGCCTTGCTGCCGCCCCTTCTTCCCGTAATGAGCGCTTTAGTGGATTTGCGGGTGATGCAAAAGGCGTTAGCCGAGTTCAAAAGCTCTCTGAAATTAGCCTTGAAGCCTTACCGCGTTTCTCAACGGGCTTTAAAGAGTTTGATCGCGTATTAGGTGGTGGTGTAGTCCCTGGAAGTGCCATTTTAATCGGGGGAAGCCCGGGCGCGGGTAAGAGTACCTTATTGCTACAAACCATGTGTCGTTTAGCAACGGAAATGAAAACGCTATATGTTACAGGTGAAGAGTCACTCCAACAGGTAGCTATGCGTGCACATCGATTAGGTTTACCGACAGCAGAGCTAAATATGTTGTCAGAAACTAGCATTGAGCAAATTTGTTTAATTGCCTCACAAGAACAACCTAAATTAATGGTGATTGACTCTATTCAAGTGATGCATATGGCAGATATTCAATCTTCACCGGGTAGTGTTGCTCAAGTGCGAGAAACCGCTGCTTATCTAACTCGTTTTGCTAAAACCAATGATGTTGCCATTATCATGGTTGGTCATGTGACAAAAGATGGCACATTGGCAGGGCCTAAAGTATTGGAACACTGTATTGACTGTTCTGTCATGCTAGATGGTGAAACGGATTCTCGTTTTCGTACCTTACGCAGTCATAAAAACCGTTTCGGCGCCGTTAATGAGTTAGGCGTTTTTGCGATGACAGAGCAAGGATTACGAGAAGTGAGCAATCCATCTGCTATCTTTTTAAGTCGAGGTGATGAAATCACATCAGGTAGCTCTGTTATGGTTGTGTGGGAAGGTACAAGACCTTTGCTGGTGGAGATACAAGCCTTAGTTGACCACTCAATGTTGTCCAATCCTCGCCGTGTTGCAGTGGGATTAGAGCAAAATAGATTAGCTATTCTGCTTGCTGTTTTACATCGTCATGGCGGGTTACAAATGTCTGATCAAGACGTTTTTGTGAATGTGGTTGGTGGGGTAAAAGTCACAGAAACCAGTGCAGATTTAGCCTTGTTATTGTCATTAGTATCCAGTTTTCGTAATCGTCCTTTACCTCGTGATTTAGTGATATTTGGCGAAGTCGGACTTGCAGGTGAAATTCGACCAGTCCCTAGCGGACAAGAGCGTATTGCAGAAGCAGCAAAACATGGATTTAAACGAGCGATTGTACCTAGTGCAAATATGCCGAAAAAAAATCCCCCTGATATGAAAGTGTATGGTGTGAAAAAGCTGTCAGATGCGTTATCTGTCCTCGATGATTTAGAAGATTTCTAAAGGAGTGAAATATGGGACCTTTTGATTATATCAAACAGGCTATCAGAAAAAATGGTTATACTTTACAACAGGTTGCTGATGAAAGTGATATGACAAAAGGCTATCTTAGCCAATTAATTAATAATAAAATCAAAAGTCCCAGCGCTCAAAAGATGTCGGCATTACACCAATTTTTAGGGTTAGAATATCCCGTAAAAAAGAAAACGATTGGTGTTATTTTTGGTAAGTTTTATCCGCTTCATACGGGGCATATTTATTTAATTCAACGTGCTTGCAGCCAAGTAGATGAATTACATGTTATTTTATGTCATGACGAGCCTCGTGATAAAAATCTATTTATCAACAGTGCAATGTCACAACAGCCAACGGTGAGTGATAGATTGCGTTGGTTATTACAAACCTTTAAATATCAAAAAAATATTCGTATTCATGAGTTTGACGAGCACGGTATAGAGCCACAACCCCATGGCTGGGAAATGTGGAGTGAAGGGATCAAAATGTTTTTGCGAGAAAAGCAGATAACCCCTGATTTTATCTATACCAGCGAACGAGAAGATGCGGATCAATATAATGCTTTCTTGGGGATTGAAACGGTTTTGATTGATCCTGAGCGTTCATTTATGAATATCAGTGGCAGTCAAATTCGCCAAGCACCATTTAAATATTGGGAATATATTCCAACGGAAGTAAAACCCTTCTTTGTGCGCACAGTGGCGATTTTAGGCGGTGAATCCAGTGGTAAATCCACGTTAGTCAATAAGCTCGCCAATATTTTCAATACCACCAGCGCATGGGAATATGGTCGTGATTATGTGTTTTCTCACCTTGGTGGGGATGAAATGGCCTTACAATATTCCGACTACGATAAAATTGCATTGGGACATGCTCAATATATTGATTTTGCTGTTAAATATGCAAATAAAGTGGCATTTGTTGATACGGATTTTGTCACCACACAAGCATTTTGTTTACGTTATGAAGGTAAAGAGCATCCCTTTGTTCAAGCGCTGATTGATGAATACCGTTTTGATTTAGTTATCTTGCTAGAAAACAATACGCCGTGGGTAGCAGATGGCTTGCGTAGTTTAGGCAGTGATAAAGAGAGACGTTATTTCCAAACCTTACTGATGGAAATGCTCGATAAAAATAATATTGAATATATTAAAGTTAATTCCCCTGATTATGACGAACGTTTCTTAAGTTGCGTTGAATTAGTGAGAGAATTATTGATGATGCAATCAAAGCATATTGAATAATATAAAGATTAAAAACGCCATTAGTGGCGTTTTTTACATTGAATAATAAAAATAATTACTCAATTTTAAACGTCTCTCTTCCCTCTAAAGAATAGATCGTTTGTATTCTTTATCACTGATGATCTATCAGAACAAAATCACTTACCAAAAGATAAAAATATATAAAAAAATCTGTCAAATAAGCTATCTACGTAATAATGCTATTTTTTTCAATAAGGTGAAAAAGATTACTGAAAATTAATGCAGGGATCTCTATTATAGATAGCAGGTATAGATTTATCGGTGTGTATTTCTTTTGCCATTAGGTGTGGGGAGTCACACTCTCTATCTTCATTCGCTCAGGTGAAGAAGCAGACTATTTTTCGTAAAAGGACAAGATAATGGCGCAACCTTCCCGTGTTTCACTTCATATCAAGAAAACAGTCATTTCGTTAGCGATCGCTGCTTTAGGTTTTACCGTCTCATCAAATGCATTGGCTTACCAAAAAGTTCATCAACCAGATAATAGCTATCAACAGTATGTCTCTCAGCGCCAAACGGTTGATAGTTTGATCCAAGATGCATTAGATGCTTTTAAGTCACCAGCGCGTGTCTCTGATGCTGGCTTTACGGGAAAACTGCCATCCAATATGGAAATTGTGGCGCAAAAACTACAGCAAGCTTATAAGTTAGAACCTTATCGCCTCGATTTATTATTTAGTACCGCGAGTGCTTATATCTATAACAATGATGTTTCTCGCGCAATTACGATTTATAAACAGATTTTAGAAGCGGCTCCTGATGATATTGATGCGCTAATTTATGTCACTTCATGGACTCGTTTTGAAGGTAAAGATAAAGAGAGCGAAGCGTATTTCAATAAATTGAAATCATTAAATCCAGCAAAAGCAGAAGAAATTAGTCGTTTCTTTGCACAAATTGATCGCGTTAGCAAAATGCCGTTAAGCGATAAATTAACGCCTGCTGATTTAGCGAAATTGAAGAAAACCAAAGATAATAATGCGATTGTGACATTAGGTTATGCGTTAAATCCTGATGGCACTATGAATAAGATTTTAATTGAGCGCTTAAATAAAACTTTAGAAGTCGCTAAACAATTGCCTGAAGCAATGATTGTTGTGACTGGGGGCGTACCTAAAGCGCACCAAACTGAAGGTAAGTTAATGGCAGATTGGCTGGTGAAAAATGGGATTGCACCAGAACGTATTTTCCAAGAGAACTATGCGCGTACAACTGTCGAAAATGCGTTATTTAGCCGCTATGCTTTAACCAAACATCGTATTAAAACAGCAGTGATTATTAGCTCTGGTAGCCATGTTCGTCGTGCTGACGCAATTTTCACTATCGCAAGTTGGCAAAGTGGTCCAAGTGATATTACTTACTTAACGGTTGTCGCTCCTGATAAACCATTAGCTGAATTACAAAAAGCCAGTAAATCAGATATACAGGGCATTTATCGTGATGGCTTAAAAGCGCTAGGATTATGGAGTTTCCGCAGCTATCCATTAGAAGAGCGTTGATTTAGATAAATATTGAATAGTGAAAGAGCCCAAAGATGAAGTAACTCTATAACGTTGGGCTCTTTTTTGGCGAATAAAAGTAACTTTAATAACACTCGCTAGTGATTGAAAAAATCTTGAGTTGAGAGCGTTTCTGATCCTGCTGTGGCAGAAGCTTCTTTTAGCAAGGTTTGCCAATCATTTGGTGGTTTTCCTGCTTTTAGTTTTGATGAAAATACTTTATATGCATCACTTTTAGAATCGTAAGCACGCAGTGTATTAAAATCATTGACCCAACCAATAACGATGATCTTATGTTCTTCACTGCATCGAAAAAATAAACGAAACTGTTGCAAGAACTTAGCTCTAAACCAATGTTTATTATTAGGCCCTAATGTATTTCCTTGGTGAAATATAGGATCGAGCGGATTTCTGGCTATACGCTCTTCTATTACTTTTTTGATTGCTGTAAGTAGTTTAGTTGCGTTTTTTTTCTTATACCCACTTGGATCTGATGCTTTCAATTTTTTGACATTTTCGACCAATTCAATAATCTGGTCTAAAAAGCATTGGTGAAAAAAGATTTTCCAGCCGTTAATTTCTAAAGTATCCATTCCACCTCTGCTAGTCAGTAAGTGGTGCGTCTAAGTCAATTTCAACGCCATCAGTAAGCTCTTTCACCTCAGTCCATAATGTTGCAGGTACTGATTTGATATGCTGTGGATTTTTCTTCATATCTTTTTCAAGGAAAGAGAGAAATTCAGATATAACTGGATCATCTTGTTCTTTTTCTTGTCGAGATATAATGACTCTACCCCCAGGTAATAGAGAATATTCGATTAATTCTCCAGGTTTTAGGTGTAAAGCATCCCGAATGGCCACAGGAATTGTGGTTTGACTACGCTCAGTGAGTCGAGATTCAGCACGTAGAGACACATCCTCAATATTTAGGATCATCTTGTTTCTCCTTAACTTTATCCCATGATCAGATGAGTTTTTTAAACTATCGGGGATTTGCAAGTCAGAGTATTGTAATGCAAATGCATTGTGTAATGCAAATGCATTGTATGGGATTGCAACAAGATAATTTTAAACGACGGCTTAAAAGCGTTGGGCTTATGGAGTTTCCGCAGCTATCCATTAGAAGAGCGTTGATGGGAGCGTTTTAACGTTAATTAACTTAGAAAGAAAGTCTCCTCAATAACAAAAATGATTGAGGAGGTTTTCATCATTTTTTCAATATTAAACAACGATAAAGCATTCCTTCAATATCTTGTTTTGTACTTATAAAAAGTAATATATCGACCGTATTATTTTCTTCATTGAATTCATATAAACAACGAAACTGACTGTTTACATCAATACGTTCACGAATAGCGATCCCTTTATCTGCCAACATTGCATTATAACGATAACGGGTAGGATCTTGAGAAATAGCATCAATAGCTGAGTCAAAAAGTTGATCTATAAATACAGCAGCGTTTTCACTGTTATTGGTGCAACTGAGTTTAAATGATTCCGCATCTTTTAATGACCATAGAGCCGTCTCTGATACTCTAATGTTTACAGTTTTTTTCAAAAGCACCTCTAATATTAAGTTCGAGATCCACGTAGTTTTCTTTTGACATCTTCAGGAGACATAACTTGCTCATTTGCTATATCTTCTTTCGCTATCATTACCAATTTCAATAGAGCATTTGATTGACGCTCTTTTTCTCTTTCTTGTAACTCCAGTTGTCTTTCTTCGGCTGTTTGTACAAAAAGCTCCGCTTGACCATTTTTTGTAATATAAACACCACCTTGAAATAATTCTGGATTACCAAGTCCTTCTCGAGCTAGTTTTTGCGACATCGTTATAGACATAATAATTACCTTCATTTAATTGCTATTCATATGCAAGATAGACATAAATAGCGAACTCCTATAATTATTGACTTTATCTTGCTATCACATAGGGAGTGATAATGATTATTTTATTATTTTTCGCTGGGGTGTCAAATTTATTATAAATTTGTACACGCTTAATTTTTATTGAATTGATAACAATTATCATTACTATTGTTTCTCACAATAGTTTATAACGAGAATAATAAAGTGAGAATTCCTCTGATGATATGTGCATTAATGGCATCTTTCCCTAGTTTTTCCAATTGCTTAACCGTAACCGAAGGCAAAGAAATAACAGGTCAGTTTGATAACAACAACACGTTGTGTTTTACCACGCAACTAGAGAGTCAACGTTATGCCGAACTGAATGTGAAAGGGATACAAAACCTGCGATTAGAAACCCCAAATGGCACACATATCCGTAGCTTATTAAAAGATATTCCTGCGGATGGGCAACAAAAAGTGCGTTTTTTATTGCCTGAAACCGCAAGTTATCAATTAGTTGCACAGGGTGAAAAGGGAAAATCATGGCAACTCATACTGACAACACAGCCTTATCAACCTTTAGATAAAGATGCGAAAATTGCACCTATTAGTCCTCGTTTACAAACACTTGCTCAACAACTCAATCAACAAAGTATTCAGGCATTTTGGCAACAAGTACGCCATGGAGGTACACCCCTTATTGAGCCTTATGATAAGGATAAAAAGTTAGTCACTTTCTTATGGCAAGGTACAAAGAAGAATGTCTATTTATTGGGATCACCAGAGGGTAATCATGATCCATTAACCCATTTAGCCAATAGTGATATTTGGTATCGTAGCTATATCGTACCTAACGATACATTAATGCAATATAAATTAGCGCCTGATGTGCCTATCATTGAAAATGCAGAGCCATTCGAACAACGTCGCGCTATTTTAACCACAGCACAGGCAGATCCGCTGAATTCTCAAGATTCACCAAGCAAATCTGAGGATATTTATAATCACTTTTCTTTATTATCGTTAGATAGTCAACGTGAATGCCAATTGCCTGATATTCTTGATAGAAAAATGAAAGGCAACACAGAAATTGTGCGTTTTCACAGTCAGATCTTAAATAACGATCGTGAAATAGCGCTTTACCAGCCCGCTCAAAAAATGGAAGTACCTCGACTCTTAGTGTTATTTGATGGTCAAACTTATCGTCGTCAATATGGTATTGATCAATTTTTTGATAAGCAGATCGAAGACGGGAAATTGGCGCCGATGATGATCCTCTTTGTTGATAGCATTGATAGTGATCGTCGTAGTATTGAATTACCGCCTAATCCTGATTTTTATCGCTTTTTAGCCGACGAATTATTTGTTTGGTTGGAAAAAGAGAAAGGTATTCACGTATCAGGAGAAGAAACCATTGTGGCAGGTTCGAGTTATGGAGGATTAGCGTCTTCATGGGTGGCATTTAATCGCCCTGATCGCTTTGGTAAAGTGCTGAGTATGTCAGGCTCTTATTGGTGGGCGCCTGAAAATGAAGAGCCTGAATGGCTTATTCGACAATTTGAGCAAGCAGATAAAAAGCCATTACAGTTTTTCTTAGAGGCGGGGTTATTTGAAAACCGTGGTGATAAAGGGGGGATTTTAAATAATAATCGCCATCTTAAACGGGTTTTAGAACAAAAAGGTTACCCAGTTCAATCGCTAGAAATGGCAAGTGGGCATGATTATATCTCTTGGTGTGAAACGCTATATCTCGGTGCGAAAGCATTAACTAAAGAACATTAATATTGATAATGACAGAAGCTTATGAGTGATGATAAACGGCATAAGCTTCTAATTTGTCACCAACCTGTCATAAAGCTGTCATCAAAATCGCATTTACTCTTCATTTCTCTGTCATTTAACTGCCGTAAGCTTTTCCTGACTTAAAACATTAACCCTGTTTTTTACTTTAGAGTGCAAGGAAAAAGCTATGTCTCATCGTTACCAACGTTCTATTTTATCCGTTATTGTAACAACGCTATTAGCTGGCGCGAGTTTCTCTTCTTTTGCTGCTCCCGTTGCTGCTGATGCCATTTTAGCTCAAGATCGTGCAGCAAAAGGTAATATCACGGAATTTGGCGGTGCTCGCCGTATGACTCAAGATCAAACTGAGGCATTAAAAGCCGCTTTAAATAATAACCAAGCGAAAAATGTAATCCTCTTTATTGGTGATGGTATGGGGGATTCTGAAATCACCGTTGCACGTAACTATGCCGAAGGTGCGGGTGGTTTCTTTAAAGGTATCGATGCCTTACCTATTACGGGTCAATACACACACTACGCTTTAGACAGAAAAACCCAAAAACCTAATTATGTAACAGACTCGGCCGCTTCTGCGACAGCATGGGCTTCGGGTGTGAAAACCTATAATGGTGCATTAGGGATTGATGTGTTTGGTAAGGATCATCAAACTATTTTGGAATTAGCAAAAGCCAATGGAAAGGCGACAGGGAACGTGACAACCTCTGAAATTCAAGATGCAACACCTGCGGCTCTGTTCTCGCATGTAACAGGACGTAAATGCTATGGCCCTGTTGAAACCTTAGAGAAATGCTCAACAAACGCATTGGAAAATGGCGGTAGAGGTTCTATCTCTGAGCAATTATTAGTGACTCGCGCTGATGTCACATTAGGTGGTGGAGCAAAAAGTTTTGCTCAAACGGCTGTAGCGGGTGAATACAAAGGCAAAACGTTAGAGCAACAAGCCATTGAGCGTGGTTATCAAATCGTGAAAGATGCCAAATCACTCGATGCGATTACGCTTGCGAACCAAGATAAGCCTGTACTAGGTTTATTCCATGAAGGCAATATGGCAGTGGCATGGGAAGGCCCTAAAGCGACTTACCACGGTAATTTAAACAACCCACCTTTAGAGTGCAAACCTAACGCTAAACTTGATCCGAATGCGCCAACACTGGCACAAATGACCAAAAAAGCGATCGATTTGCTGAAAACCAATGAAAATGGCTTCTTCTTACAAGTCGAAAGTGCCTCTATCGATAAGCAAGATCATAATGCGAATCCTTGCGGACAAATTGGTGAAACTGTTGCGCTAGATGAAGCCGTACAAATCGGTTTAGATTTTGCTAAACAAAACGGCGACACTCTGATTATCGTGACTGCTGATCATGCGCATTCAAGCCAAATTATTGAAGCTGATGTGAAATCCAGCGGGTTAACACAGGCACTTATCACTAAAGATGGTGCGGTTATGGTGGTGAATTACGGTAACTCAGAAGAAGAGTCTCAAGAGCATACAGGAGCACAATTACGCGTTGCCGCTTATGGTCCACATGCGGCTAATGTGGTTGGGTTAACTGACCAAACAGATTTGTTTTTCACAATGCGTGATGCGATGGGTCTGAAGTAAGTTCAAGTTGAATTTATAGTCTGTCTGAACTTGTAGTCGAATTGCCTTACTAAATTGTTGTATTTTCGCGCGACTTAGAGAGATACCCTCTAGTCGCGTTTTTTTATTAAGAATTGAGTCTGCTAAAAATAAAATGATAATAAATCAATAGGTTATTTATAGTCTGATTTTGAAAGTGACACTTTCTCTGCTATAATTAGCAGAATTCACACATTAATCCATATAATATTCTCAACTTCTCCATTGATTATTGCACTTAAGTTGCAATATCTTTTTGTCTAATAACCCAATGTGTTATTAAGGCATTACCAGCAAATATCTTTTCTCAGAGCGTTATCTGCTCATGGTCTTTCTCTTTTTTATGAGATTGAAGGAGAACAGAGTCAAACAAACAACGATAAGAATAAGGTTATTTTTTCTATGCTGACACTGCTTCATTTACTCTCATCTGTCGCGCTTCTTGTCTGGGGAACACATATTGTTCGTACAGGTATTATGCGTGTTTTTGGCTCTGATTTACGCCGAATTTTAGGTAAAAGTATTAATAAAAAATCCAACGCCTTTCTTGCGGGTGTGGGCGTAACGGCATTAGTGCAAAGCAGTAATGCGACGGCACTTTTGGTTATCTCTTTTGTGACGCAAGGACTGATTTCGATTACACCAGCACTTGTTATTATGCTAGGCGCGGATGTGGGTACTGCGTTAATGGCGCGTGTGCTGACATTTGATCTCTCTTGGTTATCGCCACTCCTTATCCTTATCGGTGTTATTACTTTTTTAAGTCGTAAAAAAGAGCGAGTAGGACAACTAGGACGTGTGGGCATTGGTCTTGGTTTGATTTTGTTGGCTTTACAACTCATTGTGGCATCGGCAGAACCTATTATGCACGCAAGTGCAGTCCAAGCTATTTTTACCTCTCTCAGTGGCGATACTATTTTAGCGCTATTGGTGGGGGCACTCTTTGCAATGGTGAGTTACTCGAGCCTTGCGGCAGTGTTGTTAACGGCAACATTAAGTGCAACAGGGTTAATGCCATTATATATCAGCCTTTCCATTGTAATTGGCTCAAATATTGGTAGTGGGTTGCTTGCATTAATAAGTAGTCGGGGACAAAGCGTTGCCTCTCGACAAGTTGTGTTGGGAAGCTTATTTTTTAAACTGATTGGCGCATTGATTGTTTTACCATGGATAACGTATCTTGCTTCTGAAATACAAAAATATGGCTTTTCACCGGCTGAAGTCGTTATCTATTTTCATGTTATTTATAATCTTGCTCGCTGTATTTTGATGATCCCTTTTGTCGGCATAATGGCGAAATTATGTCAGCGACTCATTCCTGAATTACCGACCACGGGCTCTGAAATGGCACCGCGTTATTTAGATCAATCCGCTATTGATACGCCTTCATTGGCAATTGCTAATGCGGTTAGAGAATCACTACGATTAGGTGATGTTATAGAACAAATGCTGCAACGTTTTACTGCGTTAATGGAAGGCGATCGTCAGCAAAAAAGGGAAATTAGCCAGTTAGAAGAAGAGGTAGAATTACTCCACAGCAGCATTAAATTGTATATGGCACAAATTCAACAGCATGATCTAGGAACTGAAGATTCTCGACGTTGGGCTGAAATTATTGATACAGCGATGAATTTACAACAATCATCCGCTATTATTGCGCGTATGTCGGCTGAAGTGGTTAGCAAAGGTTTAAATCACCACTTGTTTTTATCGGAGGAAGGACGTCGTGAATTACAGACACTCCTTGAGCGTCTGCAAAGTAATCTGAATCTGGCGATGTCGGTATTTGTTTCCGGCAACATGGAACATGCTCGTAAATTACGTCGAGCAAAACATCGTTTCCGTTTACTCAACCAGCGTTACTCGTTTGCCCATGTAGAACGTCTTCATTTGCATAATATGCAAAGTATTGAAACCAGTTCACTGCATACCAGTTTGCTCGGTGATATGAAACGGTTGAATTCCTTGTTCTGTGCTGTGGCTTATCACGTACTAGAACGAAGTGAATCATCATCAGAACAGGTTTAATAATGAAATACATTATTCGTCAATTAACACGAAATGAAATTCCACAAGTATGGGCAATTGATAGAACCGAGCTTATTGAAAAGCTATATGTCTTAAAAGAAGGAATATTGCTTTTATCAGAGCAACGCTTTGATATGAAAGGTTGGCCAGAAGGTGAATCAGAACATTACACACCTGTTTTACTTGAAAGTTTTGATCGAGGAGCGCCTTTTTGGGGTGTTTTTAAACAAGATCAGTTGGTCGCGGCGGCAAGTGTTGATCCACAAAAACGGGGTCAAAATGGCACTTTACTTCAACTCTCTTTTTTACATGTTAGCCACCAGCAACGAGGGCAAGGTTTAGCACGAATATTATTTGATTATTGTGTGGAATATGCGAAGAAAAAAGGGGCTGGTGGATTATATATCTCATCAACACCTTCTGAAAATAGCGTGAATTTTTATCAGCATTTAGGGTGTCGTTTAATTGATATTCCTGATCCTGAGCTTTATGAAAGAGAGCCTGAAGATATTCATTTAGTCTTTCATTTTATCGAGCCAAATAACGCTTAATTTTGTTTATTGACTATGATAACAACATAATAAAATGAAATGCTTTATCGTGAAAATGATAAGGCATTTTTTATGCCTGAGACTAAAGAATACACATAACCATTTAAAAAATAAGGATATAAGGTAAGTTTTTTTCTTTATATAAGTTGATTTAGCATAAGTGTTATATATAATAATGAAAATCATTATCATTAATGGTGAGTTATTATGGCTAAATCAACGCGCTTATCTCCAGTTACGTCTTGGACATCTCGCATTAGTTTATGGGAAATGTTGGCGGTTTCTTCTTTACTAACAGTGATCACGCATTCTATTGCAGGAACATCCGCTTTTACGCTGGTTTTAGTGGTTTCAATGCTGTTATCAACCTTGATGCTGTTCCATAAAAAATTACAAATGTGGGTAATGATCCCCGCAGGCGTTGTATTAACCTACAGTTTGATGACACTTTTAGTCGCGTATCATGGATAGAGAAAAGAATACTCGGTGTGTAATCGAATGGGTGTTATTACAAGGAAAAAATAAAGGCTCATTGAGTGGTGCGAAGAGGGGGACTTGAACCCCCACGTCCGTAAGAACACTAACACCTGAAGCTAGCGCGTCTACCAATTCCGCCATCCTCGCAGTTTTACTCAATCATTTTTGCTCTACAAATTGTTTGGTGCGAAAGGGGGGACTTGAACCCCCACGTCCGTAAGGACACTAACACCTGAAGCTAGCGCGTCTACCAATTCCGCCACTCTCGCAATATCAACATCATCTGTGCAGATAGGTGGCGAATTTTATGCTTTTTATTTTTGGCGTCAATTATTTTTTATCAATAAATTATCTTGGTGATGAAAAATAAAACACCTTGGAGCATTACTTAAAATCAGTCCAAAAATAAAGCCCTGTTATAAATAACAGGGCTTGTGATTACTCTTTTTTAGTTGCTTGGTAAACTTTGAATTTACCTGTTGATGCAAGCACTTCATGAGAGCCAAATACATGATCCAGTATATCTGGATAAGGGATAAATGAATTCGCCACAATGCGTAATTTACCGCCTCTTTTTAGATAATTTGGTGCAAGGCGAATAATATCTTCAGCTGCTTCATAGCTTGTACCTAAACCATCATGGAAAGGTGGGTTTGAGATTATCCAATCATAAGTCTCTTCAACTGCTGAATAGACATTACTTGCAATCACTCGACCTTCTAATTCATTCACGTTTAAGGTAGCGATACTAGAAGAAATTGCCGCAGCATTCACATCACACAGTGTTAGTTTCAACATTGGGTTTTTCTTGCCAAGTACAGTAGCAAGAACACCACAACCACATGCCATATCCAGTAAATCTCCAACCATTGCATCATCAAAAGTTGATAGTAATAAACGGCTACCCTCATCTAATGCATTTTGGCTAAATACACCCGGTAATGCCATTACAGTAAGATCGTCATGGCGATAAGTTTGCCACCAGTTATTACGGTCAAACAGTGTTTGATATGTTTGAGTACCAAAAAATAAGCTACAACGGCGTGCTGAATCTATTTTTTTAAGTTTAGCGATACCGTTCATTAATTCTGTGGCACTTTTAACACCGCTACGGTTTTCACCGACGATAAAGATTTCAGTACCCACTTGTAAGTTAGAGCAAAGGCTACGCAGTTGGAAAGTGGCTTCGTTTTTATTTTTAGGCCAAAAATAGATCAAGGTATTGCAATATTTCACAAAGGATTGATCAGCAACTAAACCAAAGAGTACGTTATCACCCATTGATTTTAGTAATGGTAGCCATTGGTGATATTGGTTGGTATATGCTCTGACACTTTTCGCCTGAATTTGCGCCGCGAAAGTATCTTGAAGATCACCTGCAATAAGTACATGCCTGTCTGCGAAATGATCTAGGTGACGAAGAATAACTTCGCTAGCAGGGGACAGTGAGGACATTATGATTATTACTCCTTAAAAAACATGAGACGCATGATATCAGATATAAAGAAACCGACGCTATTTATTGGCGTAGTTTATGCCCTCTGATACTATGTACCGTTGTTCTACACTTGATAGGTAAGCATAATGAGCCGTAAAGACAGAATGTTATCCCAACTTGGAATTCGTCAGTGGGTACTTCGTAAGCCTGCTGTGTTAAAAGGCGAGCATTCTGTTCAATTTCCGGATACAACACGTTTACTTATCATTACTGATGATACCGTTGATCTAAATAACGGGCTTTTCTCTGATATTTTTAGCGCCATGGGGATAGATAAAGACGAAATCTATTGTATTACAACAGATGATGTGAGCATGCTCACAGAATCATTTGATCTTCCCTGCTGGTTATTAGGCACTGATCTCATACTTCCCTCTGAATATACTTCTCTGAGAAGCCCTTCATTACATCAGTTATATTTTGATGCTGATGCAAAACGCGATCTTTGGAAACAAATCTATCAATATGAAGACCATTTCACTCTTAAACCCTGCTGATTTACCTTTAGCATGGCAAATTGAAAAATTAAGTCACTCATTCCCTTGGAGTGAAGAAACATTTTATAGTAACCAAGGAAGTCATTATTTTAATCTGAAAATTTGCATTGATAATATTATTGTAGGTTTCGCAATTACGCAATTAATATTAGATGAGGCAACACTTTTTAATATTGCAATCCATCCTGATTATCAGGGAAAAGGTTATGGCAAAGCGCTTTTACTAGAACTAATTGAAAAACTTGAGAAAAAAAATATCACCACCTTGTGGTTAGAGGTGCGAGAATCTAATGAAAAAGCGTTCAATCTCTATGAATCTATAGGATTTAATTTCGTTTCGAAACGCAAAAACTATTACCCAACAAAGACGGGGAATGAAGATGCGATTATCATGGCTTATCCTATTTCTTTCTAATTAAATTTTTATTTAAGTTAAATTTTAAACGCCTTCTATTAGGCGTTTTTTATTTTATTTAAAGTATTAGAATTTTATTTTTTATTAATTGTATTTAAAATTTATCTTTATTTTTACTTAATGTAAATTTATAAAGTTAATTTCACTTTTGTCATCGTTTAATTTTAAAACACTAGGTGATTATCACGGTGTTAAAAAGGTGAATAGTATTTAAAATAAGTAAATTGAGTATTTATTTTTGTTTTAAATAAAGTGATTGATCTCTAAATATAGAAAAATTAAATCTAAATAAAGGTGTATTTATTTTGGTTTTTATATTCAATCCCAATTTTAACCGAAAATAAATAGGCTAATTCTTTGCTTTATTAGTAGCTCAAAAAGGTAACTTGTAAAATTTTTAGTAAACATCGGTATGCTGAGAGTTTCAATGAAAACAAGGTTACTCTATGAGGCGATAGTTAGATTGGTTCTTACAAAGCAAACAAACCAAAGCATTGCAGATGTTACTCGCAGACTGAACTAAGTAAGCCTTCTAGGTTTTAGTAGTGTGGGTTTAAAAATTGGCTATTATACGGCGATTTTCGCCGTGAAATGATAAAAAGATAAACTAGAGAAAGGATTTGGTGTTTAGAAATGATTAGTCATTCCCTGCGAGAAACGGTGAAAGAGTCTTATAAACAGTCTCTTAAAACTCTTTTACCTTATGGCATGTTAGCTACAAAGAAATGGCTTGCAGAGCAGGGCTTGAGTGCGCATTCATTAGATAACGCTGTCAAAACCGATACGTTATTGCTACTAGCTACAGGTGTTTACAGCCAGTATTCCCGATCTGTCACTTGGGAAGGCGTAGTAGCTTCTATGCAGCGTATGATGGGTAAAAGTGTAGATGAACAACTTCCGCCTGTTGTGGTAGGTGGATTGTCAGCGCTTTCCATATCTGGTTTGTCACAATATTTGTCATTAGGGAGTACACCTCATATTCATTTATATGCAGCGAGAAAGCTTCCCTCCTGGCTTGCGAGACTGTCATTACCAATTAAGTTCGAAGGGCATAGTACAAGTAAACTTTGGTCTGATAGCTTATTCAAAGATAGAGCATTTGTTAAAGAGTATAAATGGGAAGAGCAATTGCCACCTGTGTATTTTTCATGCTCGGAAAAAGCCATATTGGAGGTGTTGGTGGATTTGCCTGAAAGTGAGCCATTTGAACATGCCGATGAGTTAATGCAGGGGTTGGTGAACTTATCTCAAAGAAAGCTTGATACGCTCTTAAAAGCATGTAAAAGCGTAAAGGCCAAACGCTTGTTCTTTTGGCTTGCAAAACGCCAAGCTTATCCTTGGTTTGATAAGTTAAATGTAGAAAATTACGATTTAGGCTCAGATAAACGTGTTGTTGCTAAAGGTGGAAAGTTGGATACAGAGTATCTAATAACAGTACCTCAGCATATGGCATTGGCAAGTAAAGGATCAGTTTAGTGGAACTAGAAGCCGTAAGGGTGCGCCTAGTAGACCTCATTCACCAAGGACTGACCAATATTGAAAAGGCTTTTTTGCTATCCTTCAAAAATCGAAAGCCCAATTGGTCTTTACTCAGCTTGGATGGAGCCAGTGAGCTTCTTGCCATCAAATGGAAACAAATTAATTTGGCAAGAATGCCGAATGAAAAACATGCACAAGCCCTAGAAAAGCTGAAAGATGTTCTCGGTATATGATTTCTAAAAAATAGACATTTATGTCGTGTTGAACACTTCCATGCCGTGCTCCTGTTACAATATTAACTGTTACAAGATCGAGTATTGCAGTTTAAATTGTAGAAATGGTAACCAATTACGCAACCATTGATTGTTTATACTGACAAGATAGGCGAAAATAAGCGCCAATTAAGATTAACTTACGGGTTGAATGTCTTTATAGTCACTTTAATTGTTACTTATAGCAATATATCAGTGTTTTACATTCTCTCGTCTATCAACTAGAAGATCACCATTGATGTCTAATCCTATTTTTCAGCAAGAAGTTGCTCGTCGTAGAACTTTTGCCATTATTTCCCACCCCGATGCGGGTAAGACAACCATCACTGAAAAAGTGTTGTTATTCGGACAAGCAATTCAACGTGCAGGAACCGTAAAAGGCCGCGGTTCAAATCAGCATGCAAAGTCTGACTGGATGGAAATGGAAAAACAACGTGGTATTTCTATTACAACCTCAGTCATGCAGTTCCCTTATGCAGATTGCTTAGTTAACTTATTAGATACTCCGGGGCATGAAGACTTCTCTGAAGATACTTATCGTACTTTAACCGCAGTTGACTGCTGTTTAATGGTCATTGACTCCTCTAAAGGTGTCGAAGATCGTACTCGTAAGTTAATGGAAGTAACACGTTTACGTGATACCCCAATTCTGACCTTTATGAATAAACTCGACCGTGATATTCGTGATCCAATGGAAGTCATGGACGAAGTTGAAACAGAATTAAAAATTGCGTGTAGCCCAGTTACTTGGCCTATTGGTTGCGGAAAGCTCTTCAAAGGGGTTTACCACATTCTGAAAGATGAAACTTATCTTTATCAAACAGGTCAAGGTCACACTATTCAGGATTCTCGTGTCATCAAAGGGTTAGATAACCCTGAGCTTGATGAAGCTATTGGTGATGATTTAGCAAGTCAATTACGTGATGAATTAGAATTAGTATTAGGTGCTTCTCATGAATTTGATCATGAGGCATTTTTAGTTGGTGAATTAACTCCAGTGTTCTTTGGTACAGCATTAGGTAACTTTGGTGTTAACCATATGCTTGATGGCCTTGTAAAATGGGCGCCAGCACCAATGCCACGCGAAACCGATGTGCGTAAAGTTACCGCTTCTGAAGAAACGTTCACAGGTTTCGTCTTTAAGATCCAAGCAAATATGGATCCTAAACACCGCGACCGTGTTGCATTCTTACGTGTTGTATCTGGTATGTATGATAAAGGCATGAAACTGCATCAAGTTCGTCTCAAAAAAGATGTGATAATTTCAGATGCATTAACCTTTATGGCGGGTGACCGTTCTCATGTTGAGCATGCTTATCCTGGGGATATCATTGGTCTTCACAACCACGGAACCATTCAAATTGGTGACACCTTTACTCAGGGTGAGATCCTGAAGTTTACAGGTATTCCAAACTTTGCCCCAGAATTGTTCCGCCGTATTCGTTTACGTGATCCGTTAAAACAGAAACAGTTACTTAAAGGATTGGTACAGTTATCAGAAGAGGGTGCTGTACAGGTCTTTAGACCATTGGCAAATAACGATTTAATCGTAGGTGCCGTGGGTGTGCTTCAGTTTGATGTGGTTGTTGCAAGACTGAAGAGTGAATATAACGTTGAAGCAATTTATGAATCCGTTAACGTTTCAACAGCACGCTGGGTTGAATGTAATAACGAGAAAAAACTCGAAGAGTTTAAACGTAAAAATGAACAAAACTTGGCACTTGATGGCGGCGATAATTTAACTTATATCGCACCAACGATGGTCAACTTGAATTTAACGCGTGAGCGTTATCCTGAGGTTGAGTTCCATCAGACCCGTGAACACTAAATACTCGTTCTTACTCGTCATACTTCAAGTTGCAGCGTTGTTGACTACGTTCATTCGCACTAGTCACATACTGATGTATGCTCCTAGCGACTCATTCAGTTGTCGCCTAGTTGCACCTTGAATTATTTAGAGTAAGGGGGCTGTTATTTGAATATTTAACTCAATGAAAAGGCTATATTTTTAATATAGCCTTTTTTGTTTTTTTACCTCATTGCACATTATTTAACAATAACACTCTGTGAGATACTCGATTTCTCTATCAAATTCGTTTTGTATACCCTGAATATCCTGCCCAAAGCCCTTCTTCATTCGGAATTACTCTTTTTTTTTTCTGCTAAAATTATACTCGTTTTTATACTTATTTATAAATAAATGTAAAATTTTTTATAATTTTATGGGTTGTTAATAGAATAAAATCATTAGGATTAGTCTTTATTTGTTATTTTTTGCTTTATTAAATGCCAATAGATTATTAGTGTAATAGCTTAGTTTGTTAAAATTTTTTAGTACTTAATAAAAATACACATATTAAAAATACACATATTTCCTATCGCAGTTATTGTGATTAGGGGGAGAGCAATGAAACAATATAAAACGCTAAAATTAGCGTTAGTAATGTCAATGGGCTTAACTTTTTTCAGTATGGGCGCGTCAGCCGAAACATCGTGGTATAGCGAAATTAATACTGTAACGAATAACACAGGGCAGAATCTAAGCGATACTTCTATTTCTAATAAAATTAAAGATACGCTATTGGCAATGCAAGATATCGATAGTGACAATATTTCTATTCGTACTGAATTTGGGCATGTCTTTCTTTCAGGTTTTGTTGATAGTAAAGCGCAAGAAGAAAAAATATTGCAAGTTATTGAAAAAATTGCAGGTGTTAAAAGCGTAGACTCAGATGTAAATATCAAATCATAAATATGATTTTCTTTTATATTCGTCATATTCTAAGAAGATATTGTCTAAATTATTTATATGAATACGTAAAAAGAATGACGCCAAAAAAATGTGAGGGTATCCTTTGTTAAGTTGTATAAAGGAGACATTATGGGGAAGTATATACCTGTCACATTAAATAATATTACAGCACTCGAATTTCAATCATCACTGCCACAAGGTAAAGTTGCTTTAGTTTGTGAAGGCGGGGGGCAACGCGGGATCTTTACTGCGGGTGTTCTTGATGAATTTATGCGTTCACAGTTTGATCCCTTTGATATTTTACTTGGGGTATCTGCGGGAGCGCAAAATTTATCTGCTTTTGCCTGTGGTCAGCGTGGGTATGCACGTAAAATTATTAATCGCTATACAACCAATAATCAATTCTTCAATCCTATTCGCTTTGTTCGTGGCGGTAATTTACTCGATCTTGATTGGTATATAGAAACAACGGCTAAAGAAATGCCTCTTGATATGCCAACAGCATTACGCCGTTTTGATGCGGGTCGCGAATTTTATATGGTGGCAAGTCGTTCTGATAATTTTCAGGCAAATTATTTTCAGCCCGATGAACCGACTTGGCTTGAGATAATCAAAGCATCCAGTGCCATTCCTGCTTTTTATCGTAATGGTGTCTTATTTCATGATGTTGTTTATCATGACGGCGGTATCAGCGATGCTATTCCTGTGAGAGAAGCTTATCGACGTGGTTGTCGTACTATTGTCGTTGTTCGTACCGTTCCTTCTGAATATCAATACACAACAGAATGGGTTGAGCGTATGGGAAAATGGTTTGAAAATAGCCGTTTACAGCGCTTTATGGCGATGGCTCAAGTCCATATCGAAACCTATACCGACACAATTAAATTTATCCAATCTCCCCCAGAAGATGTTGTTGTTATTGAAATATATCCACCAACTACATTGCAATCTAGTGCATTAGGAAGTCGTTTAAATGCATTAAATCATGATTATCATGTGGGTAGACGTTGCGGGCGTTATTTTCTGGCGACAATTGGCCAGCATTTTTCTAAGAAAAAATTCAAACAGTACGATAGAAAAGTCTTTAGTTTGTTTGAACAAGAAGCGAAGGCTGATAAAGCGGAGAATGCTTCCATTATTCAACAAGGAACTCGGAGCGTACATCCTGACGTGAGGCAAATTCAGAATGAATAAATTTATTGATACTCACTGCCATTTTGATTTTCCGGTTTTTTATGATGATATTGCCAACAGCTTGTCACTAGCACATCAAGCTCATATTGAAAAAATAATTATTCCCGCCGTTGCACGTTGGAATTTTGATGTTGTTGCAGAGTTAGCGAATAATCATCATCAATTATATTGTGCATTGGGGTTACACCCTTTATATATTGAAGAGCACACTGAACAGCATCTCTTGGAATTAAAACAGAAATTAAAAACAGCTTCTCGTTGTGTTGCCATCGGAGAGATAGGACTTGATGACTATATGGATAATCCTCAGCCTGAGAAGCAAGAGGCGTTTTTAATTGCACAGCTTAAACTAGCGATTGAATTTGATTTGCCTGTGATCCTACATTCACGTAAAACCCACGATAAGTTAAGCGCACTTTTACGCCGTTATGATGTGCCTCGCAAAGGGGTTATTCATGGTTTTGCAGGAAGTCTGCAACAGGCAGAAAAGTTTATTCAGCAAGGCTATTTTATTGGCGTTGGTGGAACTATTACTTATGAGCGAGCACAAAAAACTCGCCGCGCAATTGCCTCGTTACCACTAGAATATCTGTTATTAGAGACAGATGCTCCTGATATGCCTGTGAGTGGTTTTCAAGGTGAACCTAATCGCCCTGAGCGTATTCAGAACGTTTTTTCCCAACTCTGTGAGCTGCGTCAAGGATCACCAGAGGTGATCGCAGAGCAACTCTATCTCAATAGCCTACAATTATTCCGATTAAAAGATAACACCTCGTCTTTATCCTAAACTTATTTAATCAAAAAGATTAAAAATACGCCTTATTTTAATTGTACTTATACAAATAAAACGTTCATTTATTTCTGCTATTTAAGATTAAAGCCATCATTTGTTAATCGAATGATATTTTTTTTAAATTAGCCTATTCAATAAGTGCGTTTTTTAGGTTTATTTATGTGATCTACTTCTCATTTGTGGGTTTTGTGTTGCTTTTTTCAAGCGCTATTTGTGATGGATATAGAGGGTTCTTTTTCTGGACTAGGTATAATTATCTGGCAAAAAGAGTCAATAATCTCAGGCTAGAGCATTATTGATAATCCATTAAATTTTTATGTGAACAGGGATCCTTCAATGCAACTCATTATGAGCTTGGTCGGAATGGCAACATTAATATTGATAGCCATTCTATTTTCCAGCAATCGACGTGCAATTAGACTACGTACAGTTGGTGGCGCATTCCTTATTCAGATTGGCTTAGGTGCATTTGTTCTTTATTCCGACGGTGGTCGCGAAGTGCTTCTTGCGGTTTCTGATGGTGTTAAGAATGTTATTGATTACGGCAATAATGGGATGAGCTTCCTATTTGCAGGCCTAGTATCAGATAAAATGTTCGAGTTGTTTGGTGGTGGCGGTTTCGTATTCGCCCTACGCGTACTGCCTGTTATCGTGTTTTTCTCCTCTTTAATTGCTGTGCTGTATTACCTCGGCATTATGCAAATTGTGATTAAGATTCTTGGTGGTGGTTTACAAAAAGTCCTTGGTACATCACGCACAGAATCGATGTCTGCAACAGCCAATATCTTTGTGGGTCAGACCGAAGCTCCGCTTGTTGTTCGTCCTTATATTGCAAGAATGACAACCTCTGAGTTATTCGCTGTTATGTGTGGTGGTCTTGCTTCTGTTGCGGGTTCTGTTCTTGCTGGATATGCAAGCATGGGTGTGCCATTAGAGTATTTGATTACGGCATCATTTATGGCAGCACCAGGTGGTTTACTCTTTGCTAAGCTGTTGATCCCTGAAACAGAAACGCCAGACGATCAAAAAGATGCGCTGGATAAAATGACCGATGAAGAAAAACCAGCAAATATTATTGATGCGGCCGCAGCTGGCGCATCTTCAGGTCTACAACTGGCACTTAACGTCGGTGCTATGTTACTTGCTTTCGTTGCGTTAATTGCATTAGTCAATGGTATCTTAGGTGGCATTGGTGGCTGGTTTGGTTATGAGAATTTCTCATTAGAATTAGTATTAGGTTGGGTTTTTGCACCTATTGCTTTCTTAATCGGTGTACCTTGGAGTGAAGCGACCGTTGCTGGCTCATTTATTGGTCAAAAACTAGTTATTAATGAATTCTATGCTTACTCTGAATTTAGCAAATATCTACAAGATGAAGCTCAAGTTGCTGCATCAGGCTTAATCATCTTATCAGAGCAAACAAAGATAATTATCTCCTTTGCACTGTGCGGTTTTGCTAACCTCTCTTCCGTTGCTGTACTGCTAGGTGGTTTAGGCGGAATGGCTCCAAATCGCCGTAAAGACGTGGCTCGTTTAGGGATGAAAGCCGTACTTGCTGGTACACTCTCTAACTTAATGAGTGCGACGATTGCAGGTTTCTTCTTTGCATTAACCGCAATGGCTGTTGTTGCTGCTTAATTGATTTTGATTATAAAGAGCAGATGGGTTTTGCCTGTCTGCTCTTTTATGTTTGTTTTCTGCTGTAATGTTAACTACTTTTATTGTGAGAGATATTTCGCAATTTGTATTGAATAGGGTCAATAGCGATATCATTTCATATTGATCTCGCTTTTTTTGCGTTATAAAGACGACTTAGAGGCGTTATTCGAGTAACATTAAACCAGAAAATGACCTAATTGTGATGTTGGTCACACTTATATGTCATTGTTTGCAAGTTGCATTTGATTAGTGTGACGTAAAGCACATCTAATTGTTCCTTAGCGTGTTCAAATAAGATGTGCTGAAACTTCATGGAATGGCGAAGGCTCAATGACGGGTCGCCGAAGTGAGCATAGCGCGGTGAGAGGGAGCTCAGCTGTCGTTGTAGCGCAAGTTACAACAACATCTTCAAGGAACCAAGTCCGCTCGCCAACAAATTTAATCGCTAACCTTAAGCGTACGCCCAAAAGGGCTTGAGAAACATCGTTGGAGAGTTTTATGACAGATTTAACCGCTGCAGCGCGCCTTGCGCTGTCTTTGATGGATTTAACTACATTAAATGATGACGACACTGATGCAAAAGTGACTGCATTGTGTCATCAGGCTAAAAGCCCTGAAGGGAATACTGCCGCTATTTGTATCTATCCACGTTTTATTCCGTTAGCACGTAAAGTGTTACGCGAACAGGGTACTCCAGAAGTCCGTATCGCAACCGTAACTAACTTCCCTCATGGTAATGATGATTTAGATATCGCATTAGCAGAAACCAACGCGGCATTAGCTTATGGCGCAGATGAGGTTGACGTAGTTTTCCCTTACCGTGCATTTATGGCAGGTAACGAGCAAATCGGTTTTGATATCGTTAAAGCATGTAAAGAAGCTTGCGCAGACGCGGGTGCTTTACTGAAAGTAATTATTGAAACGGGTGAGCTGAAAGATCCAGCGCTTATCCGTAAAGCATCTGAAATTTCAATCAAAGCAGGTGCTGACTTTATTAAAACTTCCACAGGTAAAGTACCTGTAAATGCAACACTGGAAAGCGCTGAGTTAATGATCCAAGTGATCCACGATATGGGTGTTGGCAAAGAAGTTGGTTTCAAACCAGCGGGTGGTGTACGTACCGCTGAAGAAGCTGCTCAATACCTTGCATTAGCTAACCGCATTATGGGTGACAACTGGGTTGATGCCCGTCACTTCCGCTTTGGTGCGTCAAGCCTGTTAGGTAATTTATTAGCCACTTTAGGTCATGGCGAACAAAAATCGTCTAGTGGTTACTAATCCATTCGTGAAATACGCCCACTTTTCGTTATTGTGGGCGTTACCAATGCTATAAAACCAGGAGGTTGCAGTGTTTCTTGCCCAAGAGATTATTCGTAAAAAGCGTGATGGTCATCCTTTAACTGAGGAAGAAATTCGTTTTTTCATTAATGGCGTCAGAGATAATACTGTTTCTGAAGGTCAAATTGCTGCCTTAGCAATGACTATTTATTTCCACGACATGACAATGCCAGAGCGTGTTGCTTTGACATTAGCTATGCGTGATTCCGGTTCAGTACTGAACTGGAAAAGCTTAAACTTAAATGGCCCAATTGTTGATAAACATTCAACCGGTGGTGTGGGTGATGTTACTTCACTGATGTTAGGGCCAATGGTTGCTGCTTGTGGTGGTTATGTTCCTATGATTTCTGGTCGTGGATTAGGCCACACAGGCGGAACATTAGATAAGCTTGAAGCAATACCGGGCTTTGATATTTTCCCTGATGATGAGAAATTCCGCGACATTATTCGCAATGTCGGCGTTGCCATCATTGGACAAACTAATTCATTAGCACCTGCTGACAAACGCTTTTATGCTACCCGTGATATTACTGCTACAGTTGATTCAATCCCGCTTATCACTGCATCTATTTTAGGTAAAAAATTAGCTGAAGGCTTAGATGCATTAGTGATGGACGTTAAAGTTGGCTCGGGTGCTTTTATGCCGACTTATCAAAAATCGGAAGAGCTGGCTGAGTCAATTGTCCAAGTAGCAAATGGCGCTGGCTGTCAAACCACTGCACTGTTAACTGATATGAACGAAGTATTAGCTTCTAGCGCAGGTAATGCGGTTGAAGTTCGTGAAGCGGTTCAATTCTTAACAGGCGAATATCGTAATCCACGTCTATTTGAAGTCACTATGGCGCTGTGTGTTGAAATGTTAGTATCAGGTCGTTTAGCGGATGATCGTCAACAAGCTCGCCAAAAACTGCAAGATGTGTTGGATAACGGTAAAGCAGCAGAAGTCTTTGGTCGTATGGTTACAGCACAGAAAGGCCCAACTGATTTTGTTGAAAACTACAATAAATACCTGCCAACTGCGGTATTAAGTAAACCTGTATTCGCTGAGAAAACCGGATTCATCACAGAAATGGATACACGTGCATTAGGTATGTCTGTTGTGACATTAGGTGGTGGTCGCCGTAAAGCGACTGATGCTATTGATTACAGTGTTGGCTTAAGCGACATCGCAGCACTTGGTGCTGAGATCAATACGGATACACCTTTAGCAATGATCCATGCTAACAGTGAAAAGTCATGGCAAGAAGCTGCGGCTGAAGTCCGTAAAGCGATGGTAATTGGTGACAGCAAACGCGAAGCTTCACCAATGGTGTACCGCCAAATCAGCGAATAAGAACTCAATTACGATTTATAAGTGACATATCCGTAGCCTACGGAGAATGACACAGGAGAGAGAATTATGAAACGTGTACATATCATGGTATTAGATTCCTTCGGTATCGGTGCTGCCGGTGATGCGGAGAAATTCGGTGACCAAGGTTCAGACACTTTAGGGCATATCGCACAAGCGTTTGCTGACGGTAAAGCAGATAGAGACGGCCGTAAAGGTCCTCTTCATTTACCTAATCTTTGCCGTTTAGGTTTAGGTAAAGCTGCGGAAGAATCAACAGGTAAATTCCCTATCGGTTTAGACAAAAACGCAGATATTATCGGTGCTTATGGCTACGCGAGTGAAATCTCTTCTGGTAAAGATACTCCGTCAGGCCACTGGGAAATCGCAGGTGTTCCTGTTCTATTTGATTGGGGATACTTCAAAGAACTGAAAAATTCATTCCCACAAGAGCTGTTAGAAAACATCGTTAAACGTGCCAAATTACCTGGATACTTAGGTAACTGCCACGCATCTGGTACAGTGATTCTGGATGAACTGGGTGAAGAGCATATGAAAACTGGTAAGCCGATTTTCTATACCTCTGCTGACTCTGTATTCCAAATTGCATGTCATGAAGAAACTTACGGTTTAGATGAATTATATGAGCTGTGTGAAATTGCTCGTGATGAACTAAACAAAGGCGATTACAACATTGGTCGTGTTATTGCGCGTCCATTTATCGGTGACAAACCAGGTAACTTCGCTCGTACAGGTAACCGTCATGATTTAGCGGTTGAGCCACCAGCACCAACGATGTTGAAAAAACTGGTTGATGAAAAACAAGGCCACGTTGTTTCTATCGGTAAAATTGCTGACATCTACGCAAACGTAGGTATCACTAAGAAAGTGAAAGCAACGGGTATTGATGCTCTGTTTGATGCGACACTTGAAGAAATAAAACTTGCGGGTGATAACACTATCGTCTTTACCAACTTTGTTGATTTTGACTCCTCTTACGGTCACCGTCGTGATGCTGTAGGTTATGGTGAAGCACTTGAGTTATTCGATCGTCGCTTACCAGAACTGATGGAACTGGTAAAAGAAGATGACATTCTTATTTTAACCGCAGACCACGGTTGCGACCCAACTTGGCCAGGTTCTGATCATACTCGTGAGCACATTCCTGTTCTGGTTTATGGTCCTAAAGTTAAACCAGGTTCATTAGGCCATCGTGAAACCTTCGCGGATATCGGTCAAACTGTTGTGAAATACTTCGGTTTATCACCAGTCGATTACGGTAAAGCGATGTTCTAATTTTATTTCGGTAGGTATAGCAATATACCTACCGAATAATATTTAAATAGTAAAAAGATCAATTAAAAGGAAGAGTTATGGCTACCCCTCATATTAACGCAGAAATGGGCGATTTTGCTGATGTCGTTTTAATGCCGGGCGACCCGCTTCGTGCTAAATACATCGCTGAAACTTTTTTACAAGATGTCCGTCAAGTAAATAACGTTCGTGGTATGTTAGGTTTTACAGGTACGTATAAAGGCCGTAAGATTTCTGTTATGGGTCACGGTATGGGTATTCCTTCTTGCTCAATTTACGCAAAAGAATTAATTACTGATTTCGGTGTAAAAGTGATCATCCGTGTGGGCTCATGTGGTGCGGTATTACCAGACGTTGAACTACGTGACGTTGTTATCGGTATGGGTGCATGTACAGACTCTAAAGTTAACCGTCTACGTTTCAAAGACCAAGACTTTGCCGCTATTGCAGATTTTGAATTAGTTCAAAATGCAGTATCTGCAGCTAAAGCAAAAGATATTAAAGTTCGTGTTGGTAATATCTTCTCTGCTGATCTGTTCTACTCTCCAGATCCAGAAATGTTTGATGTTATGGAAAAATACGGCATCCTTGGTGTTGAAATGGAAGCTGCTGGTATCTATGGTGTTGCTGCTGAATATGGTGCAAGAGCACTGACTATCTGTACTGTCTCTGATCACATCAAAAAAGGGACACAAACTACAGCAGAAGAGCGTCAAACGACTTTTAACGAAATGATTGAAATTGCATTAGAATCTGTTCTGTTATTAGAAGACTAATCAATACATCTCGTTGCTTAATAATAGTAAAAACCCAATTCTTTGAATTGGGTTTTTTTATGTCTAATCAATAATATGGCAAATTAAGGTGCATAAATATAGGTTTCTAAATAAGGATCCATTTTAATTGAGTAATTTTTTAAATTATCCAGGCTTGGTGTTAATGGCCCTTTGCACTCTTTTTTACTGATAATATTATTGTCTTTATAAACAATAACACCATTAAATTGCCATCCTCTACCTTCACCGTCGTAAACAACGTAGCTGTAGTTCCCATTCTTAAATCGAACATAAGTCGATGCCCCTGCAACAAACATCTGATGCCCGTAAAAGACATTATTATTGGGTTGTTGAGGTACTGGTAGTGTTATCTCTGTTTTAGCAAGTGTGCCATAACGATACACAGGGGGTTTTCCCTGTTCAGCGGATACACTGACATACTTACCATTTTCAAGTTGGCAGGTAAATTCTTCAGCATGGACACTTGCGGATAATAATACGAATACAGCAACAACAGCCATATGTGCTTTCATATTGTGTTCTCCGTTAATTACCTACTCTATTACTTTAAGTATCGGCAAAGAAAACAAAATATGTAGAGTAAATATTCTGATTATTTAGCCAAGTTACTAATTTTCATTTTAACCAATATTTGTTTTATTTCCAGAATAATCAACTGTGATAATTTCTTTGTTTATTTTTTCATTGAATGTTATCTGCCAAATCAGCCTTATCCGATATTTTATACCTAATAATAGTTAAAATTAGAATTAATTTGCTAATTATGAAAAATATCATAGTGATTTCTTTTGATTTTGTTCTTTTTAATTAAATTAAATGTAATTTTCACTGTGCCAATTGTAGAAATAACAGATTAATTCAATTAATTAAATTAAGAGTTCAGTAATATCAGTTGGTTAGCATTCTATTGTTATATTTTGATTATATTTCAAATAGTTAATAGTATTGCAGGTGATTATTTTTGTTTTTATCTTTATTTTCATTGTGATGTCAGTCACATAAGCATATAAATGAAATAATCACATCTGTAAATTTAACTTTCCGAAAATTTCTATTGTATTGATATTAAATAAAATATTTTGTTTTATGTGGTTGCCAGCAGAACCTATGCGATCGCATGAAGCACTAACTAATTTAATTAGAAAATGTATAGTATTGCTATGCAATCAATTTAAAATTTTGTCGGTTTCTATTTGGAGAATATAGTGAAAAATCAAGATTTATTAGGTCTATCTTCTGCTAACATTCTAAATGCGGAATTTGAGAAGAAATACCACGACGTTATTGCTCACTTTTTCAGCCGAGATCCGAAGTATTGGCCGATATTTCAGGATAAAACCATCCAATCGATTACACAGTTTAGAAAAACAACGACTAATGATAATGACCAATTACAGCGTTATTCTAATGGGCCACAATTACTTGAACGTTTAATGGCAGATACACAAATCCAACAAAACATTAATTACCCAGAAAACGATCCTAATGAATTACTGATGTTAGTTTCGACACTGTGTAAAAACTGGGAAAACCCACTCGCTGTTGAAAACGTTATTGCGATGCCAAGTGATCCAGGTGTTTATGGATCAATCTTAGGATTAATGGGCAATCCTAATATGGTGTATTGCGAATATTCAGGTGTTGCTGATGCGTTAGAAAAAGTGACGATCAAAAAAGTCGCAAAATTAGTGGGATACGATCCTGAAGTTGCCTCTGGTGTATTCACTCAAGGTGGCACCATGTGTAACTTATATGGTTATCTTTTTGGCTTACGCAAATCTATGCCAAATTCTAAACATTTAGGTATGGCAGCAGATCAAGACTATCGCATTATTAACTCTCAAGGTGGTCACTATTCAAACATGACCAACCTTGCACTATTAGGTGTTGATGTCGATAACAAAACGATCCGTATTAAAGTATCTGAAGATAATACGATTAATCTAGAACACTTAGAGCGTGAATTAAGAGCCTGCTTTACTGTTAAGTGTAAAGTGCCAACTATCATGTTAACCACAGGCACAACAGATACCTTTGGTGTCGATGATGTGAAAGGTGTTTGTGAATTACGTGACCGCTTATGTGAAGAATTTGAGATCCCTGTTAAGCCACATGTCCACGTTGATGCTGCCGTTGGTTGGCCGATTATTTTCTTCTTAGAATATGACTTTAGCGGTAACCCTCTAGCAATTAATGATGTCACTTTAGAAGGCTTACGCCAGAACGTTGAGAAATTCAAACATCTGAAATATGCCGACTCTATCACTATCGACTTCCACAAATGGGGATATGTACCTTACACCTCAAGCTTAGTACTAGTGAAAAATGGTAATGACTTCGTTGCACTGGAAAACGATCCTGAAAACTTCACCTATTTTGAGCACGAATTAGAAGGTCAAACCCACTTACAATCAACTATTGAATGTACACGTAGTGGTGTGGGTATTTTTGGTGCTTATTCTGCGATGCACTATATGGGCATTGAAGGTTACCAAACTATTATTGCCCACTGTTTGCAAAACGCGAACTATATGCGCCATCAGTTATTAGAGATGGGCAATGCAAAAGTGATTGTGCCACAAAACCAAGGGCCAAGTGTTGGCTTTAAATTGTATGATCCAAACTTAGTGAAAGATCCTAATGTTGCTTTTGATCTAGAGTTAACGTGCGCTACAGACAAAGAAGCGTATGATTTTATGGTTCACAATACTCAGTGGCATAGAAAACTTTTCTTACAGCGTGGTAGAGAAGGCTTATTTACTAACTGGGTTGATTCTATTGCTTGTTCTAAATATGCAAAAAATAACCGTTATATTTATCTTCCAGGTGAAAAAGCGGTATTTATGAACCCAAATACTGAACGCGCACATATTGATAATTTCATGAAGATTTTAACTGAAATGAGTCAAAATATGAGCTGGAAAAAGGCTGCAAAAATCTAATTAAATCCTTGTCTGATTAAATAAAACAAACTGTACTTTAGTAGAGGAAACTCATATTAAGGTACAGTTTTTGTTTTATATGATAATAGTTGCAGATTATCTGAGTTGGCTATCTTTACTACCACGGCGATTATATCCACTAAAGGCATTATTCTTTTTATCAATTACCTCTTGGCTATCTTTACTACCACGGCGATTATATCCACTAAAGGCATTATTCTTTTTATCAATTACCTCTTGGCAATTTAAACAATAACGTACGCCAGGAACGGCTTTTTGCCGAGCCACAGAGATTGGCTCACCGCACTCATCACAAAACGCAGCGCTTTCGCCGTGTGTCATTTGATTGCGAGCTCTTGCAATTGCATCATCAATGGTGGCATCGATTTGCTCTTGAACAGCACTATCATTAGCCCATCCACTTGCCATCATATTCTCCTACTTTAACAGTGAATATAAACATTATTATTGGGGCTTTGGTGAAAAAATCAACAGAGAGAAAGGGGAAATGCGTCTTAGGATATTGCAAGAGAAATAAAAAACCCCTCATGCAGAGGGGTAAATTTTAGAGGCATAATACGTCGTTGTTATTGTTTTTGTTCTCTAATAAACAGAGAAATAATAAAGAAGAGGGCGACGAATACGATAATTAGGTTAAAGCCAACAGAAACATTATAGCTTTCTGAAACCTGACCGATTAATGAACCAGCTAAGGCTCCGCCCAATCCTGAAGCAACATAAATAAGTCCCATCACCGAGCCACTTTTGCTGGTTAATTTTGTAGCAACCGCTGCGGCTGTTGGAAATAGAACAGATAATGCAAAACCAAACACCATAAATAGATAAACAACATCTTGCACAAAAATACGGCTGACAATAATGGCTATCAGAGAGAACAGTGAGAACAGAATAAGCGTTTTGCGATCACCTAATGCAAGGTTAATAAAGCCACCAATAAAGCGACCGATGGTAAATAAGAAAGCAAAACTAGAAATAACATAAGCCGCTGTTTCTGCTTTTTGCGCATTGCTCATATTCCCAATATCCATAGAGGTATAGAAAATAGGGAAGAAGTTTAAGAACGCGGCTTCGGCGGCAACATATAAAGTGATAAATAAAATAACCAGTAACAGTGACTTTTGTGTCAGTAACTCTAAAAAGTCACTGAATTTCATATCGACTTGTGCGCTACTTTCTATTTTTAAGGTGCTTAATACTAAAATAATCACAGCAACAATAACGGCAACACCCACATAAAAGGTACGCCATGAAATAGAGTGTGAGAAGAGATATTGTAAAATAAGTGGGGTGACAATCATCCCTACACCAAACATGGCGTTAGAGACGTTAAACATCATCCCTGCTTTCTCTTTATAGAAAGTCGGAATAACCGTCACGATAGAGACAAGCATCGAGCCAATCCCTAAACCAATCACCAGATAAAAGCCAAAAAATAGCATCACATTGAAAGCAAGGCTGGTTCCTGTTAAACCGACAGCCATCATTAATGAGCCAATAAACATCATGACTTTTAACCCTTTCTTATCGGTAAAATAGCCCGTTAATAAACTGGCGACTAAAAAGCCGATTTGGAAAAAGGTAATTAATGAGCCTACTTGGCTCATATTTAATGAAATATCATGTTGAACCTGTTCGAGAATAAGCCCTTTTGTATTTTGAATGCCACCGAGTAAAAACATCGTGACAAACAGAAGGAAAAAAACTTTCCATTTTTGTTGTTTAGCCATAATTTGATCCTGATTTTCCACGGTGTATTATTTTTTAACTGTGTTGTTATAAGAGTTATTATTAGGTGTATTGTGTTCACCAATCGCATCAAATAATTCTTGCGTCGCCCATCCGTAGCAATAATAAAGCAGAGAATCACATGCACTTTCTTCTGCAGCAATAACCGCTTCAATTAATTGAGAGGCTGGTAAATTCCACATTTGAATACCGCTATAAATAAAGGTCTTTGGCTGTGAAAGCTGGCGAACTTTATTATTTTGTTCTGCAACAAAGTGAATAGGGAAGCCTTGCTGTTTAAAGGTTTCATATGAAATATCATAAGGTAGTTCAAATAAACGTTTAAACGCAGTAAATGCACGCTCTTGGCTTTCACTGTCATGAGCAAAATGATTAATTAACCCTTGAACATCTGCACCACCCCCTAATTTATGATAAGGGAAATGTTTGAGTGTTGAAGAATAACGCGTTAATTCATGATAGTTCTGACCTAAGATCCAACTGTAAGCGGGTGGCCACAAATCGAGCCATAACGTAATTCCACCTGCTGTTTGTTTTGCATCAGACAGTAATCTTTCAACCAATTGAGTCACACTTTGTTGGCGAAATAGTTGCCATGCTTTTAACAGAGGTTCTTCTTTTAATGCGGTAACAGGCGTTTCGAAATCCCCTTGTTTTAATGAATCAGCTAAAGCAGCAAGGCGATGTTTGATTTTATTAACGGGTAAACCTTGTTGCACCATTTTCTTTTCACAGTGAGGGCAAAAACAGGTAAATAACCCTGCTGGATTCACTTCTTTGCCTGCCCAATCAGGGAATCGAATTCGATCAATTAAAAAGGTGTCATAACCGTAGTTTTGTTTTAATGCTGTGAATGTCTTTTGCCAAAGTTGTGCAACATCGGGAGCGTTAGGGCAGAGCCAATGCGCTTGTGGACGGCCTTTAAAGTCCACTACTTGATTATGTTCTACATCCCCGATGAAGTCGCCATTAAGAATATTAGCCCATGGAATGACTTTATATTTTCCACCATCAGTGGCTTTTTTTATCGTCATTAGCGGATCTGCACCCGATAAAATTGTGGGATCAACACGTTGGCTTAGACGAGGAAAATCGGTATGAGTATTGATGTGTAATGTACCTGTTCCCATAACCACATTATGAATAGGGTTATGAGGCAGATCGCCAACAGGGTAAGGGTTACGTTCAAAAATCGTATTAATTTCGACAAATAAATGCTCAACATGCTTCATACCGTCAAGGCGTTGAAGAATAGCGGGCATGCCTTCGTCTAAAATATCATGTGGGTGAAGATGTATTCCTGCCATGAGTCGCTCCCATCTCGTTTAAAGACTTTTTTATTAGGGTTATCTCAATTGGATCTCGGGCATAAATTGAATTGATGGATAAACCGTAGCTAAGGCGAGAATAGCAATGCCATAAAGCGGGCCTTTTTCCCATAATTCAGAAAGCTCGATATTCACTTTGGTGTTAGCAAATAAATGTCTATCTAGATTTGCCTGAACACGCGGTAAAAAGGTGTCAGCAGAACGGGTGATCCCGCCTGTTAATACCACTTTTTCCAGATTTGCAATGGCGACTAAATTCATAATGCCGATAGCAAGATAATCTGCCATTTCCTCAACTAAGGATTGAGCAAGCGGATCACCTTGTTGTGAGGCTTGAATAATCTCAATCGCACTAAGATTTTCCCCTCGCAAGCTCGCCATTCGCTCACTTAAACCTGAGCCGGAGCAGAAACTCTCAAAGCACCCTTTATTGCGCCAATTACGAAAAAGATGATCACGAGCAAACATCATATAGCCGATTTCACCAGCCGCATTGTTTGCGCCGCGGATAACTTTTCCATCCACCAGCAAGGCGGAGCCTAATCCTGTGCCAATACCAATCAGTGCACAACTGTGTGTATGACGGCAGCGGCCTTTCCACATTTCACCCACAAGTGCTGCACGAATATCATTTTCGAGTACAACGGGTACATTGAGTTTTTCTGTAAGCTGTTGTGCTAAAGGTAAGTTATCCCATTGAGGTAAGTTAGGGGAGCCTTCTAGCACAACACCATTTTTGATATCGATGATCCCTGGTGTGGCGACACCGATAACATTGATCTTTTGACGGTCTACGCCGCTTTTTTCGATCACATTTTCAATACTTTGTGCAAATTGCGTAATAAAGTCATCACGGTCGTCAGTATCAAAGGTAGGTTCTTGATATTCATACAACAATTCGGCATCTAAGTTAAAAACCGCATAAGCTATCTTGGTTCCACCTAAGTCAATGCTGACACCTAAAGTGTGTTGAGGATCGAAGTTAACTAAAATACCTTTTCTGCCTTGTCCGGCTGGCGAACTGACTCCGCTTTCATAAACGATTTTTTCTTCAAGGAGATCGTTAATAATTTCAGACACCGTCGCTTTTGTAATTCCGCTAATTTTGGCTATCTGAGCCCGTGACAAAGGACCTTGATGACGAATGACATTTAATACAAGCGAGGCATTCATTTGCCGTAATGTATTGGGTACGTTCGGTGTCACGTTACTACTCCATTTGTTTAGAAACAAAACTAAAAGATGTTTTTTTTATATAAAATCGTCTGTGTTTGACAGTTATGCACCGTTTTATTTACTTTGTAAAATATAAACCAACTAATTAGTTTAGAAACCATCCTAAATGAGTTTATGATCACAATTTGATGAGTTTGATTTGCACAATGTGATCCTCTAAAAAATCTTCAGTGTATATATTCACTGCACATATTCTTAACGCAATAAAACGGCTAGAATTAAATCCATATCTATTGAAATAAAGAGAACATTAGAATGAAAAAAGGAATGTTATTAAAGGGGATAATAGGGATGTTATTGTTATTCCCAGTGTATTCACAAGCGATAACGCTGAGTGCTTATCTTCAAGTTAAACAATTGCTTACTCAAGATAATCCTGCTAATAAACAATTAGAGTCCGTGACACAAGCTTATTTAAACGGTATTGCGAATGGATTGAATTTTTATGCTGTTGCTGTGAAAATTGAGAATCAAAATAACGATGATTTTCGTCCTCTTTATTGCCCACCGCCTAAAATAGAACAAAATGGAGATTTTATGGTTAAGCATATTGATGCTTATTTAGATAAAAATCCCATTGTTAAGCAGAAACAAAAAAATGCACCCATAGAATTGGTTTATATTCTTGCATTACAAGATGCTTATCCTTGCGATAAGTAGAAAGAAAAATAGCCACACTCCCTGTGGCTAAAATGATTTTGGTGTGCTCTTTTTCTTGTTATTTACTTCAGGTTGCCTCTCTCATAAGCCCCTTAATGGAAGACACTCAAGCCGTCGCTGCTTCAACTTGTTTTACAGGAACAAGATGACAACAATCGCTTTCACCGGTTTTCTCAAAAGTTGATAAACGGGTGATCAAGAGTGAATTCATGTCTGTTAATAATCCCTCTGTTTGCAGTTTTTGCATGATGCTTTCATCGCAGTCATTGTTATTTTGACGTTGATAAGCCACAGGTGTTACACCACGTAATACAGTTAATTGACCTGCAAGTGCGGGATTATCTGTTAATGCATATACGTTGTTGTTCGGCATAAAGCGTGACAATAAGGTCACTGATTTGCCATTTTCTGTTAATGCGGCAACACTTAAATGCTTGTCGTCATGGAATGCTGTGGTTGCCGCGGCTAATGCAATCCAACGACCTGTTTGTGAATAGTAAGACGGTGATTGCCATGGGTTTTCTGCGTTTGCTGCAAAAGAACGCTCAGCTCCCTCAGCGACTCGCGCCATTGCACTAACGGCTTCTACAGGGTATTTCCCTGCTGCCGTTTCCGCTGAAAGCATCACAGCATCCGTTCCATCACCTACGGCATTCGCAATATCCATCACTTCAGCACGCGTTGGCATTGGGCTTTCAATCATCGATTCCATCATTTGAGTTGCGGTAATAACAGGGCAACCTAATGCGCGACAACGTGCAATGAGTTGCTTTTGTGCGCCTGGTAAGCTGGCATCACCAATTTCTACTGCTAAATCACCGCGTGCCACCATAATGACATCAGATGCTTTAATGATGTCATCCATGTTTTCTTCACAAGAAACCACTTCTGCTCGTTCAACTTTAGCAACGATTTTGGCGTGACTCCCTGCTGCAATCACTAAGCCTCGTGCATATTCAATATCAGCACCATTACGTGGGAATGAAACGGCGATGTAGTCTGCTTGAATAGCCGCTGCTGTGTGTATGTCCTGTTTATCTTTGTCTGTTAATGCAGGAGCAGATAAACCACCACCAAGTAAGTTAATGCCTTTACGGTTAGATAATTTGCCTCCAACAGTAACGACAGTCTCTATTTTATTATTATTGACGGCGCTGACTTGTAATTGAATATTGCCATCATCAAGTAACAGAATATTCCCTGGTGTGACTTCTTGAACAAGTTGTGGGTAGTCCAAACCAACTTGTTGTTCGTCGCCTAATGTGCTGTCTAAATCTGCATTTAGAATAAAGCTATCGCCTTGTTTTAATTGAACTGAATCATTTTTAAAGTTAGCGATACGAATTTTCGGGCCTTGCAGGTCAGCTAAGATCCCGATAAATACACGATGTTTTTCTGCGACCTGACGGATAGTTGCGGCTGTGGACTGATGCTGTTCGCGAGTGCCGTGTGAAAAGTTTAAACGAAATACGTTAGCACCCGCCATAATCAGCTTTTCAATCATCTGTTCTGAACAGCTAGCTGGGCCAAGAGTCGCAACAATTTTTGTCTTACGCATAATGACATTCTCTTTTTAAAGAGGGATACCCAAAGGTATCCCTTGATGACAACTTAATTAATTCATTAATCCATGGTAACTTTTTTCGCATTCCAGACTAGCGTCGCTAAAATCATGGAAACGATGGCAGAACCAATCCAGAAATACTGTACTGTGGTGAAGTCGTAGTGAGTGATATCGCCAACTTGTGTGACTTTAATCAGTGATGCTGAAATCAGTTCTTGAGCCGATGCTGCAATGTAAGCGAACAGTCCGATAAAGCCTTTTACTGCACCTACTGCGTTTTTCGGCATCAGGTCACAAGCGGTTAAACCTGCTAAGAACACAACCAGACCACCCATTGCAAAACCAACCATACTTAATGCAATAGCATCCATAACACGGCTTTGTGGACCCCAGAACATCAGTGCAAAACCAGCGATGTTGGCGATACCATAAATTAGAGTTGGAATATGACGGTTAGCGTTAAACAGTTTGTCTGAAGCCATACCCGCTAAGATTGCGCCGAAGAAACCCGCGATTGGGTAAGTAGACATGGCGAAACCCGCATCAATCAGTGAGTAGCCTTTTGAACCTTGTAGGTAAAGAACGGCCCATGAACTGATTGCATAACGAGAGATATACATAGCCGCACATGCTGCTGCGATGATCCACACTGTTGGTTGTTTTAATACGAATAACTGAGCGCGACGTGTTTCTTTAGGATCACTTGATTTAACGGCTTCTGACTCTTCGCCATATGCGGTTGCTGGATCAGGTAAGCCATAAGTACGAGGACGATCTTTCAAAATCATCAGCAAGATGATGCCCGCAGCAATACCTGCGATACCTGCACCGATAAAACCTGCACGCCAGCCGAAGAAGCTCACTATGGTTGCCGTTAAGATCCACGTAATTGCTTCACCGATATTACGCGAGCCACCCCAGATGGAATAAACTGTACCGCGCTGTTTTGGCGAGAACCATTGGAAGATAGAGACACAAGAAGGTGCCGAACCGACAGATTGGAACCAGCCGTTAATACCCCATAATAGGATAAAGAACAGGCTCGCCGTTGACATTCCCATGAAGATACAAACAAAGGATGAGGCAATCAACGAGATGGACATAAAGCGTCCAATATTGGCATAATCTGACAAGAAGCCGTTAGAGAACTTACCAAAAGCGTAGGTAAAGAAGAACGCAGAACCCATTAAACCGAGTTCAGCGGTGGTTACGATACCTGCATCCAGCATAGGTTTTTTCACCACACCGAGTGCCATACGAACCACATAGAACATGGCATAACCAAGAACAAGACCAAAGAAGACCTGCCATTGGTGCTTTTTATATATTGCGCGGATCTTTTCACTTGACGCTTCTATTAGCGGCAGATCCTTTCTGGTTTTAAAGAAACTTAGCATAGAGATGACTCCGAATATTATTCATGTCTGAAGCTGATTTTGGTTTTCAGAGCTGATGCTATTCATTTAGGTCATCTTGGTGCAAAAGAGGGAATTTGAGTCATCGATGACACATTCTGCTGAATCGGTGAGTCAAATTTGTAACATCGCTATTAGGCGTTGGTTTAAAAATGAGTGAAGATATCGTCGTATCATTGTTAGAAATGAGTCATTAAGGACTCATTAGCCCAAAATAATAAATATTGCTAAATATCAGAAGTTTGAAGTTCGACACATTTTTATGTTTATTCAAAACAAAACCAGGGGTATGTCCATGAGAATAAAAATAACACTGAGCCTCGTCTGTTTACTGTTTAGTTGGCTGTTTATCACACCGGTGCGTAGTGATGAGCAGCCACTTGTTATACTGACGACACTTTCAGATACACCAATGCGACCACTTACAGAGGCTTTTAGCGCTCGTTATCCAGATACTAAGGTGCAAGTGGTTTATCGTCGCGTCGCGATTGCAACACGGATGATGAAACAATATCCCACACAGCCAGTTGATATTGTGATGTCGTCATCGGCTAATTTTTTCCATCATCTAGATAGAGAAGGGCTACTAGCTCGATTACCCGTAAATTACGAAACGCCAAAATGGTTAACGCGCCATAGTGATATCTTAAACGATAAGATAACCACGGTTGGTTATTCCGGTATTGGGATTATGAGTAATACGCAATACCTACAAAAACTCGGTATTCCTGCACCTAAAAGTTGGGTTGATTTAAGTGATCCTATTTACCAAGGGCACTTAACCATGACCACTCCAGCGAACTCTGGCACGATGCAATTAATGGTGGAAAATGTGCTACAAGAGTACGGCTGGGAGCGTGGATGGCAGATCTTACTCGAAACCAGTGGTAATCTTTCCTCGATTTCGGCACGTAGTTCCCGTGTCAGTGATGCTATCGCCAGAGGCATTGTAGGTGCAGGCCCAATTATCGATAACTACGCTTTTAATCATCAGAAACGCTTTGATTTTGTCGAATTTAGCTATTTTGATAAGTCGATTATTTTACCGGCTTATGTTGCTATTGTTGCCGAAAGCAGTAAAAGAGACACCGCAGCTAAATTTATTGCCTTTCTTTTATCGGATGAAGGACAAGAGATCATCTATAAAAGTGATATGGCAAAGATCCCATTAAGCAAAGAGATTTTACGTAATAACGATGAACTTGCTAATAACACGGAATTTATTTTAAACAGCAATGAGGCGTATCGCCGTAGTGAAGTCGTTAATGCGTTATTTGATCAAATGATCACCCATAATTTTCCTTTAATGCGCCAAGTTTGGAATGATATCCACGAAGCAGAAAGACAGGAAAATAAAACGCCAGAACGTATTTCTGCGATCAGTAAAGCGCGAAAAATAGCAAGTTCAGTGCTTATTAGCGAAAAAGAGGCTAATTCACCGACATTACAAGCGTTATTTATGAAAGAAGCCGATCAGCGAGAATACTCTGATCAAGCATTAGCTGTGCTGTATCAATGGCGCACATTAGAAGCTGAAAGGCTTGAACAAGCACTGGTTTTATTGAAAGAGACAAAATCACCCTAACCGCCTTGTGGTTCAAATATACAGCAGGAAGCGCTGTTTTTATGAAAGGTATTACGGATGAAATTATTAGTGCCTAAACAATTTGGCAAACTAGGTAGACGCCTGTATATGGCGTTTATCTTTAGTTCTTTACTCACCTTATTGATTGGTGTGGTTATCTTTTTTATGTGGGGAAAACTGGCGACACAAATTAATGCGTCAGTGGGAGAGTCTCTACCGATGTTAACCACCAGCTATACAATGGAGCGTTATAGCACCAATTTACAGATGCTATTAAAAGAGCGAGAACAGACTCAACGAAAATCGATTTCAGAGCAACAACAGCAGGAAATTCATCAGTTATTAGATAATTTGCGTGAGTTTCCTATTGAGCAAAAGCCACAGCGTGATTTTTATACTCAACTTGTTGATGAGTTATCGGAGCTTATTAATCAACAAGATGTATTATTGGATAAACGACGTGAATTAGAAAACCGCCTTGCACAATTATTAGGGCAATTGGCGTGGATGCATGACGCCGTTGGTGAAGACATTAAACCACTCCTTAATGAAATTGAGTGGCATGTCAGCCAAATGATCAATGAAAAAAATGTACAGGAAAACAGCCTACAACTCCTATTGGAATCAACCTTATTACAAGAGTTGTTTACGACAGAAAATGAATTAATCAGCTTGGTTGAAGAAATTGCACATCAACGTTATAGCCGTGATATTGATGTCGCTTTCCACTATATCAGCGTCAAAATTGATGAAATTATTGCCTTAAATCAGAAACTAAAAAGTTATCCATCGACTATTGCCCATCGTCAGGTATTACAAGAGATTATTGCGATCACCCGTTATGACGGTGATATCTATCAAACACTGATTGATGATGTGGAAAACGAGAAAAAGCTCAAAGCATTAACTCCTGAATTAAATGAAAAATTATCACAATTTGATAATGCCGTCAGAGGTAATGTTTTTGCTACAAGTGAAGCGCTAAATAAGCTTAATGATAATACCCGCAAACTAATGGCAACAGGGAAAATCGTTATTGTAGTCATCATTATTGCATCACTATTGCTGAGTATTATTGTGATGAAAATCTTGATTGATAGAAGACTTATCGCAAGATTGAATAAACTAAGTGATGACTTAGCGCATGTAGCCAAAGGTCATTTAACCGAGCCTGTACTGATTGAAGGACAAGATGAAATTGGCCTGTTAAGTCGCCGGCTTCGTCGATTTTGGCGTCAAATGAAAGAAGTTGAAACCAGCAATGCGTTAAATCTTATTAATAATACCGATGCAAGTTTAATTACCTGTCACCACGATGGCAGAATAGAAACGGTAAACCCAAGTGCAGCAACACTATTAGGTACAGGAAAAGAACAAAATAATAAGCCACTTTGGTTACTGTTTAGTGGTGAGGCGAGCACTATGCTTAAAGCGCAATTTAGTTCAAGTGGTCAGCTTTACTTATTAGGGCAGAGTGAATGTACTATCAGGATGGTAAAAGAAGGTGAGCCTCATTTCTTACAATTTAATATTCGAGAATATCCTCATAAAGATGAACACAAATATATTGTGACGATCACGGATATTACGCGCCAAGAGCTAAGCAGATTAGAGCTTCAACGGCTGGTGGCATTAAAAACACAAGATTTGCAGGATAAAAACCAGCAATTAAATGAAGAGATATTGCGCCGTGAACAGGCACAGAAACATTTAATTCAGACACAAGAAGAGTTAGTACAAGCAGCTAAAATGGCAGTTGTAGGGCAGGCGATGACAAGCCTTGCACATGAGCTTAATCAGCCACTCTCTGCAATTAACACCTATCTATACAGTGCAAAACTGACTATGCAGATGGAAAAATACGATCAATTACCTGATTCTATCGAACGCATTGAAAAGCTGTGCGCACGAATGAATCGAATAATTACTGCATTGCGTAATTTTTCACGTAAATCTTCGTCTGAAATTAGCTTTGTTTCAGCGCCATTAAAAGAGCTGGTAGATAGTGCGATGGTGCTGGTGGAGTCCCGTTCTAAACGAGAGCAGTGCATTATTACGAATAATATTCCTGATGAATTAACCATTTGTGCAGACCCGACACAAATTGAGCAAGTCTTGGTTAATTTGTTTGTTAATGCAATGGATGCTATTGCGGGTGTTGGTGAAAGCCAAATCACAATTGATCTTTTATCTGTTGATCCTAAACGAAAATTAGTGGCGATCGCGGACAGTGGAAAAGGATTCAATTCAGATGTTTTACCAAAACTATTTACCCCATTTACAACCACAAAAGATGTGGGGCTTGGGTTAGGGTTATCCATTTGCCGTTCAATTATGCAACGGTTTGGTTATGAAATTTACTTGGCCTCTACATTAAATGGTGGCGCCATGGTTGTTTTGGAGTTTACAGATGACACAATCACACATGCCTGATATCGACGTTTTATTAATTGATGACGATGAAGATATTCTTGAATCTTATCGCCATTTACTCAATCTTGCGGGAATGGTTGCTAGAGTAACCGACTCACCAGAAAAAGCATTAAGCCTTTTAACACCAGAATGGCAGGGTGCTGTTGTACTTGATATCTATATGCCAGCAATGAATGGCATGGAAGTATTAGAGCGCATTAAACAAATTGACTCTCGTATCCCCGTTATCATGATTACAGGACATGGCGATATACCGTTAGCAGTAGAAGCGGTAAAAAAAGGCGCTTATGATTTTATTGAAAAACCGATTAATCCACCTGTTTTCTTAGAGTTAGTGGCGAAGGCACACAAAGAGCGTCAATCCATTCTTTCGCTTAGGAATGCGGTAATAAGTACCACACAAGAGCGATTAGTGGGAGACAGTGCGCAAATCACCGCGATTAGAGAGCAAGTACAACAAATTGCCGATATCGATAAAGATTTAATGATAGAAGGGGAAATGGGAACAGGGCGTCATCTTCTTGCTCAGCTATTGCATGAATTAAGCCCGCATAGTGATAAAGCTATCCAAACAGTCGATTGCCAAAATTTATCGGATATCAAACAGGTTATTGCTCAAATTGAAGCGGATGAAGTAGGAACGCTGATTTTACGTTCTCCATATGATTTATCATCTGAGGCACAACGCTGGTTAAGTTCTTATCTATTAGATATGGAACGCCAAGGAAAGCGCCACTTTAGAACGATTGCGATTTTAGAAAATAATACACAGCAACTGGTAACAGAAGGACGATTAATCCCTGAATTCTATTACTATTTTTCACAAATCACTTTTTCACTGCCTCCGTTAAGTGCCAGACGCCCAGACATTATTCCGTTATTTAGGGCTTTCTTACGACAAAGTGCACAGAGGCTCGGTATTGCGGTACCGAAAATTGATCGTAATTATCTCGATATTTTAAAGCGTTACGATTGGCCGGGTAATATTCGTGAGTTACGAAATGTTGCTGAATTATATGCGGTAGGCATTGTGAAAATGGTTGATAGTGAACAACATCGCGCCATTATTCCACCTGAAGGCCCTTTGGATAATCTTGTGGATGAATATGAGCGTCGATTAATCGAAGATGCGTTATATTTATTTGCGGGACGTGTTAGTGATGTGGCGGATTATTTGGGTATTCCACGTAAAAAGCTGTATTTACGAATGAAAAAACATGATCTCGATAAAGATAGCTATAAACCAAAAGTTTGATTTACCCACTATTCAATAACAAAGAAGCGCCATACTGGCGCTCTTTCACAGTTTTCTTTTGTTGTTATTATATTTAATATTTTATATTAAGTTTATTTTGCCTTTTATTTTACCTGTAATCGTAAAAAGATAGAATTTATCATTTTTTATATCTTAATAGGTCTTGTTGTGGATAAAAACTCTGTTATTTTTTTATTCAGTATTTACACCTTTTGCGTGTCAAAATAGTGAGCTGTTTTAAATTTATTTTTCTTAAAATCTTATTAATAGCTAAATATAAAAATTGGGTGTCTTTATTTGACGTTAATAATGGTATTTTTTATATAACAGTTACGAGATATTATTGTTATTACTCCATAATTGACTATATTAAAAAGAATGCTCTTTAAAAGAGTATCATATTTAATTTGTATTTATAATTTATTTTTAATTCTTGTTGAGAACAAATTAACGATATTTAAATATGTTGTCATAATTAGATTATCTTATTTCTAATTAAATTAAAGAATATAATATAATTTCTCAATTGAGATGAATCCTAAGTGTTTTTGTATATATGCTGGCTTTATCGTGTCAGCAAGATATTATTTTCTATATCTTGATATTTTTTCGTTATAAAAAACTTATTATTTTTATTTGTTTGGTTTTTATATTCATTTTACTTGCTATGAGTGTTAATGATGGCGGCTTTATTTTTTATTAAGTAATAATATCTAATCTATATGTAATTTTAGTTTAAAATACTTTAATTGCTCATCTAAAGAATTGTTTCATTTGATAACTATCCTCTTATTATACTAATAATATCATTTTTTGACTTTTGACTTAATTTACGCCTTTTGCGAGTATTTCATTGCAAAACAAGTAAAGAAATATTATTTAAATTGTTTCTTTTCTTTAATTTCTTACTCTTACTTTCTGATTAAAATTTATTAATTATTTATATGTCAAATTAAGATGTTTTTATTAATTAAGAAACTTAATTTCTAAAATATTTAAAAATGACGTTTTAAAAGTTAATAAGGTTAACTTATTCCGTAAATTAATTTGAATATGAATGCATAAAGGACACATTCGTAGAATATCCCCTATTTTGGTTTTATATGGATCTGTGAAGTTTAAAGAAGTTTAAATTGTAGAAGGGCGATGTATTTATTATTTATCGCTTATTTAGTCAGAAGCCAAGAAATATCACTATCTTTATTGTATATAAAGGAAATTTTATGAAATTTACTAAATTAGCTTTAGGTGTTGCGTTATCTTTAGTTGTTGCTGCTCCTAGCTTTGCAGCAGATCCAGCGGAAAGCCGTGAAGGTAAAGTGCGTTTTACTGGCTTTATCAATGATGTTCCTTGTTCAATCGATGATAAAAGTTTAGATCAAACTGTTAAGTTTGGTGAAATCGCATTGCATGAACTGACTAGCAATAAATTCCGTTCAGATAGCGAAAACTTCGATATTATTCTGAAAAACTGCTCAACTGAAACTTACAAAACTGCAAAAGTATCATTCACTGGTGCAACCGTAAGTGGTTTTGACGGTTATACTGGCGAATTACTGGGCTTAGGTGGCAAAGTACAAAATGCAGGTATCGTTATCACTGACCGTGGTAATAATCCAATTACTTTTGGTCAAGGTTTCCCAGTAGCAGGTCACGCTTTAAATAATGGTGACGGCTCTCTCACAACATTGCAGTTCTCAGCTTACGTGAAAGGTAATGAAGCTGTTGATAAGAAAGCAACAACGGGTTCTTTCGACACAGTAGCTAATTTCAAAGTTATCTACGAATAATTGTTGTTTTTTTTATAAGATGTGTGGCGCTTAGGCGCCATGCATCTCATCAATATTGTCTTCTGTTAATAATGCTGAGGATGGCATAGCAAAATGAAAAGCATGAAAATAAATACGATCACAAAAGTAATGCTTTTATTCTTTGTTCCTTTTTCGTTGCCTATTTTTGCAGAAGAAGCTGTAGATTTTAATACCGATTTCTTAACAGACAAAGGTATTGAAAATACTGACTTTACTAAATTCTCTTACGCAAATTATATTCAACCAGGCACTCATTTACTGGCAACTGACGTTAATAAACAAAGAGTAAGAAACGAAGAGCCTATTTTATTTTTTTCCCCAGATTACAACGCAGAGTTATCTATTCCTTGTATCACCCCAGAGGTTTACCCCATTTTAGGTTTAAAATCTGAATGGGAAAAAAAAGTCACTTGGTTAACAACGAATAATACCCAGTGTCTTGATTTCCGCTCCGTGCCAAATATGAATGCTGTGGGTGATCTCTACACCGGTATTTTAAGTATCAGCATTCCTCAAGCCTTTATGGAATATCAAGATCCAAGTTGGGATCCGCCATCACGTTGGGATGATGGTATTGCGGGATCCTTTCTTGATTACAATATGAGTAATCGCCTTATTCGATATGAAAACAACGATAAAAGGACCGAAACGGGAACCAATATTAGTGGTGTAATGGGCATTAATATGGGCGCTTGGCGTTTTCGTTCAGATTGGCAAGCCTCTGGCGGTAATTTAAATAGCAACGATAAATCATGGCGTTGGAACCAGCTTTATATTTTCCGAGCTATTCGATCTTTAGGTGCAAAATTAACGTTAGGTGAACAATATCTCTCATCAGAGCTTTTTGATAGCTTTCGTTATCTTGGTGCTTCATTAGAAAGTGATAACGCGATGATCCCTCCTCGTTTACAGGGCTATGCACCTGAAATTGCGGGAGTTGCAAGAACTAACGCCACGGTTATTGTGCGTCAAGATGGTCGTATTGTTTATCAAAATGAAGTAAGTCCAGGGCCGTTTCGAATTCAAGACGTCAACACATTTGGGGGCGGTACCTTAGATGTTTCTATTGAAGAACAAGATGGTTCTGTTCAAACATTTAAAGTAGAAACCTCGCGTTTAGGTACACTGACAAGACCTGGCCAGTTTTTATATAAGCTGGTGATGGGTAAGCCAACTAAAAATGAACATGACACTGAAGGTCCTGCATTTTCATTAGGCTCCTTTTCATGGGGGGCAGCGAATAACACCACGATTTATGGCGGATTATTAGCCTCAACTGAATATCAAAATATTGCTTTAGGTCTAGGGCAAGACTTAGCGCCATTTGGGGTGCTTTCTTTTAATATTTCGGCTTCGCGTGCTGAGATGGGCAGTAATTTTGATGATAAGACACTATCTGGTACTTCTTATAACGTTACCTATTCGAAACAATTTGATCAAATAAATAGCCAGATTACGTTTGCGGGTTATCGCTTCTCTCAACGAGACTATTTAAGTATGACTCAATTTTTAGATGGTCGTTATCGTGGGCTTCATATTGACAGTGGTAAAGAGCTTTATACCGCCATCTTTGGTACAGCTTTCCCTGATTACAATATCAATACGTATTTAAACTATTCTCGCCAAACCTATTGGAATCGACCTTCAACTGATAACTACAGTTTTACGGTTTCTAGTTATTTTGATTGGGCTAATTTTAAAAATTTATCCATTAACTTATCCGCGTATAAAGTGGAATCTAGCCATAATAATGACGAAGGAGTTTATGTGTCATTAGGTGTACCGCTAGAGCGTAATGATGCCAATATTAGTTATTCGGGATCATTTAATCGCCATAATACGAGTAATTCTGTTAACTATTATGAGCGACTGAATGAAAGAAGTACCTATAACTTATCTGCGGGTACGTGGGATAGCGATAAAGTGAATCTGTCAGGTTTCTATAATTACGACGGTAATTTAGCAAAACTGACGACAAGTGGAACTTATACCCAAAATAATCAAAGCGCTTTATCGATGCAATTAATGGGTGGGATAACGCTAACCCCAGAAGGGGGAGCATTGCACCGAGTCACTTCAATGGGAAATTCACGCATATTGGTTGATACCAATAATGTTGAAGATATTCCGATTAAAACAGGTTTAACACCAATTGAAACTAACCGTCACGGTAAAGCAGTTTTAATGGGTGTGCAAAACTATTCTCGTAGCCATATTACGATTGATATCAATAATCTTCCTGAAAATGCTGATGCTGTTCAATCATCCCAATACGCTACCTTGACAGAAGGGGCGATCGGTTACCGTAAATTTAACGTGATTGAAGGTGAGAAAGTCTTAGCGGTGATCACGATGGCTGATAAGAAACATCCTCCTTTTGGCGCCAGTGTTTATAACAAAGATAAATTAGAAGTCGGCATTATTTCAGATGATGGTTTTGTTTATTTATCAGGTGTAAAAGCAGGTGAAACATTAGATCTTGCTTGGAATGGCGAAACTTGCCAATTCCAATTACCTCAAGTGCTAGAAAATAATTTAAGCAACATGTTGTTGCTTCCTTGTAAGTAATTAAATTTAAGTCAACGGTGAATGAAATGAAATATATCAATACAAAAACATTGGGCGCTATCGTTACACTTTGCCTTTTTTCTCAATCCGCTTATTCTGCTATCGCATTAGATAGAACTCGTGTTTTATATAATGAAGGTGAGCGCTCAGTCAGTATGGTTTTAGAAAATGAAAATGAATCTAAACCTTATTTAGCACAGTCTTGGCTTGAGAATAGTAAAGATGAAAAAATCAATTCTCCTTTTGTGGTAACACCGCCAGTTCAGCGTATCGAAGCCGGTAGCAAAAGCCAAATTAAAATACAGGCATTACCAGCAACAAATATGTTGCCCACAGACAGAGAAAGTATTTATTACCTTAATGTTCGTGAAATTCCACCTCGTAGTGATTCTCCTAATGTTTTACAGATTGCATTGCAGACAAAAATTAAAGTGTTTTATCGACCAAAAAGCATTGTTGCACCAAGCCGTTTAGAGGCTAATCCAATGGAAAAAGACATTGTGATTGAAAAACAAAGTGACCATTACAATGTGAAAAATCCGTCGCCTTATTACTTAACCATTACCAAAGTCAGAAAGAACAATACGGAAGTAAAAGACTTTGAAGCGGTGATGATTGAACCTTTTGGTCAACGATCACTGGGAACAAAAGTGGGTGATTTAGGTACGACACCTACCCTTGAATATCTCAATGATTTTGGTGGGCTGGTTGACTTAACATTCCAATGTCGTGGAGATATTTGTTCAGCAAATATCAAAGATAAGAAGGCGTAATATTATGCTTATATTCCGAGGTGTAATACTTTTTCTTTGTATGAGTTTTCTCGCTCCTTCTGTATGGGCTGTTTCTGGCTTTTTAAGAGTGACTGTGAGTGGGAGTGTGGAGTCACGCCCTTGCAAGATTAACGATGGTAAACCTATTGAAGTGAACTTTAATGATGTGATGACCACAAGAATAGAAAACGAAAATTATAAACAAAAAATGGATTACACCTTGGATTGTAAAACAACAGGTGACCCAAGTATGTCACTGAAATTTACCGGTGACGGCGCTGGGTTTGATACGCGTTATTTAAAAACAAGCGTGACAGATTTAGGGGTGTTATTTAAAACCGCTGACACCAATGTTTATATGACAGAGCCGTTTAAGTTTAACTATCAAACTCGACCTGAGCTTTATGCTGTACTCGTGAAAAAAAGTGGCGCCGCGCTACCAACTGGCTCCTTTACGGCGACTGCAACTATGCAGGTTTATTACAACTAACGGAGGAATAAACAGTATGCGTTATTATCCATTCCTCACGATGTTATTTTTATTTTCAATATCATCTTCACCTAGTCTAGCGAAAGATAATGAGACACAGGTGCTGATTAAAGGTAATTTATTAACGCCACCACCTTGCAAAGTGAATGACGGTAATATGATTGAGGTGAATTTTGGTCCTGTGGCGATAAAAACGATTAAAGGCTATGACCAAAAAAGAGAAATTAATTACCAAATTACCTGTGAAGAAAATTTAAATAACTGGAATATGTATTTATCGATTGATGGTAATAAAAGTAGCTTCGATCCTAATGGGCTGAGAACCAATATTAATGAGTTAACCGTAAAATTTATGATGGATGATTCCATTATTGATTTAAATAAAAAGTATTCGGTTAATTTAAATAACCCTGAAAAAATTTGGGCAGTATTGGTGAAAAAAGAAAATAGTGAACTGGTACCAGGTAATTTTACCGCGGGTGGCACCTTGTTTGTGGAGTACCAATAATGAATAAATCAATGTTATCTGGTTGTATTATTGGTGGTTGTTTATTGTTTTCATCTTCTATCTTTGCGGCTGAAAATCTTAATATCTTTGGTTCATTAATTATCGCACCTTGCAAAGTTCTACCTGAACACTCTCAGGTTGATGTGGTATTTGATGAAATTCGCTTAGATGATATTTATAAAAGTTATTTTGAATTCGAGAAAAAGGATTTCAAAATTACTTTATCAGAGTGCGATATCTCTATTGCCAAGCAAGTGAAAATCAAATTTGAAGGGGCAACTCATAATGAACTTGCCGGATTATTAGCATTAGACGATAACGCTAATAATCCTGATTTAGGAATACAAATTACGACTAAAGAAGGAGTCCCTATTAAATTAGGGGATTACACTAGCTTATATAATATTCCTAATAATGGCATTTTTGAGCTTAATTTTATTGCTTATTTGCAAGCGACAGCAAAAGCGATCGCAGATAAATCAATTAAGCCGGGGCATTTTTCTGCTACTGCCGTGTTTTCTTTGAAATATGAGTAAAAGATAATGAAAAAAATACAGCAAATTTTAAAGTTATTAATTGTACTATGCAGTTTTTCTCTATTTAGTGTACAAGCAGGTTATTTTACTTATATTACTAAATCAGGTCCTTCTCCAGAAATTAAAGGTAATATTCGTTATGACTATGTGTTGGAATATTGGACGGAAATGGGATTTACGCCAAACCCTTGTAAAAGTTTAGGTTTGAGTGGTCGGTGTTATATTCAATTAAACCACTTCCACTCAAAACCTGATAAAGGAGGAACGGGTACTGAGCATCGAGCGAGATGGCGGTGTGATGTAGATTTACAACATTTAAGCTCTATGGCTGAAATACGCGATGTGGCTGTTAATCAATGCGGGTTGACTTTCCCTTATGTGAATTATAGTACTCATGCTGGATCTGTTACTGTTGATGAATGTATTGCTTTTTTTATGACGAGTAGTGCAACGGGAGGAAGTGGAAGAATGGTACCTGGTGGCGTATGTGGTATTGCTCCACCGCCTGAAGGTAAATGTGCATTTGTTTCTAATAATCTTACTATTTCACATGGTGTACTTGATGTGACACAAGTTGATGGTAATGAGGCGGAAGAACAATTTGCGCTCACTTGTAATGAAACTATGCCAGTAAAAATTACCAGTTCGATGGAAGATCATTTTTTAAACTTAAAACCAGATGGTAGCATCCGTTCTTTTTTAACGTTAAATGGTTCACCTGCATCAATTGGTACACAAGTTAACGCAATAATGAATGAATACACCTATGTAAGAGTGAAGTCAAAACTTCAAACTAATGGCACTCCTTCATTAGGTAACTTTAGTGGTGCTACGACATTGGTATTATCAATACCTTAATAAAATTAGAAGAGTCAATAATGACCTAGATTTGATAGCGTTTTTCGTTGACTTACCCGCACATTATTGTGCGGGTTTTTTTTATGTGGTTAATTTGAAAAGCGGTTTATAACATTATCGGTTCGATAACTAATTCGCTCTTATTGGTATCTAATTTTAACTTTTGGGATTCAGTGACTTTTAATAGTGCGGAACCTAAATTGACTAACATCGGTAAGCGCATTTCAGCCGCGATAATGGCGCTGTGAGAGAGACTATCACCTTTTGCTAAAGCAATACCGACCAATTGACTATCAACTAATTGAATTAATGTGGAAGGGAAAAGCTCTTTTGCGACCAAAATAGCGGGTTGTGAAGGGGTAAAGCTTGGGCGAGTTTTATCTTGTAAATGGTAAAGCACTTGATTACGTAGATCACGAAGATCGAGTTCACGCGCGCGTAAATAGGGATCGGTAAGTGCGCAATACATCTGTGTTCTTTCTTGCATTTCATCCGACCAACTTTGCTGGGCATTGATCTTCTCTGTTTTGATGCGATCTATCACGCTTGTTATTAACTCATCATCATCTAACATCATGATATGACCGTTAAAAATAGCACCAATATGCTCACCTAATTTTTGGCTAGCTTTATTGGCACTCTGTTTTAGTGCTTTTAGCGTACTCTTTATTGCAAAATTAAGTTTGCCAATTTGAGCATCAATATCAATCGGTTCTGATAAGTTTTCGACGGGTGAGAGCTCTATTTCATGCCAAACAAAAGCAGGTGCTTTAATTTGAGATACAGGGGCTAAAATACCGTTTAATGTTATGGTATTAGAATCAGAAGGTAGCTCTTCACCAAAGCCATTTCGGGCAAGTTCAAGAAAAGCCGCAATCGCCTCATTTTCTTGTTCACCAGAGGCAATTAGCGTTATCTCATCGCCTTGACGAATTTGTATTAATGAAAGCTGATTTAAACTGAGAGGATTAATACGTCTATCCCCTTTAACTAATTGATAATCAGCTTGAAAAGTAGAAAGCACCTCAACTAAAGTTGCCGCCGGTCTTACGTGTAAACCATGAGGATTACGAACTACCCAACTTGCCTCTTTACCATGAATTTTGACAGGGGCATTAATATCATTTTTAGGTTGAACGAAATTTTCACCAAGTTGGATTTTCTTTGGATATAAAGAATTTGAAGCTTCTTCAATCACTTTTTCTAGTGATGCCCCTGAAGATGCCGCTACAACTGCTGCAAGTGTACCTTCAACTAAAGGTGCTGAGCAGAGAGTGACTTTCTCAGCTAGCTCGGGATCAAGTAACTCAATCGCAGTTTCTGCACTTAAGATTGCACTGCCTAAATCCATCATCACAACAATAGATTGTGCTTGTGAAAGCGATTCTATCGCCGTCATAATTTTAACGGCATCAGTACCAATCGCATGTTCTTCATCGTTGATACCTGCGGCAACCGCAAGTTGGCAATGAGTCGGATTAAGCATCTGACTGGCAAGTTCTGCCACACCATCAGCGAGATGTTTACTATGAGAAACAATAACAATATTTATCATGGTAGACCTTTATTGGTTGCTTGTATTGGTTGCTTGGTCAGTTATGCATTAATACTATTAGCAAGGGCTTGTATCATCAGTACCACAGAAGCACTGCCAGGATCTTTATGTCCGATACTGCGCTCACCTAAGTAACTTGCTCGCCCTTTTCGAGCTTGCATCGCAATGGTGTTTTCAGCGGCTTTTTCAGCGACAACTTGTGCTTGAGAGAGGGCTTCTTTGATAGAAAGGTTTTGTTCATTAGCGTGTTTTAATGACTCAACCACAGGCCACCAAACATCACACATGGTTTTGTCATTTGGCTCTGCTTTTCCTCGGCTTACAATGCCTTCTACACCTTCTGTTACCATTTCAACAAGTTGATTTAGTTCTAGGTTTTGCAATGAAGCTGTAGGTTTGGCTGCACGAATAAAGAAGGTACCAAATAAAGGACCACTTGCACCGCCAATATTTGAAAGCAATGTCATGCCCGTAGTTTTGAGGATAGTGCCAATATCTTGTCCTGCAAACTCAGGTAGTTTTTCCTGCACTTTTCTAAAGCCACGGTTCATATTTAAACCGTGGTCAGCATCACCAATTTCACGATCTAAATCCGTTAAATAATCACTATTTTGTTCAAACAGTAGTGCACATTGTTGTAACCAAAGAATAATTTGAGCGTGAGTTAAAGCCATTTTGTGTTCCTTTTCTTGTTATTAAAGACTTATTTCACCATCGCAGGTGTATTCACAGGGGCATCCCATAAGGTAAGTAACTCGTTATCAACTTTTAATAACGTAATTGAGATCCCTGACATATCGAGCGAAGTACAATAAGAACCAATTAAAGAACGTTCGATGGTTAAGCCAAATTTTTCACAGCATTGAGTTAAACGGTTATAAACACCATAAAGTTCAGATTGTGGTGTGGCACCAAGGTTATTAACTAAAACAATGACGCGATCGCCAGATTTTAAAGGCTGTTTTTCCTGATTTTCCTCGATCCAAGTGCCGCTTTCACGATCCCAATTGCGGATCACTCGTTGATAGTGACCATTCTCAATCAAGGTATTAAACATGGCATCAACAGTATCATTGAGAGAGGTAAATTTACGACGGTCAATGCCTGGTTCGCCGTGAATACCGACACCAAACTCCATTTCATTTTCAGGTAAAGTAAAAGAAGGTTTTCCTGCGGCTGGAACGGTACAAGCTTCCAAGGCAATGCCGATAGAAAAACCATTGTTATTCATGTGATGACCTAATTTAACCAGTTCATCAAGAGAGTCGCCTCTTTCAGCTGCCGCACCCAGTAGTTTTTCTATTAAAACGGTATTGGCAACACCACGGCGTCCTGCGGTATATAAGCTATCTTTTACTGCTACGTCATCATCAACTAATACCGTTGCAATTTTTACACCATCGTCATGAAGCAGTTCTGTCGCTGTTTCAAAGTTAAGCACATCACCGGTGTAGTTTTTCACGATCATTAAAACGCCTTCACCGCTATTAATCTCTTTGGCACAGTCATACATTTTATCAGGTGTTGGTGACGTAAATATTTCACCAGGACATGCACCATCAAGCATTCCTTTACCGACAAAACCTGCATGCATGGGTTCATGCCCGCTACCACCGCCAGACAATAGAGCAACTTTACCTTTTACTGGAGCATCTTTTCGCGTGACATAAAAAGAGGAGGGATGAAGTTTGATTTCAGGATGGGCTTTAGCAAAGCCTTGTAGTTGTTCAGATAACACATCATCAACTCGATTAATCAGCTTTTTCATCTTAAATGCTCCATTTGAAATTTGTGTTTAGTCTTCAAACCAGAAATGAGGTTTCTGGTTTAGGGGCTGACACATTATTTATTAAAGGATTGGTAAACACGGCATCAATAGGCGATGTTTGTTTTATTTAAAACATAAGAATTATTTTTATTTAGCTTAAAAATGAATCTACATCATTTATCTTTCTATAAGAATAGGTTAGTCAAATAACCTGTCAGAATGGGAGCAAGATCATAAAAATAAATGAAAAAAAGAGTGTCTGTTCGAGATGATTACATGCCTTGCAAAAGAGTAAGTGCTTTCTCTCGTTGCTCTGGAGAAAGATTTTTAATCACGTCTAATAACAACGTATCTTTGTTTTTTGCACTTGGCATAAGAGTGTGACTAAACGTGAGGTTTAAAACAAAGGTATGTCCGCATTCAGGATCACGACAAGCACAATAGAGATCAGATAACTCTTTGTGTTTACGATTACTTTTTTTTATAAGCGCTTTTTCGCCACATTCAGGACAATAAATAGTTAGGACACGCATGTTATTTTTCTCTTTATTATCAGTTCTATTATGCTTTCTATATTAGCTTAAATTTGTATTATAACCAGTCTTATTATTGTTTTTTGATGTAAATAATTGTTTTGAAGCGATTTAAAGGTGCTAAAAACAAATAAAATTGTTTTAAGTGGGTGGGTTAGTTCGGTTATTGTCGGATAAACACACATAACCGATGTTAACCGAACAAACTTACTAGCCTAAAATACAAAGTTTGTAGATAATGGCTTCACGTTAAATCATACGGAGATGAGCAACATATTGAATTTATTGTTTATTTTTTCTGTTGTTTTTCAGTGTGAGTAGAAGGCAATAGACAAGGATGTCTATTACAAGTTAACAAGGAAGTGAGTAAAAATACTTTTCAATAGTTGAGGGCTGGGTGTGAAAGGATTTCGCATAGCGTTCAAGTGAAAAGTGTTAAAAGCTGATCTTTATAATAAAAGTCGATGAAATAAGTTTTGTCTCGAATGACTAAGGAGTTAGGTCATGTTCAACACACAAGCGTTATATGCATGGATTGCACTCATGGCGTTTAGTTTGGGTTGGATTGCTCAAGGATGGCATCGAGACAATATGACGTTAGAACAACGGATGTTAATAACGGTAATCGAAGATCAGGTGAGCATGGATGCTTGCCCTGATCTTCAACTTTTTTCTTCTTTTTTTGGCGATAAATCACTAGAACACGCTTCTTCACTTCGGTTTTCTCCGTCATATCAAGAGATGGTGAAATTGAGTTTAAATAATCAGTGTGCCAATGCTGACTTTATTACTGTGTTTAATAATACACAATGTGAAGTTGGTGGCGATTTAATTAACTGATAATTAATAGATTTATTCTATTTTTGTCATGTCTTTATTGTTATTTATTCACCCTCATCAAGCCTAAATACGCTGACGCCCTTTAGGGCTAATAAGTTGGCCTTGTATGTCCGCGATACCAATATGTGCTATACAGCCTGCATTAAACTGTAAATAGTCATCTTCGATACCATCAGAAAAAATAACCCCATTTTCAGGCATTAAAGATTCTAATTGTAAAGGTGAATCAGGCTCAATTGTTCCAAAGGTTAGAGCTACGCCTGTTGTTCGACTTGGAAAAGGTTCTCTCACACTAAATTGCAGCTTTTTGTCACCCCAGCTAAATCCTTGTAACAGGGGATGTGATGCTTCTCCTGTGATTGCCATCGCGCCAGCGAGAATAGATTGAAACCAACCTGTCGAGCCAAGTCCCGTAGACACAATAATTCCTGATGAAGATTGTGCTTCTTGAGCACCACTCCATTGTAAAATATAGCGTGCAGACGTGTGGCTTTTGGGGCCAATAAATAGATCATTAACGGCTAACAGTGATTGGCCATCATTGGTTGTCGCTTGTGCAAAGGTCACGGATTTAAACGGCATTTTCTGATTAATGGTATTAATCACCGTCTCTTTTAATTCACCTATTTCAAAAGGAAGTAATTTGCCATCCCATCTTGAAGGATCGGGATTGATGGCAATAATAGGCTGTCCATTAAGGTATTTCAGTGTATTGGCGACCAGCCCATCTTGACCAATCACCACCACAATATCGTGGGGTGAGAATTGATAGCTAGGCAATAAGTTTCTTTCTAATAGCTGAAAACGTCCCAATGATTTTAAAACCAGCTCTGCTTGTGTTAGTTGTTTTTGATATAAGTTGTGTTCGTTGAGGTAATCCGTTACCTCAACATTGTTGTGTTCTAAATAGAATTTGGCTTGTGACCACGTATTAAAACGCTCAATTAATTCCTGTAAGCGGCTTTTTCTCATCACCAGAACAAAGCGAAAATCTTCGTTACGTTGCATTATTTACTCCCTTTTTTCATAAATTGGCTAAATAAATCAGGAGTGATATTTAACTCACCAATTTTCCCTGAATTCAGCGCTAAGGTTTCAAATGCCATTGCCATTAATTGCTGAGAGTCCATTTTTGCTAGTGCCATGGCTTTTAGGTTTTCAACTGGCAGTTCACGATAAGCACGCATGGTCGCTTCAATAGCATAAGCATCAGCTTCTGATTGTGTTCGCTGATTTTCAGCACTTAACGCGACCAGTTCTTTACGTTTTGCTTCAGCATTTACTTTGGCTTCAAGGCGCTCTTTTTCAATCTCCGCTTGTTCCCGTAATAATGTGCGTTCGTTTTCTAAACGTGCTTCTTCAATTTCTTGTCGTTTACGTTGAACAGATAAGTCGGTTTCCAATTCAGCCTCTTTAATGGTGCGTTCTTGTTCTACCGAGAATTTACGACGAGCATAAATGGCATCGTCGGCTTCTTTCAGTAAGGATTCTCTTGCTTCGGCTTCGAGTGCTTTTAAGGTTTCTGGTGATGGAGTGATTGCTGCAATAGAGACATCTAAAATCGCAATACCTAATGCATCTAATGATGGGTGTTCAATTAATTGTTCCATCACCAAAGTAACTAATGATTGGCTAAGTAATAACGCTTCTCTAAGTGGTGTACTTTGGATCTTTGCTTGGATTAAGGTTTGTGCAATACGCACAACGCGATCACTGAGTTTTAGTGGATCTTCTGATGCATAAGATTTGCCGTTTTTGCTCAAGTTAAAATTGAGCACTTCTGCGGCTTTTTCAGGTGTTTTGACCTGAAATGAAATTTGTCCTTGAATGCGTAAGCCCTGAAAGTCCGAGGTTTGAAAGTTGAAAATAAATGGCGCTTCTTGGGCGTTTAAAGGTAGTGCGGCAATAGAGGTTGTGGCTGAGTTATACCAAAAACTCAATCCTTTACCTTGCTGGCGAATTTTGCCGTTTACCGATTTAATAATGAAAGTTGATGAGTCTGCTTTGAAATAATTTAAGTTAAACATAGGATATCTCCAATTAGTGTCCTTATGACAATAACTGGATTGTGTCCTATCGACACTATGCTTGTCAACTGATTTAGTGTCTTTATGACAAAATTTGATTTTTTGCTGTTTAGGCTTAAAATAGTTTCATCGTTTTCTAATAAAGCTTACGCCATGAATGAACAAGATTTTTTAGCCAGTTATAACCGCCGTGATTTCCTATCCCCACTGATTACTGTTGATGCGGTACTGTTTACTTATCATGAAGAGCAGTTAAAAGTATTGTTAGTGAAAAGAGGAGAGCATCCTGAAAAAGGAAAATGGGGTTTACCTGGTGGATTTGTCGATGAAGTACAGGACAAATGCCTTGACGATACTGTGCTAAGAAAATTAAAAGAGAAAACGGGTGTGATCCCTCCTTATATTGAGCAACTTTGTTCCGTGGGAAATAACCAGCGTGATGTAAGAGGTTGGTCTGTGACGGTCTGTTATACCGCGTTGATTGCACATCAAGTGTGTGAAGCACATATTGATTCCGTGGATTCGGTAATGTGGTGTCCTATTGATGAGATTGCACAACAACGCTTAGCTTTTGATCACCATGAATTAATTACACAAGCAAGAGAGCGATTAAAGCAAAAATCACTCTATTCGATTGTGCCTGGATTTGCATTGCCAGAAGTTTTTACCTTGCCAGAGTTGCAACATGTTCATGAAATTCTGATTGGTAAAGAGATCCAGAAAAAATCCTTTAGACGACGCATCGAACAAGCTGATTTATTGATTGATACAGGAGAAAAGCGGGCAGAGAGAGGACGCCCTGCAAGTCTGTATCGACTTAAAGAGGCGTCTGCGGATTATCGTTTTATTCGAAATCTTGAGTTTTAATTCTTAAGTTGTTTTACAAAGTAATGAGCGCCATCTCGAATGGCGTCATCAGCCACTTTCATCATGCGTGAGTAGTGTAAAAAGGCATGTAATGTGCCTGGATACATTTTATATTCACAAGGTGATTGATGTGCTTCAAGGGTTTTAAAGAGAGTCACGCTATCATCAATAAGTGGGTCGTATTGTGCGCTGGCGATAAAGCAAGGGGGAATATCTTGCGTTAAATCGTTATTAAATAAGCAATAATAAGGTGCATCACGATTGCCTAACGCGGTTAAATAGGCATTATCATATTCTTCTAGATCTTGCTGGCGCAACCCATCCCATTCACCACCATAAAGCCGACGGCTAGTGGAATCACGTAAACCGTATAATCCATACCATAATAAAGCTGCACTTACCTTGCCACAGTGGATTTGTTTGTCGCGTAACCACAGTACAGTAGCAAGCGATAACATGGCTCCCGCAGAATCGCCTGGCAAAACCAATGTGTTGAGTGTTAATACCGTAGTGTTCAGCATGTTGATTATAAAACTGGCAGACTTGCGCTGATTCATCAATCGCTTGTGGATAATGTGCTTCTGGTGATAGTGAGTAATCAATACCAATCACTGCACAACCTGTATAAGACGCGAGTAAACGCATAATGCGATCGTGGGTATCTAAATTCCCTAAAATAAAGCCCCCGCCATGAAGATAATAGAGTGTTGCGGGTGTTTTTTCTGTGGGTTGATAAAGGCGTGTTAGAACCTCGCCATAAGACGTGCTAACGGAAATATCTTGAATGCTAAACATTTCGGGTGCATCTGCATTCCAATAACGTCTGTCTTGATTGTAAGCAAGGCGCATAGAAGGGTAGTCATTACTTTCTGGCGCAGGTTGCGGATTATCTGCATAAAATTGCATAACTTGTTGCATTTCTGGCGAAATAAGTTCTAGTACATTGATTTTATTTTTAGTTTTCATTAGCCCCTCCAATTATCACTGCTCGGTATTGTAAATACTGGGGCTTAATAAACTGGGATCTTGATATCCAATATTGAACGTTAGCGCTAAATAGCAAGGGTGAGACGTGAATATGTGATCTGACTTTGATTTAAATAGGACGGCTGAAATATGATTAATTACACAGTTTTTCTTAACTAAATGAAGGTTTAGAAATAAAAATGATTATTGGATTAAATTAGTGTCTGTAGAATAAGACATCTAAAAAAATAAGTTGAGAATTAAATCAATAAACAGAGAATAACCCTTTATTAATTAAGTGGATTATTCTCTCTTTATCGTTAATTTGAGACTAATTGCACCACAACCAGTCGTCCGCCTTCTTCTGTTGATAATACAAATTGCAACCCATCTGTTAGCGCAATTTTATCGCCAATGGCTATCTGTTTTTTCTCTGGCAATACCATCAATCCCTCAATACGTTCATTCACCAGCCACCATGTTGAATTGTGAAAAACGAAATAACCGACACGTTTTTTCTGTTCATCAGTAGTGCGTTCATTGGGCGCAATAAGGCGATTAACATGCCAAGGAAAGAGTGATTGATTACTCCATACCATTAAGCGGTGATCGTCAGGTCTGAAACTGCCTGCCTTACGTGAAGAGTAGAGATTTAAAATCGGCAATTGACCTTTATAAGGCGTATGGCAATAAGGACAAACGGGCTGTGTTTTTCCAGAAAAAACATACCATTGCTGTTCACAATCTTTATTTTGACAAGGCTGAACTAAATCTACCGTTTTGACTAAAGCCGTCTCCCATTCATCTGCGGTAGGGCGTTGTGAAGGATCGTGTAATCCCGTGATAAACGCTCTTTCAAAAAGAGGCGTAAGGTAAGGCCCCATAATGGTATAAGGGATTTTTTGGGGATCAGCCCAAGGTAGCGATGACGGTTTTACCTGATTAAGTTTTACCGCATTGCTACGATCAGTTGGGTGCTCAATAAATAACGCTTTTTCACCCATAGAGAGCGTTTCATCACGCATTTCATCGTCAAGATCGTGAATTTTACCGCCCCGTAATGGGTGACGATAAAATAGATACATATAGATTAATACTGCAAGTGCGTGTCTATCTGTCGTGATGCTTGGCAAAATACGGTTAGGATCTTCTTTCGGTAAATGGCTGGTTTTTACTACTTCAGGCGCGATAAAGTCAGGGGTTCCCACCACATCAGGCGGATATTTACCGGGAACCACTAAACCGTCAATATCAATCACACAGGCATGACCTTGCTCAGGATCGATAAGGACGTTTTTATAGCTTAAATCACTGTGGCATAAGCCTGCTGCATGCATTCGTCGTACTGCACGAGAGAGCAATAAACAGACTTTAAGGTAATTTAATAGATTACCTTTTTCACGAGGATCGAGAAATTTATTTTGGTTATTGGCACTTGCAAACCATTTACCTTCTTTTTCTCGACCTTTTATCGCAAGAAAGTCATTGTTTTTAGAACCATATTTAAAGAAAAAGTGGGATTGATAAGTTGGAACAACAATACCAATTTTACCTTGATGTTCGACAACATCCGTTGGCCAGCAAAAGAGGTTTTTCCAATATTCTCCACCACTTTGTTCAAAGATATTATGTCGATAAGAGCCTGTTATCATATCGATTCTATCTTTGGCTTGTGCATTCTGTTGTGTTTTATAGAAGGCAACAACGTAGGTTCGGTCAGGGGAAAAATAGACATCTTTCATTGAGCCAGAGCCAATGATCTCATTGACGTACTGAACTGTTTTTCCACTTTGCGTTGTACAGGTAATGATCTCTGCCATGAAACTCACCCATTCTCTCTTTTATGATTACCAAGCCACAACCAGAGTGCGGTCATCGTGATTGCCTGCTGAAAAGAAATTCAGCCATTCAGCCAATGCGCTATCTGCATGTTCAGGAGAGGCTAAACAAGGCGATATTTCATCAATGAATGCAGCCCATTTATTGGGATCTTGTAAGCCATTATCCGTTTCAAATACGGGATCGGACACTCCGTCTGTCATTAAAATAAGATGTGAAATTTCTTTCCACTTACCAATAATAATGCGTCGATTAAATTCAGCATCGTTGAGCGCACTATCATCAAGAAAACGGGTTTGTCCTGCATATTCACCACTATCAGGAATACCTAAAATACGCACTTTTCCAGCAGTACCATAAGCGGCAATCGCACCATCTCCCATCCAAAATGAGGCAGCAAATAACTCATCATTGATACGCAAAGAAACCGTGGCTAATAACGTTGTTGAAAATGATTTTACGGGTTCATTAATATGAATCGCTTCATTTTTGAGGTTATTAATTGCTAATTGGGCGGCATTACGAAAGAGTTGTGCAAAGAAGCTTCCTACTTGATTAATGGCGCTGTTGTCATTCCATTGATGGATGGTTTCAAGATGAGGTTTAATTGCTTCATTTTCCAAACTTAATTGTGATTTTAAATAGTGGCTGACCGTATTGATAGCAATGCGTGAGCCTTCGCGAGAATAGCGAGCACTGCCTGCACCATCAGCAACAATTAAAATATTCCATTGGCTTTGGTTATCGTGGTGAATATAAAAATCATCATCACGGAATGTGCCTGCATGTTCATGAGAACGCCCACGACGGCTTGCTCCTACAATTCGAATGTCTTCTTCAAGAATAAGTTGGCTATCGATGTGGGCTTTGGGATAAGGGCTATCAGCGGGAGGTTCATTGATTTGCCATAAGCTACGCGGATCAGGATTGATGATTAATAAGACTTCATCTTGATAACGAATAGCATTAACAGACCAATGGACAACCAATATGAAATTGCCACTTTTTGTTGGCATTCCTACTAAGCAACAACTTTCATGATCAAAGGTTATTCCAACTCCTTCAGGGACATCAACCGCTTCAATTTCGGCAATTTCGAGGGTATTTAGCTCGATACTGAGCGTAGAATTGAATGCAGTGCCTACTTTTGCATTAGAAAGGGTAATTTTTGCCGTAGGGCGATGAATAATCGGTTTTTCTGTTGGCATTGGTGATGAGTGTGTTGGAATTTGACCTGGCTTTAATGGACACTCTTCTGGTAATGATGTTTCTTCAGCAGCTAAATTGCGAGCTGGTGGCAATAACAGAAGAATAGGGGGGATTTTGTCTTGTGGTGTTATTTTTTCTGCCGCTTTAGCATTGATTTTATCAATAATAAAATCAATGTATTGAGCGATTTCCTCATCTTCATACAACGCAATAACAAGTTCTTCATGCACTGGAATGCGATGTTGTGTCAGCGTGTCATCAATAATCAGTTTTGTGAGTAGGGCTTTTTTATCCATTAGCCTTTACCTCGTGTGACATCAAAGTCAGATTGGCTGCTGTTATCACCAAAGGTGATGTTGTTATCACACCAAGGGCAAACAACGCTTTCAGGGCCATTCACACAAAGTAATTTACCACATTGGCAAACGGCAAAAGCAGTAGCATTGCCGCAATAAGGGCAGCCAGGTGTACCATGAAGTTCGCTGGTGTTAACTTGATATGCCGTGGCGCTGAGATCACTCCATGCAAAGTAATCTTCATTTAAAGTGTAGCAACCCGTTAAGTTAAAACCATTAAGATTGAGGTTAAAATCGAGCCCTGAAGCTTTCATTGGTGGTCGTTCATATTTCATTAAATAAGGTGAACGTGTGTGGCTACAACGCCCGACAAAAGTGACACAAGACTCATCATAGGCACGAGCAACATCATCTTTCGCAAGACGAACAATATACTCTGTTTGATTTAAAAGTGGTGGCGGCTCTTCGCCAACACTTCGGCTATGAGAAACCACTGACATCGTTATCCATTTAATGAAACGAGTAAAATCGCCTTCTTGTGCTTCGGTAAATAACAGCACGTTTTCAGTTAATTGCGACAGCACATGTAAGTCTGCACTTAAGCCTAATCCAATCGCAATTAAGTTAACTTTGTTGGCGTAGTGAGCTTTCCAGCGCTTGATCTCTTGCGCGTAATCATCAGTAGGTCTGCCGTCAGTTAAAAGATAAACGACAGGTTTCCAATCGCCTTTTTGCTCAAGTGTGGTTTTTCTTACTTGCGTGTCGATTTGGTGAGAAAGTTCTCGTAATGCGCTGCCTAATGACGTGCCTCCGCCTAAAGGAAGTTGAGGAGGATAAAAAGAGACGACTTCAGTGAGTGGAACAATCGTTTTTGCAACACCAGCAAAGGCGATAACAGAAATACAAGCCGTTTCAAGGGCGTGCGGATCTCTTCTCAGATCGTTAATAATAGTTGTTAGACCGTCATTCATCTTTTTTAGGTTTTCACCGATCATTGATTCTGAACAATCTAAAACAAAGAAAATGGGTAGCCTTCTCATTGTTATACCTTATCTCTTTATCGTGGCTGTTATGTATTGTGATGGATAAACCAAAGTCTGAATAAAATAAAAGCAAAGCCTTTTGGAGCGCTTTGCTTTTGTAGATCACAGTACCAGTTGGATTTCAGGAGGTGGCGGCGGTAGGGTGTCTTTATCCGTATTCACTCCTGCACTTGAACTGCCAGATGCAACACTGGCAGAAACCCATTTAAAAAAGCCAGAGAAGGCATTGGAGTCTAGCGTTTCTAAAGCTACCACTTGAGATGTAAGCTCTTTAAGGTGATCGTGTTTGGCTTTAGGGCCAACAGCACAAGCGATGATCGAACCAAATGAACGCTTTTTCACTTCTTTAATCGCTTCACCATAGGCGTAAGCATCAGACGGTGTGCCATCCGTCATTAAAAAAACGAGAGGACGCCAGTCACCTTTTTGATCACCATCGGAACGTTTAATATCACGATCGACACACTTGATTAAACATTCCAGCGCAGCACCCGTGAAAGTACCGCCAGAGCTAGGTACGGTGATATCTGAGAATTGGAAATCTTCTAATGCAGTTAATGGGATAAATTCACGAGCCTCGTTATCATAGGTAATGATAGAGATATGCACGCTTTCTAATGCGTAAGGATCTTGTCTCAATGCATTAAGCATTGTTTGTATCCCAACGTTAACCGCATGAATAGATTCACCTCTCATTGATCCTGAAGTATCAATCAGCAGGTAAACGGGAAGTCTTCTCATTAGGCGAAATCCTTTAAGTAAGAAATAAAGCTATCTGAACTTGAAGGCTCTCCAATGGCGTTCAGTTTCCAGCCATTATCTTCTCTGACTAATTCAGCAAACAGCATTGAACGTTGGTTGTTGAAGGCTTCGCCTCCAGATAAATCAAAACGAGCCATTTCTACATTTTTCGCATCAACAGCGCGGATAAAGGCGTTTTGTACTTTACCAAAATGTTGTTGTAGTTCTCGACCATTGTAAATCTGAACAATAAAGACAATTTTGGTAAATTTAGGATCAAGTGTGTTTAATTTCACAATGATCTGTTCATCATCGCCATCACCTGCGCCTGTTCGGTTATCACCCGTTAACCAAATTTGTCCTGATTTGTGTTGTAGGCTATTAAAGAAAATAATATCGCCATTAACGAGAGAAGGTTGCCCACCTTCAATTTGACCTAAATCGTTTACTTTGTCATTTTCACCACATAAGAAGGCAATAACATCTAAATCGTATTCTTCGCTTTTTTTACCAAAAAGCCCACCAAGGAATCCGCGTTTTTCTTCGTTGATATCCCAGCCTAAACCGATAGTAACAGAGGAAAGGTCATATTCATTTTTCTTTAAACTAACACCTTGTCCTTTTTTTAAACTAATAGACATATTCATTCCTTTTTTATTTAAAGTACAACGTTAACCTCAGGAGGTGGCGGTGGTAAGTCATCAAGATCACTAATATCTTTCTTAGTTAAATCGACTTTTTGACTACCGACAGAAATACTGGCTGAAACCCACTTAAAGAATGACTTAATGGTATTGGAGTCCGCAGTATCTAGCTGTAATACAATTTCAGTGATATTTTTTAGTACATCAGTTTGTGCTGATTGTCCTGCTGCACACGCAATAACAACGCCAGTGCGTGCCGCTTTAAATTTCTCAACGCCTTTTTTCCAATCGTCTGTGGGGGCGCCATCTGTCATCACAAAAACTAACGGACGCCAATCTCCTTTTGTTTCAGCTGTAGTTTTTTGTACTTCTTTTTCAATACGACTAGAAACTAAAGTGAGCGCAGAACCTAATGCTGTTGTTCCACTTGCGACTAAATCTGGTACTTTAAAATTGATTAAATCAGTGAGTGGCACAACCTGTTGCGCGGTTGAGTCAAAGGTGATGATAGAAATATAAGCAGTTTCTAATGCGTAAGGATCTTGGCGTAGTGTTGATAAGAGCATTTCAACGCCATTTTTTACTGCTGCAATAGGCTCTCCATACATGGAAGTCGATGTATCAAGCAAAAGGTAAACTGGCAATCTTCTCATGCATTTATCCTGTGAGTGAGATAGAAATAAGCGATTAATATACTAACCGACCCATGAAGGTGTTCAATTGAGATTATGCTTAGTTTAATTAAATTAGAGAAAAAACGCAGTGATGATTGTCCAATATTATTAATCTGAATGAAGATAGTATGAAAAGTAAAATAAAAGAGAAATTAGCCTGTTTGTCATCCTTAAATTGAGTGATGGAGCGATTTTATTTTATTAAAGAAAATATATTTTATTGAACCGTCTTAATAAGAGTAATGCTAAATGAATGACTAATAGTGATTAGGTATAAATACTCTTTTTAATTAAAAAATAACAATTATAAAAGTCAATAAATTCAAAGTATTAGTTAATTGGTGTTTTTTGTTTTTAAAGTAATTTAAAATAAATTAAGAATGTGAGGAAATATATGAAACAATTCTATTAGATAAGTGTTTTTATATATTTTCTGCTTTTGTTGTTTTTATAAAATAACTTGATACCGAAGTATCAAGTTGCTTTTTTTATTTAATTCGAATTCTTTTTTTCTTTTTCTTTCTCTGCTATTTCAGCGAGTGTTGATTGAATTAAATTTTCAATATAGTGATCAACTAATAATTCAACAGCTTCACTACGTGTGGAATTATTTAAATAAGATAATCTATCAATCTTGCGCAATGCTGACATTTTTAATGAAAGTGAAACAGATTTTTTCTTATCTTTATCGAGATAAACTCGGCTTGTCATTCCATTGTGGCGTAGATCTTCGCTGGCGGATAATGCCTCACGCATACGGCGTAACGCCTTACTATCGAGTTGACCTCGTTCAGTCATTTGATATGCACGAGAGGCTTTGCTGTATTTTATTTCAGCACCATAAGAATCTCTTATCTCTTTTAATACACGAGTTAACGTAGGCTCTGAGCATTCAAGAGCAGAAATAATCTTAATGGTTGGAACCTTTTTTCCTGAGCTTAAAAGGGTTGCCAGTGTAAAGACTCTGACCTGACGAGTGCTTAATTGCATGCTTAGTTACCACTTATTTTGTCATTGGTGTGTTAAAATATTCAGCAATAATTTCTATTATTCTTGTTCTGTGTTGACAAGGATAAATAAAATAAGCCGCCTATTAAATGTAGTATAAATTAATAACTGAAATAAAAAAAATACACTTTTTTAAATAAAAAGATTCACGTTGTTCTTATAAGTTCTAGTTAAAGATAACATGCTTTAACTAGAAACTTATAAATCGAAATCAATATAAGATAATTATTTTATCTTATCGAATTTATCACCTGCTATAGAGTATTTTATGTTGCGTTAAAACGTTGAGCATTATTTTGTTGGTTAGGAATAATGCCATAAATTTTAGCTCTGGTTAAAATACTCAATGCCCAGCGACGATGTGTTGCTGGTTCACACATTGCACCTTGTGATTTAAAGACGGCTTGTGTTGAATTTAAAATACGTAATGCATCTGAATGATCGGATTGAGACACCATGAGAGCTTGTTCAATTTTATGAATTTGCTTTGGATGGATCGCTGTTTTACCGACAAGTCCATTAGCAATATCAAGTGCCAGCTCTTTATCCATAATATGGTGATCATCAATATGCTCACAAACAGGTGCTGTGAGGGCAAATTGGCGAGCGCCAAAGACAGCAACTAACATTTTTATCACGTAACCCATTGGGCCATCATAAAGTGTTAATTGGCGATTACGTCTAAGAGAAATGACATTCATTAAATCATTACCACCAATACGTAATGCAATAATTCTGTTATGACAAGGGTGAGTTAGTAGGTGGTTTGCAAGCTCTGTCATTTGAATAACATCAAACACTTCTTCTGTTTCAAGTGTTGGCATCATACATAAATGCGTATTTTCAATAATATTCCACCAAATTGGCAGAGAAACTTGTGTGAACTTAGGCAAAACAAGACCATCGATGGCGCTGACATCAAGATTTTCAGTGATCCATTGACCCATTTCAGTGTGGCGAGGGCGAATAAACAGCAGTGGCCAATGGCTACAATCGCTGTTTTTTTTGTGCTCTGCTAAGGTATTTAATAAGGTTGCCAAGTTTTCTAATGCAACAGGAATATCTGCATCACTCACGGCATCTTCTAAACAGATAATTAAAGAGCGTAACCCTTCAATTTTCTGATTGATGATTGTGGGTGCGATATCTGTTCGTGTCGCGGGCATATAAAGCGTTGCCCCTAAATTCCATGGGGATAATCGTTCAATCATTATTTCACCTTTTTAATGATAGTCACTGCACGATATTGACCAAGCGCTTGCCCTATTTCAATAACAGCAATATTTTTTTCCTGCGCAAGATAAACCAGTAACGCGACATCAGGATCGGTTATTTCTCTCACAAGAACATGATCAGGTACACGGCGTAAAACAGCGCGTGTAGCTTCAGCAATACCGGGTTTTATACGATTGATATTTGAAATATCATATTTGTTTGCAAGTGAACTAACGACGTTTTCGCTCAGCTTTTTTAAGTCTGATTGTTGTTCTTTAAATGTAGCTAGTGGAGTATCGTTATCGATTAATGTATCAACGACTTTTCCAACAGTATCAACAAGGTAACGACTGCATTCATACTGTTTTAAATGTTGGCAATCCACAAAACCATGAAAGCCTTCTTCAGTCCAAATTGAACGTGAAATTAATCCTGAAACAGGCGCTCCCATGATCCCAAATGGGATAAGCCAATCTTCATCGCTGGCACTTAACCATGCACAGCCACAAGGATCAGCAAGGACGACAAGACGAGGCTGAGCTGGATAGCCTTTTCGCCCTGATAACGAACGAATAAGTTCACCTGTAATAGCGCCTTTTCCTGTCCATCCATCGACAAACACAATACCTTCTGTACCGTGGCGTTGTTCTATCCATGAAAGCGCTTCGCTATCAATGCCTCTATCTCGAATAATACTAATGCCGTAGTGATAAGAGGTTTTTCCCATTTTACGTAATGTTTGTTGCAACATGACGCCTAAAGGAACACCTGCACGAACAAGGCTTGTCAAGATAATTGGGGTATCACCAAAGCGTTCAATCAATGATTTAGCCAGCATTATGACTTCAGTTGCTAAGCGTGTAGCGCCTGTTTCTAGCGCTTTTTCAAAGAGATCTAGATGCCATGTTGTTGGCTCTGGCTCTTGACTTAGCATGTCAGAATAGTGGCGCTTACCCGATTGTATCAGCTCTTCTTTTAACTCAACGGGCGTCATTTCGATATTAACCGGTTGAAGTAGAAAATCGACATCCCCTGATACATAAGAGCCCGAAAAAGGCTTATGATCCATCATGTTTATTCTCCAAAAATTTTTGTGTTGATCGCATCCGCAAATTGGCTTTGACGAGGAAGTCCATACCAACTACATAATTTCATAAAGCGATGATCACTTAGGCTGTCACCGAGTCCAATCACAGGAAAAACACCACGCTCAGTTTTTAATTTATTGAGCAAATAGGTGGTAGCTTTGCCTTTTTCGATAGGCTCAGGTAACCAAGCAATATTGTTGCTGTTACGATGAATATAAAAACCTTCAGTTGAGAATGTTTTTTCTATCTCATCACCTATGGTGTATAGCTCGTCTAATCGGGTGCTATCGTTATGCTTCATGACTAAATAAATAGGCAAATCACCGTATTCATAGTTAATTCGCGCCCAACCATCAATATTTCGTTCCGCCATTAATTGCGTGATTGATTGTTGTAGAGTCAATAAACGCTGTGTATATGGCGCTAAGCTTTGAGTGATGTGGTTTTGCCATTGTGTATCAGCATTGCCTTCTGGCGTTAATATCACCGCACCATGTGTAGTAATCGCCCAAGAATGAAAAGGAATGGTGACTCGGCTAATCTCTTCTGTTCCACGAGCAGTAACAGGAATTAAATCCGCATGCTCTAACATCCAATCTACAAGCATGGCTTGCTCTTGGGTCATAAAGCTACGGGGTTCTAAGCTTCTATCTAGCGCGCCAGTCTTATAGGGTTCTAGTGCTAATTCATCCACCATCTTACGACGTGTTTGAAATAGTGTGTCATCGAGATCAGTTAAAATAACGGGCTTAGTCATAACTAATTACCTCAACAATAGGTGCAACTTTATTGAGGGCTTCAATCAGTTGGTTATCAATGCTTTCAGCTGGTGTTTCACAACAAAGCAAAATGCGATCAAATTGTTGATGCGCCACGTTATAGACGAAGTTAGGAATACCTAAACCATAATTATCAGTAAATGTGATCGCTGATTGAATGGCAAAATTAGTTGAAATAGGTGAACGCGTTGTCGAACTATATTTTACGATAGCACCTTGTTTTTCAAGACGTTCAGCCAATAAAAACGGCTCCCAAACAAATTCTCCCGATCCTAAAACAAGGATTTTTTCACCTAAAGAAGCATTGATGGATAAACCCAGATCGCTTGCGGGCGTTGTCATCCCTAATCGACCCCAGCTCTGTTTACCAGTGATAGCAACTTGCCCTGATGCAGTGATATTAACGTTAGGCATAACAGGTAAAGGCGCATTTGGATCGGCATCCCATTGCCACTTCCCTTGAACTAAAGAGAGGGTTTTAATCGGTAATGGGGAGCGCTCAGCGATAGAATCACCACTCCAATCGGTTAAGGTTACCGCTATAACCTGCTCAATATGGGTTAATCCACCTTCTTCACGTAGTGCTGAAAGCAGGTTGATAAAGGTATTACCTGTAGTCGCTTCATCATCAATTAATACAACGGTTTTTGCTTTTTGTACCCACTGGCGTTGCTCTGCTGTTGTAGGTAAATAGAGTAAGTGATCAGTCGCGTGGCTGTGATTTTCTTTAAATTCACACAGCAACTCACCTTTATCAACAGGATGACGTGTTGATGTTAAATAAATGGCTTGTTGATAGCGATTTCTCACTTCATCAAAAATGCCAGCACCTAAACCCACCGCCGTTTCTGCCATACCAATAAACAGTACAGGACCTTCAAGTGAGTCAGGAAATTGATGGGCAAGTTTTTGGTAGGTTTCACGCATTTTTTTCGGTGAAACAGGAATATGACGACCTAATACTTTACTGACAAATAGAAATGCACGCTTAGGATTGCGTCTTTCTGCAATATCAAATAATTCATCAAGTAACTCAATAGAACAATTTGGCGTCACACTTAATGTGCCACAAGAAAGAAGGCGACGATAAACGGATGAGTCACTCATACTATTTTTCATTATTAATTATTATCCGTACTGATTAAGTTTGTTAACGCTGAATTGAAAACAATAGAATCGGTGATTGAGCGTATTTTTGTTGGTGTAAAATGGTTATTTTGGGCTTCAGCCTCTTCAATACTTATTAATCCTAATTGGCGTAAAGCAAAAATACCTGCAAGATTAATTCCACAATGTTGGGTATAACCAATACCACCAGAAGGGCGCATATTAATTTCAAGTAAGAGTGGGCGACCTTGATGATTATTTCGAGTTTGCACATTCACAAGACCATCGGCTTTCATCGCCGTTGCGCACGCTTTACCTAATTCATAAGCCTCGCCTGAGATCTCTAGATGTTGTATTGCACCCTCTTTGCGTCGAGCTACAGCTGCAATAACATCACCTTGTTCAACCACCATATCAACAGAGTATTCAGGACCAGGTAAATAAGGCATTAAGACTAAAGGTTCAAAATGTTCAACTGCCTTTAATGCATCAAGATATTGTTGAGGATTGACTTGGCGATTTTCTGGGTGATTAAACAGTGCCATCGGTGAAACTTGATTATCAAAGCGCCAAAAACCCATACCATAAATCCCTTTTACAGGTTTGATGCATAAAGGTATTTCGCCAAAAGGAGGCTCTTTTATATGCGTTTCTAATTCATCGATAGATTTAATGTAAATAGAAGGTACTGCAGGAAGCCCACATTGTTCCATCGCTTGTGCAAATGCAACTTTATTATCAGCTAACTGAAGCTGTTCAAGTTGTGTGGCCCCAGTTGTTAATTTTACCCCAAATGACTCAATTTCTTGGCGGTGTAATTCAAACCATGCGCTATTACGACCGGTGTGAATGGCACGGACTTGATGCTGTCTTACAACATCATCGATAAATTGTAAGCGTAATGTCTCTTCAAGAGGTTCATAAAAAGCCCCATCAGCAAGCGATAAAATCTCATTTCGAGTATGACGATGAGATGCGAGCACAAAGATCTCTTGGTGTTGCTGTTTTGCAAAGTCTTTAACACTTTGAATTATATCGCGTTGTGATGATAAACCTTCCATAAACCAAATTGTGTTATTCATTACTCTGTATACCGTGAAATAAAAGTGTAGGGTTCAATGCTTATAATCATGAAGATTTCGAAGAACTGTGTCAATCATAATATGATTTATTTGAGTTAATTTTTAAATTGGGTAATTGAGTAAGTTATTATTATGATTTTTTTGTGTTTTTAATATTTTATTACAATGAAAATATCATTAATATCAATAAATTGACAAAACTTTAAATTTAAGTGAGAAAAATAGTCTTGCTCGTGTACTTCATCATGATATGATGATTTTCATGATATGGAATTAATCACAAATGGCGTTATTGTTTCACTCTACCTCTGAAGGAATTTAATTATGGTTTCATTAAGCAAGAATCAAACAGTTTCTCTCAGTAAACAAGTACCTACACTGAGCCACTTAATGTTTGGTTTGGGCTGGGATCCGATTAAGAAAAAAGGATTATTAGGCGGTCTTTTTGGTGGTGGTGGTTCTATCGATTTAGATGCAAGTTGCGTATTACTTGACGCAAGTGGCAATCAAATCGATACCATTTGGTTTAGAAAATTAAAATCAAGTTGTCAGTCGGTTATTCACTCTGGTGATAACTTAACGGGTGACGGTGATGGCGATGATGAAATAATTTTCGTTGATTTAAACCGTTTACCAACAAATGTTGAATACTTGGTATTTACAGTAAATAGTTTCCGTGGACAAACATTTAATGAAGTTGAAAACGCATTCTGCCGAGTTGTTGATAAAACAACGAATAAAGAGCTGGTGCGTTATACCTTAACAGAGCAAGGCTCTCATACAGGTATCGTGATTGCTTCTTTACAACGTAATCATGGTCAATGGGATTTCACTGCGTTTGGTGCGCCTTGTAAAGGCCGTGTTATTAATGACATGATGCCTGATATTGTGGCTACGGTGGTGCGATAAATGAATATGACTCCAGGCGGGAACGTACCTGTTCCTAATCAAACATTAATCATTAGAATTCAATCTGGTGCACCAGTTGATGTGTCTGCTTTTAGACTTTATGCGTCAGGTAAAGTGAATGGCGACACCGATATGGTGTTTTATGGACAGACAGCTAATGATGATCGCACCGTTATTTATGCGACAGCAGGAAACAGCACATCTTTTACGGTGGATCTAACGCGTTTACGTCCAGATGTTGAAAAAATTGCGTTTACGGCGACTTGTGAAGGTCAACAAACTATCGCAAATTTACAACGATTATCAATTCAAGTTGATGCTAATAACGAAGTTGTGGCGAACGGCAATGTTGATATTAACGGTCGTCCTGAAGCGGCATTAATTTTAGGTGAATTGTATCTTCGTAATGGTAGTTGGAAGTTCCGTTTTATCGCTCAAGGATTTAACGGCGGTTTAAAGCCATTAGCTGAACATTTTGGTGTTGATATTGCAGACTCAGCACCAGCACCAGCACCAGCACCAAAACCGGCGCCAGCGCCAAGTTCGGTGAACTTAAGTAAGGTTTCTTTAACTAAAGAAAAACCGGCAATTAGCCTAACGAAGAAAGATGACTTCGGTAAAATTCGGATCAACCTTGATTGGCATCGAGAAAGCAAAAGTGGGGGTTCTGGGTTATTAGGTGGGTTGTTCGGTGGCAATAAAGGTATCGATTTAGATATCGGTGCTTTTGTTGAACTTCAGCAAGGACATAAGTCCGTTATTCAAGCATTAGGAAACGGGTTTGGTGATTTCAATCGTATTCCTTATGTTGAATTGCAAGGCGATGATCGTACGGGAGATGTTGCTGGTGGTGAATGGATCTTTGTGAATGGACGTGAATGGAAAAATATCAAGCAAGTGCTGATTTTCGCGTTTATTTATGAAGGTGTACCGAATTGGAGCAAAACAGATGGTGTTGTCACCATTCATGTACCAGAACAACCTCCTATCGAAACCCGTTTAACTGACGGTAATAATGGTCGCAATATGTGTGCGATTGCACGACTCGTTAATGAGAATGGTTCGATAAAAGTTGAACGTCTCAATGAGTTTTTTAAAGGTCACCGTGATATGGATAATGCCTACGGGTGGGGATTTCGCTGGACAGCGGGTTCTAAGTGATCAAGTTGATATAAGGAAAAATAGCATGAGTTTTTTTAACAAATTAAAAGATGGTTTTAATTCAGGTCGCTCTGAGTTAGCAAAGCAAGTTGGTCGCTTTAAAAACAAAAAATTTATGCAAGGCACTGTTGCTGTTTGCGCACGTATTGCCATTGCCAGCGGTGGAGTGAGTTCTGAAGAAAAACAGAAGATGCTCGGTTTTTTAAAAGCATCGGATGAACTTAAAGTTTTTGATACTTCTGAAGTTATCGAATTCTTTAATAAGCTAATCCTGAGTTTCGAATTTGATACTGAAGTCGGTAAAGGCGAAACCATGAAGTATATTCTGGCAATGAAAGATCAGCCAGAAGCTGCGCAATTAGCTATTCGTGTCGGTATTGCTGTTGCGAAAAGTGATGGTGATTTTGACAATGATGAAAAAGAAGCTGTGCGCGCTATTGCCATTGCATTAGGCTTTGAGCCCGCAGAATTTGGTTTGTAATTAATTTAATATAGGGAACCGTTTAGGAATTATTATGGTATCCACACATATTGGTTTTCCGACAGAAACTGTCATTGTCTTTGTTGTACTTGCGATTGGCGCTATTTTTATCGACTTATTTATGCATCGCTCAGATAAGCCGATAACATTAAAGAATGCCATATTTTGGTCTATATTCTGGGTTGCTATTGCAATGGTATTCGCAGGATTCCTTTATATTCACCATGGTGCAGAGGTTGCGAGTTTATTCGTAACAGGTTATGCGCTAGAGAAAGTGCTTTCGGTTGATAACTTGTTTGTCATGATGGCGATTTTCTCTTGGTTTGCTGTGCCTGATCGCTTCCGTCACCGCGTTCTTTATTGGGGTATCATCGGTGCTATTGTTTTCCGTGGGATCTTTGTTGCCATCGGTACAGGACTGTTAAGTTTAGGACCATATGTTGAGATAGTATTTGCCTTAATCGTGGCTTGGACGGCAGTTATGATGCTGAAAAGCGGTGATGATAGTGAAGAAATTGAAGACTATTCGCAGCATCTTGCTTATCGCTTAGTAAAACGATTTTTCCCTATATGGCCAAAAATCACTGGACATGCATTCTTACTAACACAAAAAGAAGTTGATGTAGAGTTAGCGAAACCTGAAAACAAAGATATTACTATCGGTCGTGGTACAAAAGCTGCGCTATATGCAACGCCACTGATGCTGTGTGTGGCAGTCGTAGAGCTTTCTGATGTGATGTTTGCTTTCGACTCGGTTCCCGCTATTATCGCAGTAAGCCGTGAACCTTTAATTGTATATAGTGCAATGATGTTCGCAATTTTAGGCTTACGTACGCTTTACTTCGTGTTAGAAGCGTTAAAACAGTATCTCGTTTACCTTGAAAAAGCGGTTATTGTGTTGTTGTTCTTTATTGCTGTAAAACTGGGTCTAAATGCAACAGATCATATTTGGCAACATGGATACAGCATCTCCGCGACAACCAGCCTATTTGTTGTGCTTGGTGTTCTTGCTCTGGGTATTATTGCAAGTTTCTTATTCCCAGAGAAAAAGGATAATGAAGGTAAGTCAGAATAATTAGTATTCTTGAGAAATCAGAATATCAAAAACTAAATTAAAGAGGTTAAAAAATGAGCGTTTCTCTTTCTAAAGGTGGTAATGTCTCTCTGAGCAAAGCAGCCCCAACGATGAAAAACGTCCTTGTCGGACTTGGTTGGGATGCCCGTTCTACAGATGGTCAAGATTTTGACTTAGATGCATCTGTATTTCTGTTAGCGGCTAATGGAAAAGTACGTAGCGATGCCGATTTCATTTTTTATAACAACTTAAGATCTGCTGATGGCTCTGTTGTTCACACGGGTGATAACCGTACTGGTGAAGGCGATGGTGATGATGAAGCGCTGAAAATCAAATTAGACATGATCCCAAATGATGTCGATAAGGTTATCTTCGTTGTGACTATCCATGATGCGCAAGCTCGTCGCCAAAGCTTTGGCCAAGTATCAGGTGCATTTATTCGTTTAGTTAATGATGACAACCAAATTGAAGTTGCTCGTTATGACTTAACGGAAGATGCATCAACAGAAACAGCAATGTTATTTGGTGAGCTATATCGCCATAACTCGGAGTGGAAATTCCGTGCTGTTGGTCAAGGTTATGCAGGTGGTTTAGGTTCAGTTTGTGCTCAATACGGTATTAATGCCTCTTGATAGTGGATTTATAAGACACTAACCGCTGGCAGTCATAAGATGTGATTGCCAGTTTATTCAATAAAGTAGGAGCTTTGATATGGCAGTTTCCCTTGTTAAAGGCGGTAATGTTTCTCTGACTAAAGAAGCACCAACAATGTCGGTTGCTATGGTTGGTCTAGGATGGGATGCCCGCGTGACTGATGGCGCAGAGTTCGATTTAGATGCGTCAGTGTTCATGGTAGGTGAAGATGGAAAAGTACTTTCAGACGCAAGTTTTATCTTCTTTAATAACAAAGTGAGTCAATGTGGAAGCGTTGAACACCAAGGAGATAACCGTACTGGGGAAGGCGATGGTGATGATGAGCAAGTAAAAATCACCCTATCAAAAGTCCCTGCTGAAGTGAAAAAATTGGTATTCGCAGTCACTATTTATGATGCTGAAAATCGTAAACAAAACTTCGGTATGGTGAGCAACAGTTTTATGCGCGTTTTTAATAACGACAATAATACTGAAATTGCACGCTTTGATCTTTCTGAAGATGCATCTACAGAAACTGCAATGATCTTTGGTGAGTTATATCGCCATGGTACAGAGTGGAAATTTAAAGCTGTAGGTCAAGGTTTTGCGGGTGGTTTAGGTGCATTAGCATCACAACACGGCGTGAATATCTAATCTCTACACTATTAGTACATATAGTACATAGTGCATGGTAAAAACCCTCGTTAATCGAGGGTTTTTTTGTGCTCAATTTTGTGGGTAAGATTATTTTTTTGTTTCTATCTTTATGGGTGATTTTTTCGATTTACTTTTGCCTGTATGAAAGTGGCGCCAATGAGGATCTTGTGCTGCAAAAAGCAACTCATGATCACCTCGAGAATCTCCCCAAGCTCTTAAATGATATTGTGTGAGATCCCCATAAACACTTTCTAACCGCTTGATTTTTTCACCACAGCGACAGTTATTACCAATAATTTTCCCCGTTAATACACCTTCAACAACTTCGAGCGTTGTACCAATTAATTTAATGCCTAAGCGATCAGCAAAGGGTTGTAATACCATTGCTGGTGATGCTGAACAAATGGTGACTTCAGCGTGACTGTTCACCTCTTCAGCAACGGCTAATAAACCGGTAGGGCGCATTAGTTTAGCCCAGTAAAGTTGGCAGAAGGCTTCGGCTTTTTCTTTTAACCAATTCTCATCAATGTTGGTTAAAAAGGTTTTAATAAGTACTTCTTTTAATTCATCACGAGTAAGTTTGCGTCTAAAGCAACGTAATGTGGGCAATACCATCTTAATCAAACGGCGTGAAAATTTACGTTTACCAAAAGCAAACTTTAAAAAAGGAATAAAACTGTCGTGATAGGTCAGCGTGCCATCAAAATCAAACACTGATAATGTTTTTACGGTGTTTTTTGAGTTTTCAAACTGAGGTTGCATAAAAAGTTAAGCTCCGTAAATCATCAGAGTTTTTTAAGGTCATGGTGCATATTATATCATCGTTCTCAAAATGAGATAGTACGGTTGTTACTTATTGAAAATAAAACTATTTATACTTTTATGAATAATAGGGTGTAGGAATAATCGATGAAAAGCATCAGCAGATATTGGCTACCCAATAAAGTAATGTGTGATTGATAAAAAATAGCGTATTTATTATTAACATTATTGGTTGCATTATTTTATAAAATAAGAATAAAGCGTGATTTATTTAAAATATGATTAGTAATTATTTATAGAATAAAAATTTTTAAATAAAAATTATTAACTTATATGCATCAATGAGAATTAAATAAAAAAATAACTTCGTCGATAAAAAATAAAGTTTATCGATATGTACATATAGGTATTTTTATTATGAGTATTAAACAAAGTGCTAAAATAGGCGCATCTGCACTGTTATTAATTTTTATTTTATCCTCTGCATTATCTACATTTTTCATCTATAAAATGAAAAATAATTTTACTCAAGTTGAAGTATTATTGACACGTTACACCGATGTTTTGATGGCGCGTTATCAATTAGCGATTATGCGTTCTAATGTGAATTTTCTGATACAAGATACCGCCGAAACAAATGCTAAAGATGCTGAAATTATTGAGAAAAACAAAAAAATTGCGGTAAGTGCTAAACATGCAATGGATATATGGGTAAAAGAAAAGAAAGTCACAGTAGAAGCACAAAAAAGTGCAGATGAAATAGCAAAGTTATTTTATAGCCTAATTGATAGACTCTTGATTGCGTCAAATGGCTCAGAAGCAATACATATAAAGGATACAGAGTTTGCCAATGATTTTGATAGATTAAATAATTTATTTGATAACTATGTTTCTGTTAAAGCCAAAAATAGTGCTGGGCTCAGAAATAGACAAGATACGATGGTTCAGCTTTCTATTTATTCCACTCTCATATCCTTATTAATTCTATTCGTTATTTTATATTTTGCTATTCGTTGGATAAACAAAACCTTTATTTATAACCTTAATACGTTGTCTAATGTGTTAAATAAAGTTGGTAAAGGGGAATTAGTTTTCGATTTACCTAAAATGAAAAAAGATGAATTTGGTGAGTTATTTTCACATGTGAGTGATATGCAAAAAGCGTTAACTTCTACCATTCTTACCGTAAAAAGAGAAACGTTAGAGATAAAACGAGGAGCTTCTGAAATTGCATCAGGTAATCAGGAGCTCTCTGCTCGTACTGAAGAGCAAGCTAGTGCATTACAACAAACCGCAGCCAGTATGGAAGAGATTAAAACCGCAGTAGCCAATAACACCGAAAATACTCAAGAAGCCAATGAGATTATTAATCAATCCAATGACATCGTTATAGATGGTGCTAGTGTAATGAAAGAAGCTATCTCATCGATGAAAAAAATAGAGCAAGGCGCGTTAAAAGTGGGTGAGATTAACGAAGTGATTAATAATCTTGCGAGTCAAACGAATATTTTAGCGCTAAATGCAGCAGTAGAAGCTGCGAGAGCAGGGGAACAAGGGCGAGGTTTTACCGTTGTTGCGGCTGAAGTAAGAAATTTAGCAGCCAAAAGTGCAGATGCTGCAAAAGAGATCAGCCAGATATTAAAAGCATCTATAAAAGATGTCGCAGAAGGAACCGCTCTCGTTAATAAAACGGGAAAACATATGCAAGAGATCGTTTCTTCAATTACAAAAGTAAATAATATTATGCAAGGGATAAGTCTCGCTTCTGAAGAGCAACGGGTTGGTATTGAACAAATTGCGGTGGCGATTAATCAGATGGATACGGTTGTGCAACAAAACGCCTCTTTAGTGGATCAAGGCGCATCTTCAACGATGATGTTAGACGAAAAAGCGCAGGTATTGATGGATAATGTAGCGGTATTTCAGATTGAGGAACCGATGTAATAACGATTAAAACAGCTCACTTTGAAGTATTGTATTGAAGTGCGCTGTTTTATTTTTAACTTATTAATAACACTAAAATATTATTTCATTGTGAGATATTATCAAAGTTAAAATATGAATATCAGTATAAAAAACTAGTCGCAATCATTGATTGAAAACTGTAATAAGTGTTTGTATCGATAATTCTGATTAATAAGTAAATAAAATCTATTTCGTGCCGATAAATGAGTACATTTGTATCACTTTATTACCGGGGTGGATTATTTCATGAGTATTGAAAGATCAGCTAAAGTAGGTTCTATCATATTATTAGCCATTTTCTTATTATCATCTGTATTGTCGTCATTTTTTATTTATAGGATGCAAGAGAACTTCGCATCATTGGATTCTTTGAATACCAGATTGAATAGTGTTCAAGAAGCAAGGTATGAATTAGCGACCATTCGTTCTCACGTCAACTACCTAATGTTGTTGAAAACAATGACGGATGAGAATAAGCAAGAAACAATTAAATCACTTGTTGCTGAAGCGAAAGAGTTGGCGACAAAATCAAAAGCGACTATCACACATTGGGTAGGCGTGAAGAAGATAAGTCCCGACGCTCAACGTAATTCAGAACAACTATCAGTGTTATTCTATTATCTTCTAGATGAACTTATTGCACCTATCGATACGCTAGATTACACAGAATCAAACCTCTCTGGTGACTTTAATCGTTTATCTGATCTCTTTGATGAATATCTTATGATCACTAAAGCTGTGAATGATGATATTAAAACACAGCAAGCTTGGATGGTTCATCTTTCTATTTATACCTCGATTATTGCGTTAGCCATTATCCTTTCTCTGCTTTATATGGTTATTCGTTGGATAAACAAAACTTTTATCTTCAATCTCAATACATTGTCTTCGATTTTACAAAAAGTGGGAGAGGGAGATTTAAGTTTCACTCTACCTAAGAAACGAAATGATGAGTTTGGAACTTTGTTCTCTAATGTAGGGGATATGCAAACAGCGCTAACATCGACTATTCAACTTGTTAAAGAAGAAGCGCTAGAGATCAAAAAAGGTTCGGCAGAAATTGCTTCTGGCAACCAAGATCTCTCTTCTCGTACTGAGGAGCAAGCAAGTGCTTTACAACAAACAGCAGCAAGTATGGAAGAGATAAAAATCGCAGTAGTGAATAATACGGATAATGCGATTTTAGCAAACTCCATTACCGCAGAAACACGCGATTTAGCGATTGATGGTTCTAACATTATGAATGATGCGATTAACTCAATGAAGAAAATTGAGGTAGGAACATTAAAAGTTGCTGAAATCAATGATGTGGTTAATAACATAGCAAGCCAAACCAATATTCTGGCATTAAACGCAGCCGTTGAAGCGGCGCGTGCAGGTGAGCAAGGCCGTGGATTTACTGTTGTTGCAACAGAAGTGAGAAATTTAGCAGCAAGAAGTGCAGATGCTGCGCGTGAAATTAATCAAATTATCAGAGAATCCGTTGCTGATGTGGCTCATGGCCGTGAGTTGGTTAATAAAACGGGTGAGCATATGCAAGAGATAGTCTCTTCTATTACTAAAGTCAGCGATATTATGCAGGGTATTAGTATTGCATCAGAAGAGCAAAAAGTCGGGATCGAACAAATTGCTGTCGCAATTAACCAAATGGATTCTGTTGTACAGCAAAATGCTGCCTTGGTTGAACAAGGTGCAACATCAACAATGATCTTAGATGAGAAAGCACAAAACTTAACAGATAAAGTTTCAGTCTTTCAAATTAAAGAACAATATTAATCCGTTAAGTTAGTCTGTTAATATTGTATTCAAAACAAGCTCACTCTGAGTGTAAAACTCAAGTGAGCTTTATTATTATTGGCTTTAGCCAGTTTAAGTCGCGTCAGCGTCTTAAATATAAAATCACCCGCTTACGGGTGGTTATGATTATTTATTGATCATAGTAAGTTATAATGTTTATCTGGTCTTACAGTTATCGGTAATGGGGTAATATCTTGCATTTCTAATAAGTTTCTTTCAATCGTATTACAAATGGCATTTAAGGGTAAGTCATTTGCAGATACACCAAAAGGATCTTCTAATTCTTCAGCTAATGAATCCCAAGATAAAAAAGTATAAGAGATAAAAACTGATACAAACGGTGTCATATAATGGAGATCTGCTACCAAAGCAAAAGGTAATAATGTACAAAATAAATAAACAGTACGTTGCAATATCAAAGTATAAGCAAATGGAACTGGGGTATTTGAGATCCGTTCGCAACCTCCGAGTACATCAGATAAATTATTAATATCTTTATTAATTGATTGAAAAATAACATCACTTATCATCTTGTTATCTCTCAGTTCACCTATTTTTAAACCGATATGTAATAAAATACGATTAGTGGGATAAGGGCTATTCATTATTTCATTAAATAAAGTTCGAGGTAATAGGCGGTAAAGATCAACCATTGGATCTGTTTTTCTTAGCTCGTGCTTTAAGCTCCAACTAAAAGCAATTAATAGATTAGAAAAGTCTCGATTAAATTGTTTATCTTCAGGTAATAATGCTTTTATATTTCTTAATATATTACGATGAGTAATTAACATATTACCCCATAGGGTTCTGGCTTCCACAAGCCTGCTATAGCTTGCATTATTTCTGAAACCAAGGAATATTGCGATGGCAATACCGAGTAAACTAAAAGGAGCAACTGTTAAGTGTATTCCTAATTGTTCATACCATTGATAAATCAAAATAGCGATAATTGACATGATAACATTAAGGCATAAACGAAAGATTATTTTTGAAAGCACTGAACCATGCCAATCAAATAACCGAAAGAACCAGTGTTGATTAGGACGAATGACCATAATAGTAATTATATAAGACAAGATTTGAATTGTGAGAATATTATCTCAATAAAAGAAGTAATAAGCCAATTAATTCTATTAAAATAATTAATAAGTATGAAAGTTCTGATTCATATATACCTATATGAATCAGAAAGATAAATTTATATTATTAGACATGAGTATCGTTAATGTAATAATGCAGACATAGTTGATTTGATTTATTAATCATAATGCTTCAGCCACCTCCATAACTGTACTTAGTACAGAACCCCAAGTGAATGAAGATGAAGGTAGCACTGCGGATGCTTCTGCTAACTCATTGTTTATATTAGTCATAGATAATCCCATCACTAGATGAGGTAAATTATCTATTTTTAATGGGTTATAACCTTTATAGGGTTCATCAGATGAATATGTTTTTTCTGGTGAATAATGAGGATTTACCATTGTTTCTTCAAGGATCTCACTACCTTCTTTAGTGTAAATAGTGACAAGTTCTATTAATTGATTTGGAATATTTATATATGCAGAATATTCTTGCTCTTCAGTTAATACTGATCTTAATACGTCACTAACACGTTCTTTAATTTTATCATGATAATAATAGACAGTCTCAAGTGCAGAATAAAAATTATTTGTTGCCCTTATCTTATAAATATAAGATTTATTTTCGCTTGAGACATTGAGTAAATCTTTTGCGAATTTTTCACTTGATTTAAAACTTGATGTTGTCGGAATAAATGCAGAGTCTTTACTCCCTCTTCTCCCTGAAACACCGTTTACATGGGAATGAAAATTGATATTATTTCCCCAAGCGACAAATCCTTTTTTAAATACCTCCTCGGGTGGTCTTGAATCTGCTCGGTACACTTTACTAACAGGTCTTGCATATGATATTTGTATATTAAATAAAATAAATAATATAATTAAAATTATTTTTTTCATTATAACCTCTATTTTTCAATAAATGCTTTATAGTGTTATGTCATTTCCCTTTTTTATTTAGTCATGATTTCTTTTACTTTTGGATAATTAGTGTCTTGATAACCCAATCATAAAGAGGGCATCGTTACCAGGAAAAGTTTTTTCACTTCCAATACATACGGCTATATTTGTTTGTGTCAGAAATGAAACCTTAGCGATATCGTAAAGTGCAGTTGCGTTGTACATAATGCCATAATGATAAGAGCCACCAGTGGTAGGGACAAATTTTATATTGGCTGCTAACACTGGTTTTTCCCCATCGTTATAACTATTAGTTACAACCGTGAGGCTGGAAATTTTGCCATTTTTTACTTTTCCATTTAGTTTTTTGCAATAACCGTCAAAATCAATACCGGCATGCGAAAATGCTGAAAAGGAAAGAATACTAATAATAAGTAATTTTTTCATTTATAACCTCTATATTTGTTTACGGTATTTATATGTGATTGTTGTGTATTCCATTCAATAAATAATTAATGTTTATTGTGGGGGCTAATATGTACATCAAGGTAATGGAAACGATTTAAATATACAGAGGTGAATTATTTTTTAAATATTTTATTTTAATATGTTGTAATGGAAAAATAATATGTTTTTTTGGATCAAGAAATTTTCATATTCTATTAATGAAAGAATAAAGTTTGAGATGTGGAAAAAGGAACACGATAAAAAATAACACATTAATAGTAAAAGAAATTTCATGCTTTACGTGGGATTGATGATCCATATTTCACGCGAGAGCATTTTAGAGAATATTTATTTTTCAGTGAGTTATAGATTTTTGAAACTGAAATAGAATGGAATTCAAAACAAATAATAAAAAATTTTTAAAATGTAGTGATTCTATAAATATTAACGTAGCTAAAAATATCTGATGGGGCAAAAATGGGGCAATGGTTTATAGAAACAAAAAAGCCACTTGCTAAGAAGTGGCTTAATATGCTGATTTAACAGCTAAAATTTGGTGGCCCCTACTGGACTTGAACCAGTGACCAAGCGATTATGAGTCGCCTGCTCTAACCAACTGAGCTAAGGGGCCTTAATGGAGTGTGATTATACGTGCCATTTGGCACGAGGTCTAGCCTTTGAATGACTGTATGCGCAAATTCTGTTCAATCTAAACAATAAAAAAATAAAACAGAGAATAACTGTGATATCAATAACATAGAGTAACGATTTATGGATAGGCTTACGCACAGGTACAATAATATAAATAATAAGGCTATTTTTTATAAATATATGTAGGTGAAATCTATCGTAGATTAGATAGATTGTAGATACCGTATCGAAATTCCATAAAAAAACGCCTGTGATATCACAGGCGTTTGTTATAACTTTTATTGAAAAGTAAGTCGATTACTCATCAAGGAAGCTGCGTAACACTTCAGAACGGCTTGGGTGGCGTAATTTACGCAGTGCCTTCGCTTCAATCTGACGAATACGTTCACGGGTAACATCAAACTGTTTACCCACTTCTTCCAAGGTATGGTCGGTATTCATATCGATACCAAAACGCATACGCAGGACTTTCGCTTCACGCAATGTTAAGCCTGCTAACACTTCGTGAGTTGCTGAACGTAAGCTTTCTGATGTTGCAGAATCCAGTGGTAATTCGAGAGTAGTATCCTCGATAAAATCACCTAAATGTGAATCTTCATCGTCACCGATTGGGGTTTCCATGGAGATTGGTTCTTTAGCGATTTTCAGTACCTTACGGATCTTGTCTTCAGGCATCAGCATGCGTTCTGCAAGCTCTTCTGGTGAAGGTTCACGCCCCATCTCTTGCAACATTTGACGAGAGATACGGTTCAGTTTATTAATCGTTTCGATCATGTGAACAGGGATACGGATTGTACGCGCCTGATCAGCGATTGAACGAGTAATTGCCTGACGGATCCACCATGTTGCATAAGTTGAGAACTTATAACCACGACGGTATTCAAATTTATCAACCGCTTTCATCAGACCAATATTCCCTTCCTGAATCAGGTCAAGGAACTGTAAGCCACGGTTGGTATATTTTTTCGCGATAGAGATAACGAGACGTAAGTTCGCTTCGACCATCTCTTTTTTCGCACGACGTGCTTTTGCTTCACCGATAGACATACGACGGTTAATATCTTTAACCTGTTCGATTGTCAGTCCAGTTTCAACTTCAATTTGTTGCAGTTTTTGTAAGCTGCGTTGTACTTCTTCTTCAATACCTGCCAGTTTTTCAGACCAAGGCTTATTCATTGCACGAGCAGCAGTGAACCATGTGTCATTGGTTTCGTTACCTGTAAACAGCGTAATGAAGGTTTTCTTTGGCATCTTAACTTGATCAACACAAAGACGCATGATGTGACGTTCTTGAGCACGAACTCTGTCCATCATGTCACGCATATTGTTAACCAAATAATCAAATTGTTTCGGTACTAAACGGAACTGTTTGAAAATTTCAGATAATAATAAGATTTCAAGCTCTGTATCTTTGTGGTTGCGACCTTTCGCCTTGATAGTTTGGCGAGTTTTTTCATATTGCTCACGAAGCTCAGTAAATTTCTGACGCGCTAATTCAGGATCGATGCTGTTATCATCATCGCTATCGCTGTCATTGTCGCCATCTTCATCTTCGTCTTCATCTTCGTCTTCAGCGCTGTTGTCAACTTCATCATCATCTTTGCCTAAGTTGACATCTTCACTTTCTGCCATTTCTTCGGCATTAGGGTCAATAAACGCAGTAATTAAGTCTGAAAGACGTGCTTCGCCAGCTTCAACGCGATCATACTGTTCAAGAAGATAAGTAATTGCTTCAGGATATTCTGCAACGGAACATTGAACTTGGTTAATACCATCTTCAATGCGTTTTGCGATATCAATTTCACCTTCCCGGGTGAGCAGTTCAACGGTACCCATTTCGCGCATATACATACGCACAGGGTCGGTTGTACGGCCAATCTCAGATTCTACACTAGAAAGTACCTGAGCTGCGGCTTCTGCAGCATCATCATCAGTATCATTTGAATTTTCTGCCAGCATCAGATCATCGGCGTCAGGTGCTTCTTCCATAACCTGAATGCCCATGTCGTTAATCATCTGGATGATGTCTTCGATTTGATCTGAATCGACGATATCTTCCGGCAGATGGTCATTGACCTCAGCATAGGTCAGGTAGCCTTGCTCCTTACCTTTAGTAACAAGTAGCTTCAGCTGTGACTGCGGGTTTTGCTCCATAAGACGGTATCCACACTTCAAAGTAATTTGGGTTGGTGTCGGTCGGCGATAACTGTTCAGCCAACAATAACTACGGAGGGGCATTTTCATTGTCGATTGCTACGGTCCCCTCAGCGTAGCAAATGTAGGTTTTTAGTACCTACCGATAGCGGCAATTAAGCCGTGTTTTTAATCTTAATTCTGTGTTTACTTTTTAACGCGTGCCTGTATTATCAATTGGACTTCTTCGCGTTCATCTTGCGTTAGGCCTTCTGTTCTCTCTTTCGCAATAAGTGTGTTTAAACGTTCATCCATTGCGGTTAAAAAAAGATGATCTAACGTGTCTGTAAAGGTTTTTTCTGCAATCTCATCTATATCTATATCGTTCCACATTGCCAATTTTTCAAGCTGTTTACCGAATTTATTCTCTCTATAGAGTTCGATAATCTGTCCCGTATTTAGGCCAGGTTGTGCTTGGCAAACAGAAACTAATTCAATAAAAAGTGATAGACCTGCAATTTTTTCTGTACTTAATCCCTCGAGAGGGGGCACTAATTTAGAGAATTCTGGGTTTTGTATCAATAGGGCAATCAATATACGCATCGGTGTTGTGCGTAATTTTGTCGGTTGATACGATAAATCGTGATTAACCGGCGTTCTACCAAATAAACGATCCATCTGCTCAATATCGGGATTTCCCGTTAAGCTTCCAAGCTCTCTTAATAAATATAGACGTAAAGTTTCACTTGGGATCTTATCTATTAATGGTCTGGCTAAACTATATAGCTTACCATTGCCTTCTTGAGTACTCAGATCCACTTGAGGAACGAGTGAATCAAATAAAAATTCTGATAATGAATGTGCTTGTTCCATACGTTTTTCAAAAGCTTCTTTACCTTCACGACGAACCAATGAATCGGGATCATCACCTTCGGGTAAAAACATAAAACGTAAAGAGCGACCATCATTTAAAAAAGGAAGGGCGGTTTCTAATGCTCGCCATGCGGCATCACGTCCAGCTCTATCTCCATCATAGCAGCAAATAATGTTATCCGTTGTCCGAAAGAGCAACTGGATATGTTCTGCTGTGGTGGAGGTTCCTAATGAGGCAACGGCATAATCAATACCAAACTGCGCTAATGCCACAACATCCATATAACCTTCAACAACTAATAGCTTTGTGACGTTATTATTAGATTGTTGCGCTTCATAAAGTCCGTAAAGTTGACGTCCTTTATGGAATATCTCTGTTTCTGGTGAGTTTAAGTATTTAGGTAAATCATCACCTAAAACACGCCCACCAAAGGCAATAACACGACCACGTCTATCTCGGATAGGAAACATGACTCGTTGGCGAAAACGATCATAAGTGCGACCATTATCGTTAGTTATTACCATACCCGCTTCAAGAAGTAAGGCTTTATTATCGGCACTTTGACCAAAACGTTTTAGGACGTTATCCCAACCTGTTGGTACAAATCCAATAGAAAAACGGGTAATAATATCTTCACTAAGCCCACGATGCGCAAGGTAGTTTCTTGCTTCCTGTGCATCAGGTTTATTGAGAGCGCTACTATAATACTGATTCAATTTCTCCATCACTTGATAGAGATTTTGTCTTATATGTCGTTCAATAGGGCTACTGCTTGTTCCTGATTCATAAGGAACGTCTAACCCATGCATTGCTGCTAACTCTTCAATGGTTTCGACAAAATCGAGTCTGTCGTAATTCATCAAAAAATCAATAGCATTGCCATGCGCGCCGCAACCAAAACAGTGGTAAAACTGTTTGTCGCTATTTACTGTGAAAGAGGGCGTTTTTTCATTATGAAACGGACAACACGCTGAATGATTTTTGCCTTGTTTTTTTAACGGCACGCGAGCGTCGATAAGATCGATGATATCGGTTCGAGCTAGCAAATCATTGATAAATGAACGTGGAATTCGTCCAGCCATAAGCCCTTTTACGCCTGTTGTTGAACGAGAATAAGCCGCGCTCTCAGGAGAAAGCACGGCCTTTAACTGCGACTACAGTGTCTGCATACGTTGCGGTATAAGCCGCAAAATATTAGTACAGACGAGTACGACGTGCGTTTTCGCGAGCTAATTTTTTAGCGTGACGTTTTACTGCTGATGCTTTAGCGCGTTTACGTTCAGTCGTTGGTTTTTCATAAAACTCACGACGACGAACTTCTGCTAATACGCCTGCTTTTTCACAAGAGCGTTTGAAACGACGAAGAGCAACGTCAAATGGCTCGTTTTCACGTACTTTGATTACCGGCATGTGCCTCTCACCTCAATAGAAATCGGTTTGCGCTGGCATTATTTAAGCCAGCCGACATTTAAAATGGTGCGGAATTTTACTTCAAAGCAGGGCACTTTGTAAAGAGATGCACAAAATTGAAACGCAAACTCTCACTTTTGTGTCTTTTTAATAAGTACACAAAAAGCGACAGTCGCTAACCACACATTTAAATCACTTAAAATAGGTGAATAATTATAGACCAGAAAAAGGAATTTGTCACATGCTGGTATGTAAAAGATGTTGCGAAGGCGTATAAAATCACCGAAATAATGATACAATCGATTCATTACGCGAGTTAGCGAAGAAGAATTTGGAAGCGTCATGCGAGTTTTAGGTATTGAAACATCTTGCGATGAAACCGGTATCGCAATCTATGATGATAAAGCCGGCCTATTAGCGAATCAACTTTATAGCCAGATTAAACTGCACGCCGATTATGGTGGGGTAGTTCCTGAGCTTGCTTCACGGGATCATATCCGTAAAACAGTACCTCTTATTCAAGCAGCACTGAAAGAAGCAAATCTTACGGCGCAAGATATTGATGCGGTTGCTTATACTGCTGGCCCCGGTCTTGTTGGCGCGTTGCTTGTAGGGGCAACCATTGGACGCTCATTAGCTTTTGCGTGGGATGTCCCAGCTATTCCTGTTCATCATATGGAAGGCCATTTATTGGCTCCAATGCTTGAAGAGAAAACACCAGAGTTTCCATTTGTGGCACTTTTGGTTTCTGGTGGCCATACACAGTTAATTAGTGTGACGGGAATTGGCGAATACGCCTTATTAGGTGAATCTATTGATGATGCTGCTGGCGAAGCTTTTGATAAAACGGCAAAACTGCTGGGATTAGATTACCCTGGTGGCCCAGTATTATCGAAAATGGCGCAACAAGGCACAGAAGGTCGCTTTGTCTTTCCTCGCCCAATGACAGATAGACCTGGACTTGATTTTAGTTTCTCGGGTTTAAAAACCTTTGCAGCTAATACTATTCGTCAAAATGATGATTCAGACCAAACTCGCGCTGATATTGCACGGGCATTTGAAGATGCGGTTGTTGATACGCTTGCGATAAAATGTCGTAGAGCTTTAGAACAAACAGGCTTTAAACGTTTGGTGATGGCAGGTGGTGTAAGTGCTAATCGTACATTACGTGCAAAAATGGAAACCGTAATGAAGCAATTAGGTGGCGAAGTTTTTTATGCGCGTCCTGAATTGTGTACTGATAATGGCGCAATGATTGCACTAGCAGGAATGATCCGCTTTAAAGGCGGTACAGAAGGCCCGTTAAGTGTGACCGTAAGACCTCGCTGGCCTTTAGCTGAGTTGCCTGCATTAACGCGTTAATAGTTATAAGCTAAAAAATAATTCAAAATTGAAGCGCTTTGGTGTGTTATCAAAGCGCTTTTTTGTATCTTTATTTTAAAGCTAGCTATAAGACATTGTCGTCCAGTGTTGTCCCACAAGAAAAGCGAGCTCTAATGATTGTGTTCGATTAAGTCGAGGATCACATAACGTTTGGTAGCCATGACTTAAGTCCGTAGGATTAATTTGTTGTAACCCACCTGTACATTCAGTGACTTCTTGTCCTGTCATTTCTAAATGTATTCCTCCTGCCTGAATACCCATATCATGAAGAATATGAATAAAAGCACGAGTTTCTGAGGCAATATCAGAAAAATGTCGAGTCTTGATACCTGTACTGGTAGATTGTGTATTGCCATGCATAGGATCGATAAGCCAGATAACAGAGCGCTGATGATGTTGTATAGTTTCGACCAATTCAGGTAGATGAGAATGAATGGCATCTTTTCCCATACGTACAATTAAAATAATTTTACCTATTTCATTTTCAGGATTTAACCTATCAATCAGCTGAATGAGTTTTTCTCCTGACATTCTTGAGCTACATTTTATACCAATAGGATTTTCTATCCCGCGAAGATATTCAATATGAGCGTGGTCAATATCGGTTGTCCTTTCTCCAACCCAAACCATATGTGCTGAACAGTTATACCATTTGTTATCTTCAGAATCTTGGCGACTCATTGCTTCTTCATAATGCAAAAGTAATGCTTCATGGCTGATATAATATGAGGAAGTATCGGGACGCTTATTGATAATATATTGCTGAGAATGATAGAGCTGCTCCAACAAATTAGAATAGTGTGCAGGCTCTGTTGAACCTGGGTAGGTTTTAATCTCTAGTGCGGTTTTATGTCCTGCATATTGAGTATAATTCATTGCTCGTAACAAATTTAATGTTACCGCAGAATGATGATAAGCCGTGATCATTCTTAGTGGATCGGGCTGTCTGCTTTTGCTTGAGAAATCTAGACCATTAATAATTTCGCCACGATAGCTGGGTAAGGTTAAGCCATTTAGTGTTTCAAAAGGTTGGCTGCGAGGCTTGGCATATTGTCCTGCGATACGTCCCAGCTTTATCACGGGTAATCCTGTTGATTGCTCTATTAATGCAGACATCTGTGCCAAGGTAAAAGTTAAATCTCGAATAATGGTTGATTGGCAATTATCAAAAGATTCTGCGCAATCTCCACCTTGAAGGAGAAAAGCTTCTCCATTCGCGACTAGTTTTAATAAATTTTTAAAAGCTCTTATTTCTGATGCCAGAATTAATGGTGGACTGTCTTTTAATCTTTCTTGGCAATAAGTAAGCGCATGAATATCTGGATATTCTGGTAATTGTTTGGACGGTAATGCCTTCCACGATGAAGGTCGCCATGATAATGAAACCACATTGCTTGATAGTATGTGATTGGCTAATTGAGGTGTTTTATCATTACGTCCGGTCAAAACATCAATATCATAAGTACTAAACATCGTGAGTACTCCTATAACTGACGAGAGAAGATGAGCGAGGATTAAACCTCGCTACACACTTATTCTTGTGGTTGAGAGGTCTCTAAATAGGTTTTGATAACGCCATTTTGTCTCGCCACATAGTCTTCTCTTACTGGGGTATACACATCAATAACCTCAGAAGGCTCTAGTGCGATAGCGTGGTGAACAGCCCAAGAGGGAATAATAAAAGAGTCACCAGCATGTAAATAAACGATGCGATCATCAACAGTGAGTTTGAGCGAGCCCTTTAATATTGTTGTGGCTGTTTCATGCTCATGTTTATGTTCTGGAATAATGGCATTAGGTTTAAATGTCCAAAATGCAATTGTAAAATCAGTGCCATGAATAAATTTGGCTTGAATTTTACTTTCTTCACCTTCATTGCGATTTAAATCCATATCATAAGAAATCATTTCATCAGACAAATATAAGCTCATATTTTCTTCCTCATTATTTAAAAATAATATCCCATTAATGAATAATTCATAGATAGTTAATTGAAATGTAATCAATGATTAATTCAATTTTGAATGAATGGAAAATCCCATTGGCACTGGGCCAAAGTCATATAATATATTTAAGTGATATTTATTAGCGGCTTTTAATGTTGTAATACAACCGTCAACATTTCCTAAGCTACATTGTAAAGCTGCTTCACTATTAGAATTGAAAAGTTCTTTCTCAATATTGTCGAGCTCTTTAATTTTATTAAAGAGATCTTTAGGTGCAGGATGAGAACCTAATTTTTTTATTTCATTAATATTGTTAAATCGACTAGCAAACAACATATTATGAGTGTCCATAACAAAGCAGTCGGTTAATTTAATAAATGAAAGATTACTAAAAACAATATTATGTAAATAGGGATAAACAATACAACCTAACAAAACACTATTTGGACTTTTCTCCATCTCTTTCACTGCGGTTTCTAACGTAGGATGAAGAATAATATTACCTTGTTGGTTATTTTTATTTAACCAGTAATGTGCGGCCTTTTCACAGTTTGTTCCAGAAGGCCCTAAAGTATGAATATTTATCATTTTTATGAAGCCTCAATTATATACGACCAGTTGTGTTAATTAGCTCAGGTAAGCGTTCCCCTTGTTTGATTTTCTTTAGCATACTATTTTCAATGCTATGAATTTTTTTTGCTTCTTCTAGTACTTTATCAACGAGGTTTAAGGGAATAATTACGGTGCCATTAGGATCTGAAATTACTAGATCGCCACTATAAATAGTTGAGTATTCAATAGTACAATGGGTTCCAGTCTCACTCACAAGGTAGGCTCCTTGTGTATCTGTGGGAGTAAGATTGGTGGCAATAACTGGAATTGTTAAATCCATAAGTTCATTTTTATCGCGTACAGCTCCACCTAGAATAATGGCGTCAAATCCGAGCTTTTCAAAATAAGTACAGCTCATTCCACCTGCAAGAGCCGCTTTTGTGATTAATTCATACCCACCAGCAATATAAATTAATCCTTTGGCATCTGTTAATTCAGGAACTAAAAAAGGGCTTACTTGCTCCCAAGTTGAAGGTTGTTTTTCTAAAATAGATTTTTGTTTCCTTATTAATTTCCATTGAACTGTATAAGCTTGGGCTACGGAATAAAAATCTTCTAGATTAATACTTCTTAATTGACTATTCAGGACGGTTGTTTTTCCTAACCCATCAAGAATATCAACCAATGTTGATGTACTTAACTTCATTTTTTTTATTGAGTTAATTATATTTTTATCTATTTTTACAAACATAGTTTACTCCAATAAAATGGATGGTTAAATAATTGTTGTTTTTTGGGCTCGTATTAATTAATAGATGTAAATTAATGGTTGTTCAAGTAATTTGTTATTGGAAAAGATGAATTTAATATAGTTCGATGATTATGTTGATTATTTGATTTTAATAATAACTTTAATGTTGTTTGTTTAATTGTTGTTATAATTTTTATTGGTTAATATTAATTGGGGTTGATTTTTGTTTTCTAATTTAATTAACCTCTATGGTTAATTCTATTTTAATAAAACTGTCATGTTTATTTTAAGGCAATATGCTGCTAACTATTATTTAAATGACTTTTAATTACAATTAAAATTAGGGATAATTAATTTATTAAGTTTATATTAAAGAGAAAAAAAGCTACTTATTAATTTAATAGGTAGCTTTTTTTATTATGACATTTGGGCAAAGGAGGTTAATCTTCTTTTTCTTGCTCTTTAGCTTCTTGAATGATCTCTTTTTCTGTTTTTTCAGTCTTTTTCTTTAATTTATGCCAGATACGGCTCTCTTGACCACGCCATAAACGTTGAATATTGTCGTGATGACGGTAAAGTACCAGACATGATAATAAAGCAACGGGATAAGTGAATTCTGGTTTAAACCACCAAACATAAAAAGGGGCAAGCAGTGCGCTGATAATCGCACCAAGCGATGAATAGCCACTCAGTAAGACGGTGAGTAACCACGTTCCTGCGATAAGCCCACTTAAATCCCAACCAATGGCAGCGATAGCACCAAATGCAGTGGCTACACCTTTTCCGCCTTTAAAGTGGAAAAAAACAGGATAAATATGACCTAGACAAGCTGCTATTGCGACAATACCGAGGTAAAAAGGAGGCACATTTAAGTAATAGGCGAGCCAAACAGGGATCATCCCTTTTAGGACGTCACAAATAAGAACGGCTGCCGCGGCTGCCTTTCCTCCAATACGTAGGACGTTGGTTGCTCCGGGATTGCCAGAGCCAAATTTTCTTGGATCAGGGAGTCTTGCCAGTCGGCAAATCAATATCGCGCTGGAGATTGAGCCGCACAAGTAGGCGAAGATGATCATTCCAAGTGCGTTAGCACTCATTTGTATTCTCCAATGTTTATGTAAGTTCGTTAAGCATGTATGGATAATACGCATATTTCATCGGAAGTGGTATCCGATGAGCAGAAAAAATAAGAGATGACGTGATGGATATCGTATTTATTGAGCAATTATCAGTAATAACCACAATCGGTGTTTATGATTGGGAAAAAACCATAAAACAAAAATTAGTGTTCGATATCGAAATGGAATGGGATAACAAACGCGCATCCCAAACTGATGATGTGGTTCATTGTTTAGATTATGCCAGTGTGAGCAATGCAATTATTGACTATGTTGAGACTCGACGTTTTGAATTAGTTGAACGTGTTGCTGAAGAAGTGGCACAGCTATTGATAACGCAATTTGCTGTACCAAGAGTAAAAATTAAATTAGCGAAACCAGGAGCTGTTGCACAAGCCACAAATGTAGGTGTGATTATTGAGCGTAAAGCTTAATTAGCGCTGTTCCTGATTAAGTCGCGATTTCCATTTTATAATCGCGACTTCTCGTTGCTTGGTTAGCGCATCTCGTATTGCACTGCCTTTTAATCCACTTTCAATGATTGGCTTAATATCCACATTATTTGCAACAAGGAAAGCTTGGCAAAGAAACGCACGTTGTGGATAAGCAATATTTTCTAAGCCTTTACGTCCTCTCGCATCCGCTTCACTCACCATTGCAAGTTGTTCAACACGTTCTGGTTTTCGCCATGCATCAATAGCATCAAATAAGCGGATTATTTTAGAGGGGCGCATTCTATCAATACGATGGATATGATCATGAAATCTTGCCGTTAAACGCGCGAGATCACGGATATGATTAGGAATACGATAACGTTGACACAAGGCTTCAACTAAAGGCACACCCGCAGGGCCATGACCGTGATGATGAGGCCAATTTTCAGGAGGTGTTAATCCTTTTCCCAAATCATGGCATAAGGCACTAAAGCGTACCGCAATATCGTCTGTTAATTGACTGGCGATATTAAGTACCATCATGGCATGAATGCCAGTATCGATTTCTGGGTGCCATTTTTCAGGAGCAGGTACACCAAACAAAGCATCAATTTCAGGAAAAAGAACGCTTAAAGCACCACATTGACGTAAAACTTCAAAATAGACTTGAGGCGCGGGGCTCTCAAGGGCTTTTTCAGTCTCTTTCCAAACACGTTCAGCAGTCAGTGCATTTAACTCACCACTTTGTGCCATCGTCTTCATTAATTGCAGTGTTTCAGGTGCAACATTAAATCCTAAAGGCGCAAACCGTGCCGCAAAACGTGCAACTCGCAAAACTCTTAACGGATCTTCTGAAAATGCCTCAGAAACATGGCGAAGTTGTCTCGCATTGATGTCATCTATGCCGTGGTAAGGATCGACATATCCGCCATCAACGGAATAAGCGATAGCGTTAATGGTGAGATCACGACGCGCAAGATCGTCTTCTAATGTGACATCGGGTGCTGCATAGCAAGTGAATCCCGTGTAACCTGAGCCTGATTTTCGTTCTGTACGCGCAAGGGCATATTCTTCATGAGTATCTGGATGAAGAAAAACAGGAAAATCTTTGCCTACTTGTTGATAGCCTTGTTGTAATAGCATTTGAGGTGTTGCACCAACAACAACCCAATCTCTGTCTTTTACTGGCATCTGTAACAGTTGGTCGCGTACAGCGCCACCAACAAGGTATATATTCACGGGATCACTGTTCCTTTGGTTGGATATTAGTTCATCCAACGATCATTACGTTTACGACGACGCGGAATAATATGTGGAAGGATCAGACCAAAGACAAGACCTGCACCAGCAACACCACCACCATACATAAACCACTGTAAGATGATATCGCGTTGTCTGTCATCTAATTGTTGATTAGCAAAATCGAGTTTTTTCTCTGCGACAGCGAGCTTAGTTCTCATTTGTTCATTTTCTTTTTTCAAGCCATTGATGATGTCATCACTGTTTGAAACTTTATTTTGCATATCTATTGTACGTTGATTCCAACTTTGGTCGATATTCGCCAGTTTGTCGCGCAGTGTTTGGATCTCTTTTTCCATCGCAGGAATGCGAGTACGCATGCTTGGCTGAGCACTCAGTTGGCTTTCAGGTATCCAAACAGTACGATCTTTATCGTCTTTAATTTGTACGTAGCCCGTTGCTGCATTACGAGAAAGTACGGTGACTGTTGAGCCAGAATTTAAAGAGCCAACGATTCGATACTGATTTCCTGGTCCACTATGCACATAAGTGGATAATTCATCGGAAACATAACGAGTTTCTGCGTGTGAGCTCAGAGAAAAGCCTAAGCCAAGTAAGGAAAGAAAAAGTAAGGGTAATTTTCGCATTATGTTTTCAACTTTTTTATCTATACAAGAGAATATTTTTACTGATACTAAAGAGTAAAGTTTGCGTAAGCAAATAGTAAACCAGAATGAGAACAGTCTTAACTGGTAGAATATAGGGATAATCTGCCTTTTATTCATTATTGTTATTAGGCTATCACTTGCAAAATGAAAATGCGTCAAATATTTTACTAATCAATTGATTTACTTAAGGGAAATAGAATGAGCCAATTAGAAACTGAACTCAAAATGAGTGCCATACCTGCCGCTATTCCTCACATTATTCAGCGCATTCTGACTCTACCTCATCAGCATACTGCACCCAAAAAGCTGACTAATCTTTACTTTGAAACCGCAGATAATCAAATTCGTCGCTGGGATATGGGGCTGCGTATTCGTGGTGTTGATGAACGTTATGAAATGACAATTAAAACTGCTGGTAAAGTCGTTGCTGGTTTGCATCAACGTCCAGAATATAACGTGGAATTAGAACAACCTAAATTAGATTTAGCACGATTCCCAGCAGAAATCTGGCCTGAAAATACCGACCTTACACAATTAGAGTCTCAACTTGATGTGCTGTTTAATACGGACTTTTACCGTGAAATTTGGCTGGTGGATTTTCAAAATAGCCAAATTGAAGTGGTGTTAGATAAAGGTGCTATTCGCACTCATCAATATGAGTTGCCCATTGAAGAGTTCGAGTTAGAACTCAAAAAAGGCAATGTGTCAGATGTTATCGCATTAGCGACTTATTTAGGTGAAAAGGGCGGATTGCGTCTTGCTTCTCGCAGTAAGGCGGCTCGAGGCTATTATTTGGCGAAAGATAAACCTGCATTATCGTTGAGTGTGGTGAATCTTTCTCCTAGTGATACAACGGCTCAGCAATTGACTAAATGGTTAAGTGCGATACAGGCATTAGAAGAAGCGATTTTTGCCAATCCGACGCCACCGACAATTACCATGCCTGCCATGTTGGCATTATTTTCAGATTGGTGCAAAAAACAGTCTGATTTGCCTAGATCTATGGAACAATCACTCAATGCGATTTCACCGTTAACATTTACAACAGCAACCGACTATTATCATGTTTTATGGTTGAATTTTAAGTTATCTTCTATGGCATGGTTACTGTCTATTGCTTAATTTCCTGACAACTTGAGAGTCTATTTATGTCTGTTATCGGTGTATTTCAACAATTGTGGAATAAAGCACAGTGTGGGTTCTCTTCTCAATTGAATGCGTTAGCGCCTTTTAGTGAACAAGAACAACAGTTTTTTGCTTTTAGCCCCTTTGTAACAGAACATTTGCGCGTTAATCCTCAATGGTTGACTGATATCAGACAAAATCCGCCAACGAGTGTGGAATGGCAGAGTTATGAGCCTCAATTGACAGCAAAATTAGCCGATATTGATAATGAAGATGACGTTATGCGAGTTTTACGCCAATTTCGTCATCAACAATTAGTGCGCATTGCATGGCTACAATTTTTTCAATTAGCCGATATTCCTTGTGTGCTAAAACATTTGAGCGTATTAGCTGAAACATTAATTTGTGGCGCAAGAGATACGCTTTATCAGCAATGTTGCCAACAATGGGGAACGCCTTGTGATAATGGGGGAAAACCTCAGCCATTACTGATTTTAGGAATGGGAAAACTAGGTGGGTTTGAACTTAACTTTTCTTCTGATATCGACTTAATTTTCGCCTATCCTGAAAATGGGTTTACACAAGGTGGACGACGAGAATTAGATAATGCGCAGTTTTTTACGCGCTTAGGTCAAAAGCTGATTAAAGCGCTGGATCAGCATACTATTGACGGTTTTGTCTACCGCGTTGATATGCGGTTACGTCCTTTTGGCGAAAGTGGGCCTTTGGTAATGAGCTTTGCGGCACTGGAAGATTATTATCAAGAGCAAGGGCGCGATTGGGAACGTTACGCCATGATCAAAGCACGCGTTTTAGGGGCAGAAAAGAAAGAGTATTGCCAAGTATTGCGCCAAATGTTGCGTCCTTTTGTTTATCGTCGTTATATTGATTTTAGTGTTATTCAATCACTTAGAAATATGAAATCCATGATAAGTCGTGAAGTTCGTCGTCGTGGCATGATTGATAATATAAAATTAGGCTCTGGTGGTATTCGTGAAATCGAATTTATTACGCAAGTTTTTCAGCTAATTCGTGGTGGTAGAGAGCCTGAGCTTCAAAGCAATTCATTGTTAACGGTGCTTAACGTTATTGCGAAACTTGAATTACTCACCGCAGAAGAAACGGCACAATTGACTGAAAGCTACCTTTTTCTTCGCCGATTAGAAAATCTTTTACAGTCTATTGGTGATCAACAAACCCAAACCTTACCTGAAAGTGAAGAAGATAAAGCCAGATTGACTTTGGCAATGGGATTTGATGATTGGGAAGCGCTTTATCAAGAAATTAACCACAAGATGCAGGCTGTTTCCGTGATTTTCACGCAATTAATCGGTGAAGAAGACGAAAACGATGATGAAGACGATATCTCTGAATTTAAGCGTCTTTGGTTACTTGGTCGCTTGCCTGAAACATCATCATTATTTCATGAAACATTAACCAGTGAAGCGCTTGATGCAATAAATCAGACGTTGCAGAATTTTCGCCAAGATATTGGCAAGCGAACCATTGGGCCAAGAGGACGCGATGTTCTTGATGCCTTAATGCCAAAACTATTGGCTAAAATTTGCCAGCAACCCCTTACCTTAGTGACACTACAACGCGTGACGCCTTTGCTATTAAGCATTGTGAGTCGTACAACGTATTTAGAGTTGATGCAAGAATCGGATGAAGTTTTAACGCATGTTATACGACTTTGTGCGGCATCACCGATGATCGCTGAACAATTAGCGCTTCATCCTTTACTATTGGACGAATTACTTGATCCTAATTCTCTCTATCAACCCCTGCCTTTAGATGCGTATCGTGATGAATTACGCCAATATTTATTACGTGTACCAGAAGAAGATGAAGAGCAACGATTAGAAGCATTACGCCAGTTTAAGCAAGCCCAATTACTACGTATCGCCGCTGAAGATATTACAGGTGTATTGCCAGTAATGAAGGTTAGCGATCACTTAACGTATTTAGCGGAAGCTATTATTCATGCTGTTGTTCATCAAGCTTGGTCATATATGGTGAAACGTTATGGTGAACCTGAACATTTAGCTCATCGTGATGGGCTGGGTTTTGCGGTGATTGGATACGGTAAATTGGGGGGATGGGAGTTAGGATATAGCTCTGATTTGGACTTGGTCTTTTTATTAGATTGTCCAATAAACACTGTGACAACAGGGGCAAAACAGATTGATGCTCGCCAGTTTTATCTGCGTTTAGCACAGCGTATTATCCATTTGTTTAGTACCAGAACATCTTCTGGCGTGTTGTATGAAGTCGATGCGCGTTTACGTCCTTCGGGTGAATCAGGTATGTTGGTTAGTACTATTCAAGCTTTTGATGAATATCAGAAAAATGAAGCTTGGACTTGGGAGCATCAAGCTTTAATTCGCGCTAGAATGATTTATGGCGATGATAAATTACAACAGATGTTTTCACGTATTCGTCATGAAACGTTATGCCTTTCTCGTGATGCTGATGTGTTACAAAATGAAGTACGCGATATGCGTAAAAAAATGGTGCAACATCTTGCACCAACGCAAGCCGATAAGTTTGATTTAAAAACCTCATCTGGCGGTATTACTGATATTGAATTTATTGCGCAATATTTAGTATTGCGTTTTTCTCACCAATACCCAGGTTTAACTCGTTGGTCTGATAATGTGCGTATTTTTGAGTTAATGGCAAAGCATCAAGTGATGGATGAAGATGAAGCTCTCGCTTTAACACATGCTTATGTCACATTGCGTAATGAATTACATCATCTGGCGCTACAAGCATTACCTGCCATTGTGGATAATCATTGTTTTATCGCAGAGCGAGAGTGTGTATTAAAAAGCAAATTGAAGTGGCTTGGTGAACAAGAGTAATGGTTTGTTGGCATGAAGTCTTATGTGTATCTCTTTTTGCTTAACAAGTTATGGTATTATTTCGGCTTATTATTGAAAATAAATGTGGAGTATGGGATGAAAGTAACGCTACCGGATTTTAATAAAGCCAATGTGTTGGTTGTCGGTGACGTCATGTTAGACCGCTATTGGTATGGCCCAACAAGTCGAATTTCACCAGAAGCCCCAGTGCCAGTGGTTAAAGTTGATACCACAGAAGAGCGACCAGGTGGTGCAGCAAACGTTGCGATGAATATTGCGTCTCTTGGTGCTAATTCGCGTTTAGTGGGTTTAACAGGTATCGATGAAGCCGCAAAAGCATTGAGCAATACATTAAATCAGGTCAATGTGCGTTGTGATTTTGTCTCTGTTGCGACACACCCAACGATCACAAAATTACGTGTACTTTCACGTAATCAGCAATTAATCCGTCTTGATTTTGAAGAAGGATTTAGCAATGTTGATCCTCAACCTATTTATGAACGTATTCAGCAAGCATTACCTTCTATTGGCGCATTGGTTTTATCTGACTATGCCAAAGGGGCACTTTCTCATGTTCAAGAAATGATCCAACTGGCAAAAAAAGCGGGTGTACCTGTATTAATCGATCCTAAGGGATCAGATTTTGAACGCTATCGCGGTGCGACGCTATTAACGCCAAATATGTCTGAATTTGAACAAGTGGTTGGTGTTTGTAAAACTGATGATGAGCTGGTGGAAAAAGGGACTCAATTAGTTCGAGATTTAGATCTTGAAGCGTTGCTGATCACTCGCTCAGAGCGAGGAATGAGCTTACTGCGTGCTAATGAAGCTCCATTGCATTTACCAACCCAAGCCCAAGAAGTTTATGATGTAACAGGGGCAGGTGATACAGTAATTGGCGTATTAGCAACCTCTTTAGCTGCTGGCAAACCTTTAGGTGAAGCCTGTTTCCTTGCTAACGCAGCGGCAGGCGTTGTTGTGGGTAAATTAGGGACATCAACGGTATCACCTATTGAGCTTGAAAATGCTATTCGTGGTCGAGCTGATAACGGGTTTGGCATGATGGAAGAAGAACAATTAAAACAAGCCGTCGAATTAGCGCGTCAGCGCGGTGAGCGTATTGTGATGACAAATGGTTGTTTTGATATTCTTCATGCAGGGCATGTTAGCTATTTAGCGAATGCACGTAAATTAGGTGATCGCCTTATTGTTGCGGTAAATAGTGATGCGTCTACTAAGCGCTTAAAAGGTGAAAGTCGTCCTGTTAACCCATTAGAACAGCGTATGACTGTGTTGGGCGCATTAGGTGCCGTCGATTGGGTTGTTGCGTTTGAAGAAGATACACCACAGCGCTTAATTGCCTCTGTATTACCGGATATCTTAGTTAAAGGTGGCGACTATAAGCCTGAAGATATTGCAGGTAGCAAAGAAGTTTGGGCAGCAGGTGGTGAAGTAAAAGTGCTGAATTTTGAAGACGGCATTTCTACAACAAATATTATTAATGCGATTAAAAAGAAATAATGGCATTTATAAAAAATGAAAGGCGCTCTTCGGAGTGCTTTTTTTTGCTCTTATAACAATAAATCTAATTATTAATATTAAAGTTTCAATATTATTTTATATTAATGATTATTGTTCTCGTTTTAAATGATATTCAACAATATAATCTTGGGTGTTTCTATACATTATTGAGTAATTAATATAATCACCATGAATACTGTATGATAATGTGCTGAGCCTTAATATGGGAATGTTATTCTCTATTTTTAATAATTGACAAATATTGTTATCTGGCATGATAGGGTGGAATGTTTCGTAACTTCCCGCTATTTTTATTTGGCAAACATTTTCAATAAAATCAAATTTAGATCCTTCTAAGTGCGTTAATGTTAAATTACTAAAATATTTTACGGGCATATAACTGTCTTCAACAATAAGCGGTTTGTTGTCTACAAAACGTATTCGTCTTGAATAAAATATACGTTCATTTGAATTAATACGTAATTTGCTAGAAATAGATAAAGGGCAGGGAATAACACTAAACTCTACCACTTCGCTTCTTACGTTGTGCCCTGTATTTGCCATTAATTCGACAAAGCCTTTTAGGCTAGCATTTTCATGATGAACATCTTTTTCTTTAATATAAGTCCCTGAGCCATGTTTTCGTTCTAATAATCCTGCAATAACTAATAAATCTACTGCTTTACGTATTGTCATTCTTGATGCGTTGTATTGTTGCGCTAATGTTTTTTCTGCGGGTAGTGGGTCGCCAATTTGATATCCAGCAGAATTTATTTGAATTCTTAGGCTTTTTGCAATGTCTTTATAGATCATTTTTATACCTCTTTTTATTATAAAAATTAGCTTATTCTATTTAATTTATATGAATCTAATCTTTTGATATATAGCATAATCATTTATACCTTTAAAATGTGAACGTTATCAAAAAATAAAAAATGATCTGTCTTTTAACTAAAAAGTAGATCACTTAGTGTGAAAGATTAGTATGAATCAGATCACGAATAGTTCATTTGAGATGAGAGAATAAAGAGAAAAGAATCTAATCTAATTTCACAGAATAAAAATAAATTAAAAAGCGTGTCATTTCAGTAGCAGTAAATAAGAGGATATTTTTATGCTCAGTCAAATACAAAGATTTGGTGGAGCCATGTTTACCCCTGTCCTGCTATTTCCTTTTGCAGGTATTGTTGTAGGCATTGCAATTCTATTACAGAATCCATTATTTATTAGTGAAGATTTATTAAGACCCGATAGTTTATTCGCTCAACTTGTTCATATTATTGAAGAAGGAGGGTGGACTGTTTTTCGTAATATGCCTCTTATTTTTGCAATTGGTTTACCAATAGGTTTAGCTAAAACTGCACAAGCAAGAGCTTGCCTTGCCGTTATGGTGAGTTTTCTCACTTGGAATTATTTTATTAATGCAATGGGAATTGTTTGGGGCAGTTATTTTGGCGTGGACTTTACAAATGAAGTCGGTGGAAATAGTGGTCTTACAATGATTGCTGGTATTAAAACATTAGATACCAGTATTATTGGTGCAATTATTATCGCTGGTATTGTCACGGGTATTCATAATCGTTATTTCGATAAACAACTTCCGGTATTTTTGGGGATATTTCAAGGAACATCTTATGTCGTATTAATTAGTTTTTTTATGATGTTACCGTTAGCGTGGATAACGTTATTTTTCTGGCCTAAAGTGCAAATTGGTATTCAATCTTTGCAAGTATTTATGGTTGAATCAGGCTCTTTGGGTGTTTGGATATATACCTTTCTTGAGCGTATTTTAATTCCTACTGGTTTACATCACTTTATTTACGGACCTTTTATTTTCGGCCCAGCAGTTACTGAACATGGTATTCAAGTTGATTGGGCTCAAAATATGCAATATTTCAGTCAAAGTACCCAATCTTTAAAAGAGTTATTTCCTGAAGGTGGTTTTGCGCTACATGGCAATAGCAAAGTTTTTGGTTCTATTGGTATAGCGCTTGCTCTTTATTTTACGGCTGCACCTAAAAATAGAGCTAAAATTGCTGGCTTACTTATACCTTCTGCATTGACCGCTGTATTTGTGGGAATAACAGAACCATTAGAATTCACGTTCTTATTTATCTCACCTCTCTTATTTGCCATTCATGCCGTATTAGCTGCCACACTAGCCACAACCCTCTATCACTTTGGGGTTGTTGGGAATATGGGCGGTGGGATCATCGATAATTTCCTTCCTATGAATTGGATCCCAATGTTTCATAACCATTACGGAATGATTATTACACAGATAGTCATCGGCCTTACTTTTACAATGATTTGGTTTGTGGTGTTTAGAACGTTAATTATCAAACTTAATTTAAAAACACCTGGTCGTGAAGAAGACGACGAAGAGATCAAACTCTATAGCAAACAAGATTATAAAAATAAAAAGTCACAGGCTTCAGATAATTCCAAATCGGCAAAAGAAGACCGAAAATTGGCACTACCTAAAGGCATTCTCGATGGCTTAGGTGGAAGTGCAAATATCAAATCTTTAAATAACTGTGCAACACGTTTACGTATTGAAGTGATAGATAGCGAACTAGTTGAAACAGATGCCTATTTTAAAGGGCTCGGTGTACATGGTGTGGTGCGCAAAGGTCATGCATTACAAATTATTATCGGGCTACACGTTTCTCAAGTGAGAGACCAAATTGAACAATTAATGAAAGAAGATACACAAAAAATCACCTTGTCGGAGGCTATATAATGAAGAAGTTCTCAGTCGTAATTGCAGGTGGCGGTAGTACATTTACACCCGGTATTATTTTGATGCTATTGGAAAATTTAAAGCGTTTTCCATTAAGAGCCATCAAATTTTATGACAATGATGCCGAGCGGCAAGAAACTATTGCTAAAGCGTGTGAAATTATTCTTACTGAAAAAGCACCTGATATTGAATTTTGCTATACCACTGATCCTAAAACAGCTTTTACTGATGTTGATTTTGTTATGGCACATATTCGTGTCGGTAAATACCCAATGCGTGAAAAAGATGAAAAAATTCCTTTACGTCACGGTGTGTTAGGGCAAGAAACGTGTGGGCCTGGTGGTATTGCTTACGGCATGCGCTCTATTGGCGGCGTGTTAGAATTGGTTGAATATATGGAAAAACATTCACCAAATGCATGGATGCTAAATTATTCTAATCCAGCAGCTATTGTCGCTGAAGCTACCCGCCGTTTAAAACCAAATGCAAAAATCTTAAATATCTGCGATATGCCAATTGGTATTGAATCACGCATGGCACAAATTGCAGGATTAAAGTCACGTAAAGAGATGCGTGTCCGTTATTATGGTTTAAATCACTTTGGCTGGTGGACACAAATTGAAGATTTGCAAGGTAATGATTTATTACCCGTTATCCGTAAGCATGTTGCTGAACATGGATATATTCCAAAAGTGGCAGGGGAGCCTGTTGAAGCAAGCTGGAATGATACATTCGGTAAAGCAAAAGATGTGTGGGCATTAGATCCTGATACGATGCCAAATACTTATCTTAAATATTATCTATTCCCTGATTATGTTGTTGAGCATTCTGATCCTAACCATACGCGTGCGAATGAAGTGATGGAGCACAGAGAAAAGAATGTTTTCAGTGCTTGTCGTGCCATTACGGCAGCGGGTAAATCATCAGCGGGTCATCTTGAGATAGATGAACATGCCTCTTATATTGTCGATCTCGCAACGGCGATCGCATTTAATACTCAAGAAAGAATGTTACTGATCGTTCCTAATAATGGATCAATTATTAATTTTGATCCTGATGCAATGGTTGAGATCCCTTGCATTGTCGGAAGTCACGGGCCAGAGCCGTTAGTGATGGGCAAAATTCCATTATTCCAAAAAGGGATGATGAGTCAGCAAGTTGCAGTTGAAAAATTAGTGGTAGAAGCATGGATTGAAAAATCATATTTGAAACTGTGGCAGGCTATTACAATGTCCAAAACGGTGCCAAGTGCGACTGTCGCAAAAGCAATTTTAGATGATTTAATTGAAGTTAATAAAGACTATTGGCCAGAGTTAAAATAGTGATCAATTGACTTGTTGTGTATAAAAAATAACCCTGCGTCTTTGTGAGATACAGGGTTTTGCTTTATTACTAAATCAAAATCAGCAATAAAGTGAACGAATTAAGCTTTATTGTCAGCTTGCGCCTCTACCACAATTTCAACGTCTTCAATTTGAGCAACTTCAGCTTGAGGTTTTGCAAGCAGACCCGCTTCTAGCTCATTTAAACGTTGTTCTAAACGATTAAGTTTTTCACGAGTACGTAATAAGACTTGAGTTTGTACATCAAACTCTTCGCGATTGACTAAATCCAATTTGTTTAATTGAGATTGCAGAACAGTGCGGATTTTTTTATCAATATCATCACCAAAATCTTTAATGCCTTGTGGCAGAACGTTTTGGATTTGGCGCGCGACTTGTTCAAGTTTTTTCGGGTCCAACATGGGGAGTCCTCACAAATAAAATAGAAAGCTGAGGCTAAGTGTAATATGAGGGCAGAGGGAATTAAACCAGATATCAAGATTATTGTTACTTTTTTATTATAAATCGTTAAATAACCGTATGTCATAAAATGATAATGTGATGAAACAAAGATTGTCACCGATTGATGATTGCCTCTTATAATTTTAAAGCGTATAGTTTCACCGTTAATCTCAGGGCGGGGTGTAAGTCCCCACCGGCGGTAGATACCTAAAATTTAGGTAAAGCCCGCGAGCGCTTTGTGTTGCCATTGTAATGCAAAGGTCAGCAGATCCAGTGTGATTCTGGAGCCGACAGTTAAAGTCTGGATGGGAGAGAATAAAATAGCATCAGTAGGATCATTGTATCCATTCCTGTTGTTTCTGCTTGTGTGTTTATTAAGCAGAGATCCACTCCTAAGACTGCCCTGATTCTGGTAACTTTCATTAATTATTGAGGTTTTTTTACCATGAATCAGACGCTACTTTCCGAATTCGGTAATCCATTTGAGCGTGTTGAACTTGCTCTAGAAGCCCTTCGTGCTGGTAAAGGCGTGATGGTGCTCGACGACGAGAACCGTGAAAATGAAGGCGATATGGTTTTCGCAGCAGAAACTATGACCACAGAACAGATGGCGATGTCTATTCGTCATGGTAGTGGCATTGTTTGTTTATGCATTACAGAAGAACGCCGTCAACAACTTGATTTGCCTATGATGGTGGAAAATAACACCAGTCATTTTCATACCGCGTTTACGGTAACAATTGAAGCGGCACAAGGGGTTACAACGGGTGTTTCAGCATCAGATCGTTTAACCACAGTACGTGCAGCGGCAGCTGATAATGCAAAACCAAGTGATTTAAATCGTCCAGGTCACGTATTCCCATTACGTGCTCAACCTGGCGGTGTGTTAACGCGTGGCGGACACACTGAAGCTTCGATTGATTTAGCAACTTTAGCCGGTTTTAAACCTGTTGCAGTGTTATGCGAGTTAACAAACGATGATGGCACAATGGCAAGAGCACCAGAAGTGATCACTTTTGCTAAAAAGCACAATATGCCAGTGTTAACTATTGAAGATTTAGTGGCTTATCGTCTTCGTGAGGAGAAAAAAGCTGGCTGAAATTAACATGTTATAAACGACACTGAAAACACACACACACTTATATCAAGCCACTTAAGGAAACTTAGGTGGCTTTTTTCATATTTTTTGAATAACTATTTCATACTTCTTTGACTATATTTCAAGTAAGAAGGCAGTATGCTTATGTGATAAGAACACTCGCCATAAGAGGTGGTTTATGGAAACAAAAATGATGCCAGCGCTGTTTATTGGGCATGGTAGTCCAATGAATGTATTAGAAGATAATACATATACTCGCCTCTGGTCAAAATTAGGGGAAATGCTTCCTCAACCTAAAGCGATTTTAGTGATTTCAGCCCATTGGTATACCGATGGAACTTATGTAACAGCAATGTCGCAACCAAAGACAATTCATGATTTTTATGGATTTCCACCAGAATTGTATGCAATAGAATACCCAGCGCGAGGCTCAATAGGTTTAGCAGCGCTGATTGAAGATCTTATTGATCCGATTAAATTAAAACTCGATATGGATCAATGGGGATTCGATCATGGAAGTTGGGGAATACTTGAAAAAATGTACCCGAATGCCAATATCCCAGTTGTTCAATTAAGTATTGATGCACGTCAATCGGCACAATGGCATTATGAATTAGGTCAAAAATTAGTTGAGCTACGTAAAGAAGGTGTCTTAATTATTGGTAGCGGTAATATTGTTCATAACTTAAGAATGATGGATTGGCAAAACAGTGATGCAGCGCCTTATCCTTGGGCTCTTTCGTTTAGTGAAGCAATAGAAAGTAGCTTGCAAAGTGACAAAGAGCCAACTGATCTCTTTACGATTTTATCAACGGAAGAAGGACGATTGTCACATCCAACAGCAGAGCATTTTTTACCCGCGTTATACCTATTAGGTTTAAAACAGGAAGGTGAAAAAGTAACGTTGCTAAATAATGATATCGTTAATAAATCGCTCAGTATGATGACATTTCAAATTGGATAAGATTGTTCAATAAAAACTAATTTATAATATCTAAAGGTCAAATGCACTTTTGTGGAATTTGACCTTTTTTATATTAAATATAATGTATCGACTCATTATATTTCCCTCGTTATTGACCTTTCCAATTTTCTATATAGATATAACAAATAATTTTAACCTTTTGTTTATATTGATTTTATTTTTATTTGGATAAATATCTGATAAGCTTCATTACTATTCAATGAATGCTTTTTATATTCTATTAAATAAGTCAATTATGTTTTTTTGAATATCTCTAGTTTGATGTTGATAATTATCTGCTCTACACTTATGCACATAAATGATGCGCATAAATGGAGTTTATAATGAAAACATTGGTAATGAGTAAAAAAGATAAACGAGGAGTTAATGTGTATCTAACTGCAAAATTGGTGGACGAAGCACGAGAGCTTGGAATTAATTTATCAGCAACACTCGATCAAATGTTATCTGATGCAATTCGTGAAAAAAAGCGGGAACAGTGGAAAGCTGAAAACAAAAACGGCATTCAAGCGCTTAATGAATTTGAACAGGAAATGGGGTTGTTTACTGATGATGATGAATATGGGGTTATTTAATGTCTCAATATACGGTATATCGTAATAAATCCCTTAAATCGAAAGAACAGTACCCTTATTTTATTGATATTCAAAATGAGCTACTAAGTGATATTGATTCTCGGGTTATTATACCGATTACCCAGTTATCATATAAGAATTCTCAAGTAGAAATATTGACACCCATTATTGAAATAGATAATCAGAAATATGTTGTTATGACGAAATCTATAACAGTCGTGGCAAAGAATAAGTTAAGAACAGCTGATATCGTGTGTATTAAGCCTGAGATCCATACAGCGATTGTGTCTGCTATGGATATGATTATTTCTGGAATATAGTCATATATTGAAATCATCAAAATGGAAAGATTTTTGCAATAAAAAACACCTTACTGTTTATAAGCAATAAGGTGCTCAATATAATTTTAAGATTTCTATTAATCTAAAATAATATGTGGATAGAAGCGTGAGAGATCTTGAGTGATAAGCTCTCTATCTTCTCTAATACAAATACCTGCGGATTGGTCGTTAACCAACCAACTACCAATTAATGTATAGCTATCACCAAATTTTGGTAGTGGATGGAAATCTTGAACAATAAAGCCTTCTTCACCGTAAGGACCATCTGCAACAGCAATATCTTTGCCATTTTCAACAATACGAATATTTGCACCTTCACGTGAAAACAGTGGCTTGATAACATAACGTGATAATGAATCAGGTGCTTTACCATCATAAAAATAAGCAGGTAGCAGATTTGGGTGATTAGGGAACATCTCCCAAAGCATTGGCAGTAATGCTTTATTCGAGATAATACTCTTCCAAGATGGCTCCAACCAACGAATTCCCGCATCAGCTAACTTAGTTGAGAAGTCTTCGCGGAACATAAATTCCCAAGGGTAAAGCTTAAACATATTGCTGATTATCTGATCTTGCAGATCAGTCAACTCACCACGTTCACCTAGACCTAGATCTTCAATAAACACAAAGTCAGTTGTTACTTCGGCTTCTTCAGCACAATCTTGTAAATATTGAACCGTACCGCGATCTTCTTCAGTATCTTGGCAACAAGACATATGCAGATAACGCATTCCATATTGATCACGAAGCTCTGCGAATCGATCAATTAACTTCTCTTGAATGCTATTAAATTGATCGGCATTTTGCGGTAAACGACCTGCGTTGACTTGATCTTCAAGCCAGATCCATTGGAAAAAAGCAGATTCATACAGCGATGTTGGCGTATCTGCATTATTTTCTAACAGTTTTGCTGGGCTTTTGCCGTCATAGGCTAAATCAAGACGTGAATAGAGCGAAGGTTGAGATGATTTCCATGAATCACGTACAAAATCCCAGCAGTGACGAGGAATTTGAAAACGAGTCAGCAACTCTTCACTATTAGCCACTTTATCAGCGACCTGTAAGCACATCTGATGCAACTCTTCTGTTGTTTCTTCTAACGTTTCAACCTCTTCCATTGAGAATTGATAATAAGCATCTTCAGACCAATAAGGCTCGCCATACATTGTATGAAAATTAAAGCCAAATTCAGTGGCTTTTTCACGCCAATCTGGGCGCTCAATGATATTTTCGCGTTTCATGGTTTTAATTAACCACCTGAACGATAAGAAGATGAACCGGTTGAGCTACGGTTATTATTTGTTGCACTGGTACGTTGAGCCGCTGCTTGTCTCGAAACTGTATTACCAAAGCCACCACGAGTTACTGTCGAGGTTGTTGATGGTTTTGGTGTCATGGCTGTTTTTGGTACGTTCATTTGACGACCACCAACTGCTGGACCATAGTTACGGCCTGTTGCGTCCACAAATTTACCATTCGCAGGGCTTGTTGGATTACGTGAACTAAACAGAGGTTGTGCTGGCGCACCGCCACCCATTAGGCGACCCATCATATAACCCGCCATTAATGGCATAAAGAAGCTACCACCAGAGTTAGCTTGGGCCATTTGTGAGCTGTCTGGGCTTAAATTATTTGCATTTTCGGTACTAACAGGCTGTCCATCGATAGACGCTGTTTGTGTACATTGTGCATCACCAAATTCAGCTACGCAGTCTTCTAATGTTGCGTATTTCGGTGCTGTACGCTGTGCTTCTTGCAATGCAGTGCGATAAGAGTCTTCGCACTGTGCCGCTTGTGAAGGATTCGCTTGAGCACATTCTTGTGCATTCATATACAGTGAAACTGTCTCATCGCTCTCTTCACATCCTGAAAGCGCGAATACAGCAGTGATGGCGATTGCAACAGGCGCCAGACGATAAGGACGAAATGCTTTACGGAAAGCATCACGATTAATCGATTTGGTACGTTTCATTGGCATATTGATAAGATCCATAAAAGGTAAAACGTTCAAAATAAAAGCTAGGATAGGTTAAATAGTCTAGAAAATAAATAAGAAACGCCTAATCATCAGGGATAACCAGAAATTTGTGATCTTTATAAGGTTAAGAGTAATGAAATTAGGTAAATCCTCTCTTTTTAACCTAATTGTAATTAAGGTATTTGTTAATACAAGAATATAGATATTGCTGAGATCTTAATTTAAGCCATAACACAATATCTTATGCGGAGAGGAAGTATAAAAAAAACCGCTTATCAGTTTATCGCTGAAAGCGGTTTTTTATAAGTGACTAAATTCTTAATTCACGATCAAGGCGCAACGTTAAGAGCAGGGCTTGTTAACGAGCGAATAATGCTATCTGGTGAAGTAGAAACTTCTGCACCTAGTGCATTATTTAACTGAATTAAGTCATTTTCATTTAATGTACCACGCGCATATTCAATATTTAATTGGTTAATTAAATAGTCATAACGTGCGTTGGATAATTTCTGTTTTGCATCATAAAGCGTTGTGGTGGCATTCAACACATCAACAATAGTACGAGTACCTACTTGATAACCCGCTTCAGTTGCATCTAATGAACTTTGCGCAGAAACAACAACTTGTTGATACGCTTTAATGCTACTGATTGATGCAGAAATATTGTTATAAGAAGAACGCGCGATTTGGACAATAGAACGATAAACCGATTCTAATTGTTCGCTCGCACTCGTAAAACCATATTGTGCTTGTTCAACTTGTGAGCTTGTTTTGCCGCCGGTATACAGAGGGATACTAACAGATAGACCAATACTATTTTGACCACTGTAACTATTGCGACTATTACCCGCTGTTGCTGGTGGTAATGCGCTACCGTGGCTATGGCTATTGGACACACCCGTTGATGCATTTAAATCTACTGTTGGTAAGTGACCTGATTGTGCTAAACGAATATTTTCGCGCGCTAAATCTTGACCTAAACGTGCGCTTAATAAACTTAAGTTACGTTCTTCAGCATCTTTTAGTAGTTTCTCAATAGAGTCTGGTGACGTTGTTGAAAAACGGCTGATGTTTAGTGATGCTAGATTAATGTAATAGATACCACTTACTTGGCGTAGTTTTTCTAATGCATTATCTAATTGATTTCGGCCAGCCACTTCTTGTGCCAGTACGCTATCGTAATTTGCACGCGCATTTTGTACGTCAGTAATAGCCACTAAACCTACGTTAAAACGTTGAGTTGTTTGATCTAACTGACGGTAAACTTGCTCTTTTTGCGCTTCAATAAATGATAATGAATCGATAGCACGCAAAACATCAAAGTAAGCGGTCGCGGTGTCTAAAATCAGTTTTTGCTGACTTGTTTGGTAAGTCACATCGCTCATGCCCGCTGTTTTTTCTTGAATGTTTAATTGGCGCCATAACGCCATGTTAAACACACTTTGAGTCAGCGTTAAACTTGCACCAATAGCGTTGGACTCGGTGTTGCTATTATCACGGTAGCCACTTTTATAATCTGCGGATGCGCCTAATCCTAATTGTGGTAATAATGAGCCACGAGCTTCATTAATTTTTTCAAAAGCTTGATTTCGTTCAGCTAATGACTTGCGTAACTCAGGGTTACTGTCCTTTGCTTTTTGATAAACTTGAAGCAGATCCTCAGCCTGACTTGCAGTGCTGAATCCTGCCAAACTCATCGTGACCAAAAGAGAGAGCAGTTTTTTCATTTTAATTCCTTGTTGCAACAGTTTCGCTGAGTTGCCTCTGTTAATCTTGATTGGGGATAATTCTAGCAGATTGTTTCCCTAACTAGGGGTAGCCATTTGTGCCATATCCTTTTATTTTAGATTAACTTTACATGAATTGTTGGCAAATTTCTTTAAATCTGTATTAAACGTAAGCAATAAAAAGACTCTTAAATGTAACTTAAGGAACATTGTATGAAGAAAAGGGAAAATACACCATTTTTATACGGTCGTGAAGATGTGAAATTGCTCAATCAAAGAGATTTATACAAAGGCTTTTTCCGCATGACCGAATATCGCTTTAAACATCGCCTTTTTGAAGGTGGATGGAGTGAGGAAGTTAAGCGAGAGGTTTTTGAACGAGGCAATGCAGGTGTTTTGCTTGCTTACGATCCCAAACGTGATGAAGTGGTGTTAATTGAGCAAATTCGTATTCCTGCGTATGAAACCAGTGAGACACCTTGGTTGCTTGAAGTGGTTGCGGGCATGGTCGAACCAGGAGAAAGTCCAGAAGATGTTGTTAGACGTGAAGCCCAAGAAGAAGCGGGTGTTATTGTTGGACGATGTGAACCTATTGTGAGTTATCTTTCAAGCCCCGGTGGTACGAGCGAAAGAATGCATGTTTACGTTGGTGAAGTTGATGCAACAACAGCAAAAGGTATTCATGGATTAGCGTGTGAGAATGAAGATATTCGTGTTCATGTTGTTAGCAGAGAACAAGCTTATCTTTGGGTTGAAGAGGGGGTTATTGACAACGCAGCATCCGTTATCGCGCTTCAATGGCTACAACTTCATCATGTTGCGTTAAGAAAGCGTTGGTCGATAATTTAATACATTAATCAATCTTTAAAGGATGTTTTTAGTAATATTATCAAGTAGAGTAACTATCTCTAAGTGTACGATATCAAATGAATTAAATTGTAAAATGAAGTGAAAAAAACGTGATTGAAAGCGAGAATATTTCTCACTAATCTTTTGAAATGTGTATTGGTTGGCAGATCTTTACTACGAAAATACGTTAACATAACGGCTAATGAGAGTGAAACAAGGAAACCTTTTGGAAAGCCAGCTTGAATTATCGGTGAAACACAAAAACACCGTAAGAATATTACAAATCACAGACACCCACCTCTTTGCTAATGTGGAAGATACTCTGCTGGGTATAAATACCTATCGTAGCTACCATGCGGTATTAAATACGATTAGAGAGCAGGGTCTTGATGTTGACTTGATTGTTGCGACAGGTGATTTAGTTCAAGATCAAACCTTTGAAGCTTATCAGCATTTTGCTGATGGCATTGCAACGCTGACACCTCCTTGTGTTTGGTTGCCGGGTAATCATGACTATCAACCTGCAATGATTGATGCTTTAAATCAGGCAGGAATTTTGTCAGCTAAACAAGTGTTGATTGGTGATAATTGGCAAATGCTGTTATTAGATAGCCAAATTCAAGGCGTTCCTCATGGTGAGTTATCAGATTGTCAGTTAGATTGGCTAACACGCTGTCTCGAAAGTCAAAAGCACAGAGATACGATTATCTTGTTGCATCATCATCCTATGCCTTCAGGGTGTACATGGTTAGATCAACACAGTTTAAGAAATTCTCAAGAATTGGCAGAACGTTTAAGAAATCACTCTCAAGTCAAAATGATGCTTTGTGGCCATATTCACCAAGAAATGGATGAAATGTGGAATGGCATTCGTTTGTTGGCAACGCCTTCTACATGCATTCAGTTTCGCCCTCATTGTACGAATTTTACATTAGATACTGTTTCTCCAGGCTGGCGCTATTTGGAAATGTCACTTTCATCTGATGAGAAGGGCAAAATTGAAACACAAGTTTACCGTTTAGCGGGCACTGAATTTTGTCCTGATCTTGATGCGGATGGCTATTAAGTTATGCCTCGTATTCTTTACTTGCATGGCTTTAATAGCTCACCTCAATCAGCAAAGGCACAGGCTTTTCGTCAATGGCTTGAAGGAACACATCCTGAAATTGAATTGTTAGTACCTCAACTGCCACCTTATCCTCAAGAAGCCGCTCAGCTAATTGAAACGTTAGTTAAAGAGAGTACAGATGACAAGCTTGGATTAATTGGCTCATCATTAGGTGGCTATTTATCTATTTGGCTATCTCAACGTTTTAATTTACCCGCTGTTGTTGTTAATCCTGCGATACGTCCTTTCGATCTTTTGCAAGATTTCTTGGGTGAGAACGAAAATCCTTATACACATCAAAAATATAAGCTAGAACCTCATCATATGGATGAGTTGCTTGCTTTGCGTATTCCTGCAATTACCTCACCGGAACTTATTTGGTTGCTTCAACAAACTGGAGATGAAATACTTGATTATCGTCAAGCTGTTTCATATCTTGGCGCGTGTAGGCAAACCATAGAATCGGATGGAAACCATGCTTTTGTGGGTTTTGAACGTTTTTTTCCGAAAATTATTCAATTTTTAAAGATAATTTAGCCTTTCGGTCGATTAACCTGTAAAACGTAGGTTGATGTATCTAGCCGAAAATTAATATCATATTGCCGCCAACACCTGTTATTATAAACAGTATTTTTCTAACAGCGAACCGCAGATTAAAACAATGACTCAATCAAGTTATAACGCAAAGGATATTGAGGTTCTTAATGGTCTAGAGCCTGTACGTCGTCGTCCGGGGATGTATACAGATACAACAAGACCGAACCATTTGGCACAGGAAGTGATAGATAATAGCGTGGACGAGGCGCTTGCGGGACACGCATCGAAGGTCGATGTCATTTTATATGCAGACCAATCTATCGAAGTTATCGATAATGGGCGAGGAATGCCTGTCGATATTCACCCTGAACTTAACGTTTCTGCTATCGAGCTAATCCTTGCTCACCTCCACGCCGGAGGAAAATTCTCTAATAAAAATTATCAATTTTCTGGCGGGTTACATGGTGTGGGGATCTCGGTTGTTAACGCCCTCTCAAAGCGTATTGAAGTAACTGTTCGTCGTGATGGTAAAATTTACCAAATTGCTTTTGAAAATGGCGATAAAGTTGAAGAGTTACATGAGATTGGCACCTGTGCAAAACGGGACACAGGAACGAGTGTGCATTTTTGGCCTGATGGCTCTTATTTTGATGTTCCTCGTTTTTCTTCTAAAAGCTTATCTCACGTATTAAAAGCCAAAGCAGTATTGTGTCCGGGCGTTAATGTTTCTTTTGTCGATAAAGTAAACAACACCCAAGAAAATTGGTGCTACGCTGATGGTTTAACCGATTATTTAAGTGAAGCTGTTGCTGAGTTTGTTCGCCTTCCTGAAGAGCCTTTTACAGGCAAATTTGAAGGTGATAATGAAGCTGTTGAATGGTCTATGTTATGGCTGCCTGAAGGTGGCGATCTACTCACTGAAAGCTATGTTAACTTAATTCCGACAGTTCAAGGTGGTACACACGTAAATGGTTTACGCCAAGGTGTGTTAGATGCAATGCGTGAATTTTGTGAATTCCGTAATTTACTACCGAGAGGTCTTAAATTAACTGCCGATGATACATGGGATCGTTGTGCTTATGTATTATCAGTGAAAATGCAAGATCCTCAATTTGCAGGGCAAACCAAAGAGCGACTCTCTTCAAGACAAACCAGTGCGTTTGTTGCAAATGCTGTAAAAAATGCTTTTAGCTTATGGCTAAATCAGAATGTTCAAGTCGGTGAGTTACTTGCTGAAATGGCAATTAGCAGCGCTCAACGTCGTATGCGAGCTGCTAAAAAAGTGGTGAGAAAGAAACTCACTTCAGGGCCAGCATTGCCGGGTAAATTGGCTGATTGTACTTCTCAAGATTTACGTTACACCGAACTGTTTTTAGTTGAAGGGGACTCTGCTGGAGGCTCTGCTAAACAAGCTCGAGATCGTGAATATCAAGCGATTATGCCTCTGCGCGGTAAAATCTTAAATACATGGGAAGTCTCTTCAGATGAAGTACTTGCGTCACAAGAAGTCCATGATATTTCGGTAGCAATTGGTATGGACCCTGATAGTGATGATTTAAGCCAACTGCGTTACGGTAAAGTGTGTATTCTTGCGGATGCGGACTCAGATGGTTTACATATCGCAACCTTATTATGTGCTTTATTTGTGCGCCACTTCCCTGCTCTTGTTAAGGAAGGGCACGTTTATATGGCAATGCCACCACTTTACCGCATCGACTTAGGTAAAGAAGTTCATTATGCCCTTGATGAATCAGAAAAAAATGCCATTTTACAACGTTTAAGCCGTAAAAAAGGAAAGCCTAACGTACAGCGCTTTAAAGGGTTGGGTGAAATGAACCCACTTCAACTGCGTGAAACAACGCTTGATCCTAATACGCGTCGTTTAGTGCAATTGGTGATTGATGATGAAAACTATCAAGAAACCCTAGGCATGATGGATATGTTGTTAGCGAAGAAACGCTCTGAAGATCGCCGAAATTGGTTACAAGAGAAAGGCGATGAAGTTGACATCGAAGTGTAATGGATACCACAAGAGTCTGAGGAAAAATTGAATGAGTGAATTGACTCATGATGGTGTAGAGCGCCAACCGCTCCACTTATTTACAGAAAATGCCTATCTCAACTACTCCATGTACGTCATTATGGATCGTGCATTACCTTTTATTGGAGATGGGCTAAAACCCGTACAACGTCGCATCGTTTATGCGATGTCAGAGCTTGGCTTAAGTAATAACGCTAAATTTAAAAAATCAGCCCGTACTGTGGGTGACGTGCTAGGTAAATATCACCCGCATGGTGATAGTGCATGTTATGAAGCAATGGTACTTATGGCTCAGCCGTTCTCTTATCGTTATCCGTTAATTGATGGACAAGGTAACTGGGGTGCGCCGGATGATCCAAAATCTTTCGCCGCGATGCGTTATACCGAATCACGTCTTTCTAAATATTCACAAACATTATTGAGTGAGTTAGGACATGGTACGGTAGATTGGATCCCTAACTTTGACGGCACGATGCAAGAGCCGAAAATGTTGCCTGCACGCTTACCTAATATCGTGCTTAATGGCACAACGGGTATTGCTGTTGGGATGGCAACGGATATTCCACCTCACAATGCGCGTGAAATAGGGCAAGCTTTAGTGATGCTTTTAGATAATCCTGATGCAGGATTATCTGACGTAATGCAATATGTTCAAGGCCCTGATTATCCGACTGAAGCTGAAATTATTACGGCTCAAGACGATATCAAGAAGATTTATAAAACAGGGCGTGGTTCTGTCAGAATGCGTGCTGTTTGGCAAAAAGAAGAGGGATGTGCAGTGATCACTGCATTGCCTCATCAAGTTTCTGGCGCCAAAGTACTTGAGCAAATCGCAGCATTGATGCGTGCCAAAAAACTGCCTTTAGTTGAAGATTTACGTGATGAATCTGATCATGAAAATCCTACTAGACTTGTTATTGTTCCTCGTAGTAATCGTGTTGATTTAGAACAAGTCATGTACTACTTGTTTGTGAATACTGACTTGGAGAAAAGTTATCGCGTTAACCTGAATATGATTGGGTTAGATAACCGTCCAGCAGTAAAAGGACTACTAACTATTTTAAACGAATGGTTAGTTTATCGTCGCCAAACAGTGACAAACCGCTTAAATCATCGTTTAGAGAAAGTTTTACGCCGCTTAGAAATCCTCAAAGGTTTATTAATTGCTTATCTCAATATTGATGAAGTGATTGAAATTATTCGTCATGAAGATGAACCCAAAGCAGAATTAATGCGTCGCTTTGAGTTATCTGATATTCAAGCTGAAGCTATTTTAGAACTACGTTTGCGTCATTTAGCCAAACTTGAAGAGATGAAACTAAAAGGCGAAAGTGATGAGCTTGAAAAAGAACGCGACAGCATTGAGAAATTGTTAAGTTCACCACGCCGTTTAAATACTTTACTGAAAAAAGAGATTGAAGCCGACGCGAAAGAATTTGGTGATGATCGACGCTCACCTATTCGCCCTCAAGAAGAGGCGAAAGTGGTGAATGAACAAGATATGTTGCCATCAGAGCCTGTGACTATTGTGTTGTCTGAAATGGGCTGGGTACGTAATGCAAAAGGGCATGATATTGATCCTAGTGGCATGAGTTATCGCGCAGGAGATAGCTATCACAGCGCAGTACGAGGCATGAGTAATCAGCCTGTTCTGTTCCTTGATTCCACAGGTCGAAGCTATACCTTAAGTCCAAATGATATGCCTTCAGGACGTAGCCAAGGCGAACCACTAACCGGTAAGTTAACTTTCCCACCTGAAGCCAGCGTGAAATACATGTTAGCGGGAAGTGCTGGACAAGAATATTTATTGGCAACAAAAGAAGGTTATGGTTCGGTTCTCTCTTACGATGAGATGGAAACGAAGAATAAGACAGGTAAAGGGCTACTCACTGTTTCTGAAGAGACTGAATTATTAGCACCGCTCTTAGTTGATCCTCAAAAGAAAAATGAGCAACACTGGTTTATTATCATCACTGACAAAACACGTATTTTAGCCATTTCAGCAGAACAACTGAATGAAATGAATAAAAAAGGGCGTGGTACGCGTCTTGTTGCTTTAGGAAAAGAGCAAGGCGATGTGATTGAACAAATGCTGTTTGCACCTAAAGATGAAGCATTAATCTTTACTGTTGATGGTCAGCAAGAAGTGCTTAAAGCAGAAGAGATCAACTATTTTAGTGGTAATGCGGGTGATGAACCTATTCCGTTAAAACATCTACATCCTGAAGCTGTTACCGTCATTATGTCTGAAAAAGGGCTTATTCGTTGCCAAAAAGGACATAACATTGATGCAAAATCGGCTGGTTTTAAATCTGGTGATGACTATTTTGATGCCGTTGAAGGTATGAGTAATCAACCAGTACACTTAATTGATACCACAGGTCAAAGCTATACCGTTGATGTTGATGCATTACCTTCTGGTCGTAGCAAAGGCGATGCGCTAACTGAACGATTAAAAGTTCAGAAAGGTGCGCAATTACGTCATGTTGTTATGGGCGAAAATACCGATAAGATCTTAATGGCATCTGATGCTGGTTATGGTTTTATCTGTCAGGTTGATGATTTAACTTCTAAAAATAAAGCAGGAAAATCACTACTGACTTTACCTGAAAATGCATTACCATTACCGCCACAACGCTTGAATAATGAGCTCACTGATCTCATTATGATCATTACTAAAGGCGGTAGAATGCTGATTTTTGAAGCAGCAGAATTACCAACTATGGTAAAAGGAAAGGGAAATCAGATGGTTTCTATTCCAGCTTCACAAGCAGCAAGTGGTGAGGATAACGTCGCTTGGTTACGAGTATTACCTGAAAATGCCTCTGTTACCCTGCATTTTGGTAAACGTAAAATGACAATGTCGATGAATGAGTTAGTTAGCTTTAAAGCAAAACGTGGACGTCGAGGAACCTCTTTACCTCGCGGTGCTCAAGTTATCGATCATATTGATATTGAAACAAATTAAATCTAATACTTAATTGATATTGAGTGGGTCTGTTGACCCACTTCTATTTAGGACGCTAAAACTTATGTTAGCCATTATTCGAGGCATCATTGTCATTCTTTACACCATTATTGTGGTGACGTTTGGAATGATTTATTGCATGTTTTCACCAAGAAATCCTAAACATGTAATGACTTACGGACGCTTATTCGGCAAGTTATCTACTGTTTTTGGGATTAAACTCGTTGAGCGTTTTCCAAAAGAAGCGGAAAGCTATGGCCCAAGTATTTATATCGGAAACCATCAAAACAATTTTGATATGGTGACGATGTCAAATGCGGTACAACCTAATACCGTAACAGTGGGTAAAAAAAGCTTAATTTTTATTCCTTTCTTTGGTCAGTTGTATTGGATAACGGGTAATATTTTGATTGATAGAGCAAATCGATCTAAAGCGCATGGCACTATTTCACAAGTTGCCGATCAAATTAAATCGAAGAAGATTTCTGTTTGGATGTTTCCTGAAGGAACTCGTAGCCGTGGTCGCGGCCTTTTACCGTTTAAAACAGGGGCGTTCCATGCGGCCATTCAAGCTGGTGTGCCTATTATTCCTGTTTGTGTTTCTACAACACAGGGTAAAATTAAGCTAAATCGTTGGAACAATGGTTACGTTATTGTTGAAATGTTGCCTCCAATTGATGTTTCAAAATACGGCAAAGATCAAGTTCGAGAATTAGCAGAAGATTGTCGTCAAATTATGAAAGCGAAAATCGAAGAGCTAGATAAAGAAGTTGAAGAAATGAATAAGCGTGATTTTCCCGGTAAATTAAATTAATACTTATTTAGTTTCTTTGTTAGTACGAATATAAGCCTGATTTTCATATACTCGTCATACTTCAAGGTGCAACGTTGTTGACTACGCTCATTCGCACTAGTCACATACTTATGTATGCTCCTAGCGAATCATTCACTTGTCGCCTAGTTGCACCTTGAATTATTTAGAGTATATATTTTTATGTATTCCAGTTGTTCCCTAGCTGCATTTTGAATTATTTAGTGTGCTGGTTATCAACTATTTTTAGGATTTATGTCACATCCGCGCTATTATGCTCCCGTAATTTCATTTAAGTCCTTTTGTCTTTAAATCACAGCAGCTTTTTTTTCCTGTCACAGCATTTTTGATTATGCGATAGGAATATTTGTACTTTGTTGCGGAGAAAGTATGTCATTTAGTCGTCGCCAGTTTATTCAGGCTTCAGGCTTAGCGGTATGTCTGGGCTCTATATCTTCTTCTGTTCGTGCTGAATCAGTCAATGATAAACAATTACCTATACCGCCATTGTTGGAATCTCGTCGTGGTCAGCCGCTGTTTTTGACGTTGCAAAATGTTCATTGGGCGTTTAATGGTACGCAAAAAGCGGAAGTTTGGGGGATCAATGGCTCAACTCCGGGACCGACAATCAAAGTCAAAAGTGGCGATGATATAAAACTTATTTATAGTAACCGCCTTAATGAAGCGGTATCAATGACGGTAAGCGGCTTATTAGTTCCGGGTACACAAGTCGGTGGCGCGGCAAGATTAATGTCACCTGGTGCTTACTGGTCGCCAGTATTGCCTATTCGTCAGAAAGCAGCCACATGTTGGTATCACGCCAATACTCCCTTTAAAATGGCACCTCATGTTTATAATGGGTTGGTGGGAATGTGGATTGTGGAAGATGAAGAGAGCAAATCCCTACCTTTACCAAAACATTATGGAGTGAATGACTTTCCGATCATTATTCAAGATAAGCGGATTGATAATTTTGGTACACCACAATACGACAAAGAAGCCGCTAGTGATGGTTTCTATGGTGATACATTGCTAGTCAATGGACGTGAAGATCCTTATATTGAAGTCTCTAGAGGTTGGATCCGCTTACGTTTAGTCAATGCATCTAATGCTCGTCGTTATGAGCTAACCGCAAATGATGGTCGTTCACTTTACCTTATCGCCTCTGATCAAGGTCTATTAACATCACCCGTTGAGTTGAAATCAATTCCTATGGCTCCGGGCGAGAGACGCGAAATATTGGTGGATATGTCTGAAGGGAGTGAAGTCACAATTACCGCAGGGCAAAGTGCGGGTTTTATGGATAGACTTCGCGGTATTTTTGAACCTTCAGATTTACTACGTAATGCCAATATACTAACCATTAAACCAACTGGGTTAATGTCATTAGTAACAGACAAAGCACCTGCACAATTAGCGGTAGATGACACACAAATTACCACCTCTATTCAGCCTAGAACCATTCAACTGCATAACAGTCCTCCGGGAATAAACAATGCTCGTTGGGAGCTTTCAAGAATTGATTTAGTCGGTAAGCAAAATGGGTGGGAGCGTTGGCTTGTAACAGTACCGACGCCGCAACCATTCCATATTGAAGGTGCCCGTTTTAAAGTGATTAACCATAATGGTCAGAAACCCGCACCTGCAGATTTTGGCTGGAAAGATACTGTTTGGATCGAAAGCCAAAGTGAATTGCTGGTGGAATTAAAACAACCTTCTTATTCGCATTTTCCTTTTCTATATTACAGTCAGTTATTAGAAAATGCAGATAAAGGTATGGTAGGACAAATGGAAGTTACACCTTTAGAATAAAAACTAAGTAGTAACACCAAATTAAAAGGAAAACAGTATTTTTAAAATAAAGATACTGTTTTTTTTATATCAAAAATAATGTGGATTATATTTTTTAGACTAAAGTTAAATAGAGAAAAATATTCTCAAAAAAAATTGTTAATCAATTTGATATTTTTGTTTATTTATTTAAGTTCTCTTTATTAAGTTGATTTAAATATTGTCATTAATGAGGTTAATATTGAAATAGGTTAATTTTGGTTGTTTGTAATATAATAACAAGTGATCTAATTTTGTTTAATCTATCTATTAATTTGTGATTACGTAGTCAATCTATCTATTTTTGTGGCATGAAAACCTATTTTTGAGATGCCCTTCAAGTAATTATTTCTCTAGAAACTAGAGAATCTTTGCGTCTTTTATTTTTGATCCTTAATTAATGTTATTAAATTTTAATATAACTGAAGGTACAGAATGAACAAAGAAATAGCTTTAAGTCATCATCACAAAATGAATAAAAAAAATAAAATAAATAATAATATATTTCAACTTTCTATTGTTGCATCAGCACTTCTTTTTTCTGGATATTCCGTAGCATATTCAGAAGCTGGGCAATTAGGAGATACCAAAAGTTGGGAAAGCCAAGAATATCAAAAAGACTGGGGGCTGGCTGCCATGAATGCCTCTAGTGCTTATGCACTTGGTTTTCATGGGCAGGGTGCCAAAATCGGTGTAATGGACTCAGGTGCATTATTATCACATGAAGAGTTAAGTGGTTCACGTTTTCATGCGGTGAAAGCCAAAGGTCAATATGGCTCAACAGGGATGCGTTATCCTCAAGAAATGGGGGGGCATTATGAAAAAGGTCAAGCCTTTGATGTTGATGGAGGTTGGATCAAAGGTGTGAATGATACACATGGTACGCACGTTACAGGAACAGTCGGTGCTAACCGTGACGGTAATGGCATGCATGGGGTTGCGTGGGGTTCTGATGTTTATTTAGGAAATACTGGCGCAACAGATAGCAATAACTACGGCCCTTATCAAGATTACACTTATTTCTACACTGGCTGGAAAGCGATGGTAGATGCAGGGGCGCAGGTAATTAATAACAGTTGGGGAACAAACCCTCGAATTGTTAATACTATTCCAACTAAAGGTCCTGATGGGGGGAATACCACTGTACACATGCCTGTTGATACCACAGCGCAAACTGAATACGAATATTTTTATTTCAAGAAAGTTTATGGTGATAAACCTTCTTTTGTTGATGCCGCTTATGATGCTGTAAAAGGGACTAATACCGTACAAGTATTCACAACGGGTAATCGTGACTTTGCCCAGCCTTATTATCGTCCTCTTTATCCTTATTTTAATCCAGAAGCAGAAAAGCATTGGATTGCAGTCGCTGGTCTTGAACAAACCGCAGATAAATCGGGGTATCAATTAATTAAAGTCTTCAATGAAGCGGGTAATGCGAAATGGTGGACGGTTGTTGCACCGGGTCGTGCTATTTATTCTTCAGTTGTTGATGAAGAAGGTAACGCAGGCTGGAATACCTTTAGTGGTACATCAATGGCGGCGCCTCATGTTACTGGTGCGATGGGGGTATTAATGTCACGTTATGCATCAATGAATGCAATGCAAGTACGTGATGTGATGTTTACAACGGCTAATCACCGTAATCCAGATGGCTCTTTATATGATAGCTGGACTGCGGCGGAAGGCACTCCTGATGTGCGTTATGGTTGGGGTACACCGGATTTAGATAAAGGCATGTATGGACCGGGTCAATTCTTAGGTAAATTTGAGTATGACCTAAGCATGACGCCACTTGATGTATGGACAAATGATATCTCACAAGTAGCTTTAGATTTACGTGAACAAGAAGATCTTGCCTGGTTAAATGAATATAAAGACAAAGGCATTGCTGCGGGAGGTGACTACAATTTAGGCACTGATTTTGTTATCAATGATGGTAACTCAGATCCAACCTCACACATTGTCAGCAAAGAAGATGCTGAAAAATGGCGTAAAGAGTATTACCAAAAACGTGCTGATGCTATTCAGGCTAAAATTGACGCGGGTTTATATGACGGCGCTTTAGTTAAAAAAGGTGAAGGTACATTAGTGATGACTGGCGATAATACTTATCGCGGAGGTACAACAGTCGAACAAGGTACTTTATATGGCTTTACAGAATCATTTGGCACAGAAGCGATCAATGTGAATGGCGGCAAATTAAGTGTTATTGATCGCTATAACGATACTTTTACTCAAAAAGGTCAATTGGCCTCAAATGAAAGCCACAAAGCCAATATTAATATCAACGATAAAGGGACTTATTTAGTTACCGTTGGACATGATGTTAATGTTGGTGATATTGCACTCAACAAAGGCGCGAATTTAGACGTTGGTGCTGATAGTGAAGGGCAATTAAAAGATATCTACCTTAATAACACGGTCGCAACAGGTACAGTTAATGCAGACAATTTAGTTGATAATCGTGTTAAAACTAAAATGTTAGCGAATAACGATATTGCTTCAAATAATGATTATGCATTATTTGATAAAAATGTGTCTGTAAAAGACAACACCATTACAGGTACATTAAGTAAGAAAGAAAATACCTCACTGGCAACTTTTGCAAATAATGAAAATGGTCGCTCAATTGCTAATACTTTAGACAATACAGGTAGTGGTGATCTATTTAATGCAGTATTACCAATGAATGAAAGAGATCTGAATAAGACCTATGAATCATTAGGTAGTGATATGTATTTAAATGCCAATAGTGCGAGTGTGGTTAATGTTTTAGGGTTAACGCGGACAGTGAAAGATCAAGCTATGGGTATTGGTCAAGGTCGCTATGCTAAATTGGATAACAGCAACGCGCGTATTTGGATGACAGGCATTGGTCAATGGGGTAATGCTGATTATGGTCACAGCAATATGGATGTTGATTTCTATGTCGGCTTATTAGGCGCAGAAATTGATGTGACTGAAAATACTAAGGCGGGTCTGTTCTTTGGTGCGGGTTCAACCAAATATAAAGGTAATGAGCACGGTAAAATAGACAGCAACGATATTCATATTGGTGCTTACGGTGTGTCTAATTTGTATGACGTGGCTTCATTGAACTATGGTTTCACACATACTAACCAAGATAGAGATGCAAAAAGAACACTTTGGGTAGGACAAAATGCAGGTTATAACTCTACCAGTTATGATGCAAAAATTACTCAAATTTTCTTAGAGGGTGCTTATACTCAATTTAATACCAATCAGTATTCTATTGAACCATACGCAGGATTTAGCTGGTTACGTGTATCAACTGATGATATCAATGAGAATGTCGGTAATATGAAATTTACCACTAAGACAGACTCACAAGATATTCAAGTGGGTACTATCGGTTTACGTGGTGGCTATCCATTTATGGCAGGTAATATAAATATGGCATTAAAAGGCGATATTTCTGCAAGCCACTTGTTTGGTGACAATCGCCCTGAATCACGTCTCTTCTTATCAAACTCTGGTGATGCGACATTACGTGGTGGCAAACTGGATAATTTATTTGGTGTTGGCTTAGGTGTTGATGCGCAATTAAGTAAATCAACGACTTTCGGACTGTCTTACCAAGGTCAATATAATAGTGATGTAAGTTCAAGTGGAATTAATGCAACATTGAAAATTAATTTCTAAATTTATTTGTTATTTTTTTTATATTTAAAGCCCTTAGTTATAAGGGCTTTTTTTTGTATTTATTTTTATCATTTTTAATTATAAATTTAATTGTTTTAAAATGGAGGTAAGTAATGGTTTTAAAAGTAAATAATAATATTTCACCTAGTTATATATCTATCGAAAATAAAACAAATATAGAATTTGATGAAATAAAAAATAGATTGAGTAAAATAGAGAATACACACCTTTCTTTATTTTACTCATTTAAGGATAAAGGTTTAGTTTATAAGATAATTGAAAAAATAAAATCCGTTTTAAATATAGAAAAGAAAATTGGTTCTGTTAATAAAGCTAGGGAGTTTAAAAGCGTTCTACTTTTAACTGATGAAATCCGTGAAAAAAAAGTGAAAGATATAGATAAAATCACGGTAAGTAAAAAACAACTTCATGATTTTATTATTTATTATCACTATAATGATAAATCAATATCATTTAATTGGTTTGTTGAACAATATGTGAAAACGAAAGGCGATTTACTGTTGGTTTCAAAGATAGCCTCTTTTTTAGAAAATGATAAATATAATTTCAATCCAATGAAAATGACAGCTAATTCGACGTGTCTATCAAATTATTTATCTTTGTTTAATTTAATAATAACGGAATCTACGAATAAAGTTAAGAAGGATATTTTTTTTGATATTGTTGATGGTTATTTTAATAAAAATAAAGTTAACTTTGAATCTAATGAGGAAGTAAAGAGATTAGGTTTTCTTTTAAAAAATAGTTATCTTGTTGAATGGTCAGATGAATTAAAAAATGCATTTAAAAATATCATGGATAATATGATAAATAGAAATATTGATCTTAATTCTTTTCTTAAAGGTGTTATTGATTTTGAACTGATTGATGTAAAAAAATATTTTAATCACTACGGAACGGCTGAAAATTATGTGAAAGTTTTGAATAATACAATACAAAAATACATATTGGATTATCCAAGAAAAGATGAATGTAATAAAATCATTAAGTATATTATTGATAATAAAAAAAATATTGGTAATTTATTTGAAGAGTATTTAAATAAAGTTGATGGTGATTTATTTATGGGCGTAAATAAAGAACAATATTTAATTAGAGTTGAGCAAGTTTTAGACGTTTTTCATACATATAGCGAGAACAGTAAAAAATAAAGCACCTTGATAGGTGCTTTACCTCATTAGTGCATTATTAGTTCAACGCGACTTTAATCCCCAAACCAATCAGTACCACACCTAGCACTTTATCAATGCTTTTTTGGATTTTATTGAGCATTTTTCTGACTGGCGCACTTTGGATTAATAGAACCAATAAAGGCCAATAGACTAAAGCTAAACCCCAAATAATAAAGGCATACCACAATTTTTCACCGATGCTGGAATCAACACTTAATACTTGAGTGAAAACGGCAAGGAAGAACAAGGTGGCTTTAGGGTTAAGTAAATTGCAGAGAAAACCTTGCATAAAGGCTTTTTTAAAGCTGATTTGTGAATGTTGTGCTGCTTTTTCATCAATCGAATGATTAGATTTTGAGAGTAAGCTCTGAAAACCAATCCACAGTAAATAAGCGGCTCCAGCATATTTTAAGATGGAAAAAAGCCAAGGTGTTGTGGTGATAAGCACAGCAATACCTGCAACACAATATGACATATGCACAAGTAATGCAGCTACAATACCCATTGCGGTCATCATTGCCGCAGAACGTTGATAACGCGCAGCATTTTTTACAACGAGAAAAAAGTCAGGGCCTGGTGAGATCATACCAAGTAAAGCAATTGTAAAAACAACTAAAGAAGTTTCAAGCATAATAGCGCCTTGTATATAACAATATTATAATGATTGAATCTTATATGATTAAGTTAACATTTCGAGTATAAAGCAATTATTTATTATCAAGGAAGCATAATTTGTATCGACTCAGGTTTTAGCTTTACGTATAGTGTGAACAGTTTTTTTCCCATCTTTACCCGTAGGTGTGTAAATGAATATTAGTTTAATCGCAGCATTAGCGATGGATCGCATTATTGGTATGGAAAAGGTAATGCCTTGGACATTACCGGGTGACCTAGCATGGTTTAAAAAGAATACGCTAAATAAACCCGTTATTATGGGTCGGGTGACTTATGAGTCTATTGGACGTCCTTTACCGAATCGTCTTAATATTGTTTTAAGTAGCCAGCCAGGAACAGATAGCGATGTTGTTTGGGTTAAATCCGTAGAAGAAGCCTTGCAAGCTGCTGAAAATCATGAAGAAATTATGGTTATCGGTGGTGGAAAAGTGTATGAGCAATTTCTGCCTATGGCAAATACACTCTATTTAACTCATATCGATGCTGAAGTCATCGGTGATACAACATTCCCAGATTATGAGCCTGATGAGTGGGATTCTACCTTCATGGAATACCATGAAGCAGATGAAAATAACTCACATAACTACTGCTTCGAAATATTAAAAAGAAGAAAATAACAAGAATTAAATAAAAAGGGAGATTAAATATCTCCCTTTTTATTATTCCTATTTTATTAATATAAGAATAATAAAAAATAAGATTTATTATTCTAACTAAAATTTTTATTTATAAAGATTTATTTATTAAATGTAATCATTATTTATATTTTAATAAACTCATTTTATAAGAATAATATATGAGATATTAATCAATATAGCGATTTTTTATTCTCAATATTGTGTTTTTTTGTACTTATTTTTCCATGAAAAAAAATAACATATTGATTATTAATAGTTAAATTTAGAGATATTTTAAAGTGTTCGTTTTTGTATATAAAATGTTCTCTTTAGAATAAAAAAGAGTAATTTAGGTAATATGTGAGGATAAAACCCGCATAGCGCAAAAGGCAATGTGGCCATTTTTGCGCTTTAAGAAAGAAGGGGATAATAAGTGATTTATTTGGGAGCAGATAGGCTAGATTGAGTGAAATATTGTTTGTCTTCCCAACGTAAACAAGTGAGATCCCCACCCCAGCAACATCCTGTATCTAACGCATAAATATTATCAGGAGTGCCTTTCCCTTCAAGAGAGGCCCAATGCCCAAATATAATGCTATAGCCTTCAGGTAATTGGCTTGGCAAATCGAACCAAGGCTTTAATGGTGCAGGCGCGTCTTGTGGTTTATCTTTGCAAATCATATCAAGCTGACCATTAGGAAAGCAGTAACGCATACGAGTGAGTGCATTAGTACTAAAGCGTAATCGCGCTAGACCCGAAAGTTCTGGTGACCAGTTGTTTGGTAAATCACCATACATTGAGTTAATAAATAAAGGGTAGCTATCACTACTTAAAATAGCTTCGACTTCACGAGCGCACATTTGGGCTGTTTCTAAATCCCATTGTGGCGTGATCCCTGCGTGAGCCATGATGATTTTTTTGTCTTCATCAACTTGCAATACAGGTTGGCGTCTTAACCAATTAATTAATTCGTCTGCATCTGGCGCATTAAGTAAATCATTCAACTTATCTCTTGGTTTATTGCGGCTAATTTTTGCAAATACACCTAAAAGATGAAGATCATGATTGCCCAAGACGAGTTTAAGTGAAGTCCCTAAGCTTTTTACAAAGCGCAGTACTTCAAGAGAATCAGGGCCTCGTGCAACAAGATCACCCGTTAACCACAATGTGTCTTGTGCTGGATTGAAACTGACTTTATCAAGAAGGTGGCGCAGTTCATGGTAACAGCCATGAATATCACCAATTAAATAAGTTGCCATAGTTAGTTTATCAATGTTGGAAGTGCAAGGCGGAAAACAGGGATCTCTATTTGAAATAATCGACCATCAGTGTCAATCATTTCATAATGACCTTCCATTGTTCCCATTGGTGTTTCAAGAACGGCACCACTGGTATAGCGATATTGTGTGCCAGGTTCAATAAGCGGCTGTTCGCCAACAACACCTTCACCTCGAACTTCAGTGGTATTACCTTGTGCATTGGTGATCAACCAATAGCGGCGCAGGAGGCGAATTGCACATTTATTCAAATTATGAATTGATATGGTATAAGCAAAAACATATCGCTCATCTTCAGGGGAAGATTGGCTTTCAATGTAAACGCTTTGTACCTGTATCGCCACTTTTGATGAGGTAAACATAGTGCCTCCTGTCTCTGGCTTTATCTTATGCTTGTGAGTCTTGCTTTTGCGATAACCAGTTTGCCACTTTGCAGTATTGCTCAACAGAAATATTTTCTGCTCTTGCAGTTGGATCGATATCAAGAGCTATCATATCTTCTGCTGTGAGTAATCCACCTAAGCTATTACGTAGTGTTTTACGGCGTTGATTGAATGCTTGAGCGGTAATACGGCTAAGCATTGTAATATCCGTTACTGGGTATGGCTTTTCTTTGTAAGGGATCAAGCGAACAACCGCTGAATCAACTTTAGGTGCCGGTTTAAATGAAGTTGGTGGAACTTCAAGTACAGGGATGATTTGGCAATAATATTGCGCCATCACACTTAGGCGACCATAAGTTTTGCTGCCGTGACCAGCAACAAGGCGATTGACCACTTCTTTTTGCAACATAAATGTCATATCAGAAATTGCGTCAGCAAAACTGAATAAGTGGAACATGAGTGGTGTAGAAATGTTATAAGGCAAGTTACCAAAAACACGCAGAGGCTGCTGACGCTCTTTTGCTAATTGCGCAAAGTCAATCGTCATAGCATCTTGCTGAATAATGGTCAGCTTGTCTTTTAATGTAGGATGAACTTCTAAACGAGCGGCTAAATCACGGTCAATTTCTACAACCGTCATTTTATCCATTCTTGCGCCTACTGGCTCTGTAATTGCACCTAAACCAGGACCAATTTCAACAATGGCTTCACCAGGTTGAGGATAAATGGATTCAACAATACTTTCAATAATATAGCTGTCTGTTAAAAAGTTCTGCCCGAAGCGTTTGCGGGCAAAGTGCCCCTGATGGACTCTATTATTCATTACAATTTTGTATCATATTAATGGCTAAATTTAATGCGGTGCAAAAACTGCCAGCATCTGCGCTTTTCGTACCTGCAAGCTCAAGGGCGGTGCCATGATCAACAGAAGTACGGATAAAAGGAAGGCCGAGAGTTATATTCACGGCACGACCGAAACCTTCGTATTTTAGCACAGGTAATCCCTGATCGTGATACATCGCAAGTACCGCATCAGCATGTGTTAAATATTTAGGTTGGAATAAGGTATCAGCAGGATAAGGACCATGAAGATGAATGCCTTGCTGACGTAATTGTGTTAATGCAGGCTCAATAATATCAATTTCTTCACGTCCCATATGACCGCTTTCCCCTGCATGAGGATTAAGGCCACAAACATAAATTTGAGGTTCTGCTATACCAAATTTGGTTTTTAAATCGTGGTTTAAAATAGTGATAATTTCATGCAGAAGCTCACCTGTAATTGCATCCGCCACATCTCGTAATGGTAAATGTGTGGTTGCTAATGCGACTCTTAATGTATCTGTCGCCAGCATCATAACGACACGTTCACAGTGGCTACGATCAGCAAAAAATTCGGTGTGTCCTGTAAAATGCACACCTGCATCATTGATAATGCCTTTATGAACTGGTCCAGTCACGAGTGCCGAAAACTCACCATTTAGGCAACCATCACAAGCACGAGCTAATGTTTCTACAACGTATAAACCATTGCGTGCATCTAATGTACTTGGAATGACATTAGTGTGAAGTGCAATTGGGAGTATATAAATTTGGCTTGGTGTGTGTATTTGAGGTGGCGTAGCAGGATCGTATTCAACTAATGAAAGAGGCAGGTTTAACAATTCTGCTCTTGTTTTAAGTAACTGAGGATCAGCACAAACAACCCAAGGTAAATCCCAACTCATTTGTGCTAATGAGATAATAAGGTCAGGACCAACCCCGGCTGGTTCGCCGGGGGTGATAACAAGTGGTTTTATTTGCTTAGTTTGCATTATTCTCGTTCATTATTTTCACATAAGCCCCTACTCGTAGCTCTTGCATCCAGTTTTGTACTTCTTCATTAAATTTACGGTTGAAGAGTAAACGGTATGCTTGTTCTTTATTCGCGGCATCTGTTTTATCAACACTACGTGTGTCTTCTAATTCAATTAGATGCCAGCCAAAGTTTGAGCGAACAGGTTGGCTTAATTCGTTTTTATTTAAGCGCATCAACGCATCACGGAATGCCGGATCGTAAACATCAGGCATTGACCATCCTAACTCACCGCCGCGTAATGCTGAACCTGGATCTTCAGAGTACTCTTTTGCTGCATCAGCAAAGGTTATTTTACCACTGCGAATATCGGCAGAGATCTGCTGTAACTTGGCATAGGCTTGCTCATCATTCATGATTGGCGAGCTTTTTAGCAGAATATGACGGCTTTTCACTTCTGTAACAGAAAGGGTATTAGAACCACCACGAATATCGTTTACTTTGATAATGTGTAAGCCAACACCAGAGTGAAGAGGCCCTACGATTTGGCCTTTTTGCGCATTTGCTAATTCTTTTGCAAATAGTGTTGGTAATTCATCAATAGATGCCCAACCCATATTACCGCCATTTAAAGCTTGTGGATCAGCAGAATAAGTTGCAGCCAATTTACCGAAATCCGCACCATTTTTAAGCTGATTCATAATGCGAGCAATGACTTGCTTTGCTTTTTCCATTTCTGCTGGCGCAGGATTTTCTGATAATGGAATTAAGATATGGCTCAGGTTTAGATCAACACTTTGGCTTGCTTGACCTTCAATTTGCTTCGCAAGAGAATCAACTTCTTGAGGCAAAATAGTAATACGGCGACGCACTTCATTGTTGCGAACTTCAGCTAGCATCATCTCTTTACGGATATCTTGTCGATATTCGTTATAAGAAATCCCATCGGCAGCAAGACGCTTTTTCAGTTGCTCAAGAGAGAGTTTATTTTCAGCAGCAATACCCTGAATTGTAGATTCTACTGCGGCATCAGGAATATCAATTTGCATTTGCTGTGCCATTTGCAAAATGATGTTATCCATCACCAAACGCTCTAGAATTTGTTGGCGAAGAACTTGCTCATCAGGCATCTCTTGTCCCGCATTTTTTGCGTTCATTTTGACTGTCTGTAGCATTCTATTGACGTCACTTTCTAGAACGACACCGTTATTGACAATCGCCGATACACGGTTTAATTCTTGAGCAGCAAATGTTGTTGAGCTGGTGGCTGCACCGACCGTGATCATTAAGCCGATAAACAGCGTTTTCCAATTTTTCATAAGTTTCCCATTATGTATTTTCCGCATCTTATTGCGGGGTGACATATTTATTCAGCCAATTCCGTAGTCTGATTAAATCAGAATGCTCTTTGATAAGGTAAGATACCGCGTTCAAGCATTTTCTGGCTACCCAAACTATGATTGTTACTTAGGCCTCTGAGTTCCACATTGACAGACCATTTATTATCAATATCGCTGTGGTCAACTTTCCAGCCAACAATTTTCCGTTCATAACCCACATTCACAGCCCAGCAACAGGTGTTGTATTGTAGACCAACCATTTGGCTAACAGGCTCTGATTCTTTGGTATCAAAGTAATAAGCACCCACAAGTCCCCAACGCTCTGCTAATGGCCAGCTTCCTACGACACCGACTTGTGAAATACCTTTTTGGTATTCAGGAAGTTTATTAATACCACCATCATAAGGGCGAACACGCGTGGCTTGGATATAGTCACGATCAACATAACGATAGCTTAACTGTAGAAGATGATCGCTATCTGCGCGATATTCCATAATCGCATCGCCCATTGAGACGCTACCTAAGCGACGGTCATATTGTAAACCACCACGCATACCTACAGTATCTGTGATCCGCCAGTAGGCATCACCCGCCCATACCATTGAACCTGTTTCATCTTTGCTATTAATAATCTCATTACCAATAGAAGAAGGACCTGTTCTTGGACGCTCAAAGAAGTAGATTTGACCTACAGAAACGTTAAAACGTTCAACTAATTCGCTATCATAAAAACGCGAAGTTACACCCGTGGTTAATTGGTTTGCAGAAGCAATGCGGTCTAAACCACCATACATTCTATCGCGGAAAAGTCCGCCATAGTTTGATTGTAATAATGCGGAGTCAAAGTTATTGATATTAGACTGATCTTTATAAGGAACATAAAGATATTGCACACGAGGTTCGAGGGTTTGAGTAATATCATTGGTTTGATATTGGCGCTCGAAAACCACTTTCATATCAGATTTAAACTGTGGCAATACACGATTAACGCTGTCATCTAATTGGTTAGGATATCTTTTCTTATAAGCCTCAGGAATGTCCTGATCGTAATGAGTTGCCATCACTTTCAGTTCATTATTAAAGCTTGCCCAACCTGTTGATGCAGGCAGTGAGATCGTTGGCTCAATATGGAAACGATTTGCTTCAGGGGTGTTATCTCCCACACTGGTAAAGCGAACAAATTGAGCGTAAGTACGGAAATCAAACGGCCCGATATCATTCTTATAATAATTGAGATCAAGTTGTGGCTCTGCACGATAAGCCCTTGCATCTTTATTATCAGAGAAGACTTGGAACTGTTTGGTTGTTAATGTGGCATTCCAGTTCTGTTGCGCATAACCCGTACTAAATTTCTGAGTTGCATAACCATCTGTGGTGTTACCATATTGAGAGGTGAAATCAGTGAAGTACTTGTTATCACTTACTTTTGTGTAATCGATATTAAATCGCCACACATTGTTCATGACGCCACTATGTCCCCAGTAGAATAACCAACGTGTTGCAGAATCACGAGGAAGATAGCCAGCTTTATTTTCTTCTTTATCTTTATTGTATTGGCTATCGTGATTAATCCAATCAACGGCAATCGTACCGCTACCTGGAGTCGTTAAATAACGGAATTCATTATCTAATTTTAAACCACGACGGCTGATATAGTTAGTCGTAATGGTCGCATCATAATTAGGAGCTATATTCCAATAATAAGGGAGTTGGAAATCAAATCCAGAGCTACGGGAATAGCTTCCGTTAGGAATTAAGAAACCAGAACGGCGTTTATCACCAATTGGTAATTGAAGATAAGGGCTATAAAAGATAGGCACATTGGCGACACGAAAACGCGCATTCCAAATTTCAGCGACTTGTTCTTCACGGTCTAAAATAACCTCTGAGCCAACAACGCTCCAGCTATCATCTCCTGGTAAACAAGAGGTGAACATGCCTTTATCCATAATGGTATAGCGGTTTTCGCCACGCATTTGCATTTTATCTGCGTAACCACGGCCTTGACGGCCAACCATTTGGTAATCACCTTGCTCAATATCCGTATCTTTATTATTAAGATTAGACCAAGCACGCGGGCCTTTTAAGATGATTTGAGGATCATCATAAGACACATTTCCCGTTGCTGTGACCATTCTTAATGGTGTTTCTCCCTCAGTCTGTGTCAGTTCAACACTGTCGGCACTTAAGGTTTGGTTTCCCTGTTTAATATCAACATCACCTTTATATTTGACCATGCGAGGATATTCACCTTGCATATCATTTGCAGTGATGGTGACGGGCAAGCTGTTAGGATCGCCTTGTACTAATGGTTTGTTATAAACAGGAACTCCCAGTAAACATTGGGAGGCAAGATCAGCATAAGCAGGCTGACCGTATATTGTGGCCCAAACTAGGGTGGCCAGCAGTGTGGGATAACTTTTTTTCATAAGTATTTATGTGCTTCCGTCATCAGTGGCTTCGTGCTGATAAACAGCGAGAAACTAACGCAGGGAGTTATGCGACACCAGCCCAACGTTCTGAACATTGTTCTAACGGTAACCGAAAAATAGGCGTATGCCTCATTTTTTCGATGTTTCTGTGTTGAAATAGGGTTATAGCCTTATTAGAAACAAAAAAACACCGCGCTGATGCGGTATTTCGTGCTGTATAACAACGCTAAAGTTATTCGTTTGGTCACTCATTTTACTTTAACACAATTTAAACGAAAACAGCATTACCTCTGTCCAAAGAGAAACAGTAAATCTCTTCATTTTAAGAAAAAGTCTATTTAGAGGTTGCTTGGTGTTAGGTGTGCAAGCAAATGAATAGTATGATAATGCAAAATTGCAGTCAGAGCATTGAAGATTTGAGGAGTCTATGCGCTATTGGGGAAAATTATTAGGCCTTACCATTGGTAGTTTTGCAGGAATAGGCTTTTGGGGCATTGTTATTGGTGTTTTTCTTGGGCACCTCTATGACATGCAACGAAGTAAATTAGGAAGTGGTGGGCGCTATACGCGTGATAGACAAGCTTTTTTCTTTGCCGCAACCTTTCAAGTTTTAGGCCATCTGACAAAATCAAAAGGGCGAGTGACTCAAACCGATATCTCTCTTGCCAGCGAATTAATGGATCGCATGAATCTGCATGGTGTTGGTCGCCAAGCCGCGCAACAAGCTTTTAGAGAAGGCAAATCACCCGATTTTCCATTAAGAGCCACATTGCAACGTGTTCGGCAAATTTGTGTTGGGCGCCGTGACTTACTTCAGATGTTTCTGGAAATCCAATTACAAGCTGCTTTTGCAGATGGTCAACTGCATCCAAATGAAAGAAAAATGTTGTTTATCATTATCGATGAGCTAGGTTTTTCTCGTGCGCATTTTGAACATATATTAGCAATGATGCAGGCTGGTCAGAATTTTCATTATCAAAATGGACAGGGTTATCAGCCCCAACCTCAAGGTCCAACGCTCTCTGATGCGTGTAAGGTACTTGGCGTCGATGAGAATGATGATGTTAAAACCATAAAAAGAGCTTATAGAAAATTGATGGGAGAACATCACCCGGATAAACTTGTAGCGAAAGGTTTACCGCCAGAAATGATGGAAATCGCAAAACAAAAAGCACAGTCTATACAAGTTGCTTACGATTTGATTAAAAAAGAAAAAGGATTTCGTTAACATCTTGTAAAAGAAGATGAGAAAAGAGAGAATTATTCCGTGATAGAGATAACTTAGACTGAGTTGAGTTTATTATTTATTACGGTAAAATATAAGTGAAATTTAATTATTTCATTCTCTCTTCTCTTAAAAAAGGAACTATATCCATGTCAAACGTCCGTGTTCTTGTTGGGGTTATGGGATTAGCGCTTTGCCTGCTCCTTGCTTCATTGAGTTCAGTGACTGTTTTAGTGTCATAAGACACTAAAAATCGGCAAGGCATTCAAAATGTATCGGGGATCGAAAAGCAGGATGCGTAATAAATAATTCCTGAGCATGTAACTGCAGGCGAGGCGCCATCGCTCTTGCCTGTGGGTGTGCATAAAAGCGATCCCCAAGAATTGGATGCCCCAACGCTAGCATATGTACCCGCAATTGATGTGAACGCCCAGTAATTGGTGAGAGTTTCACTCTTGTCGCATTCTCTTCATATTCCAACACTTCATAAAAAGTTTGCGCCGCTTTCCCTGTTTCATGACAGACTTTTTGTTTTGGTCGATTAGGCCAATCACAAATCAAAGGTAAATCAACCAAACCCTCTTCTTTTTCGATATGTCCCCAAACGCGTGCGATATAGGTTTTTTTGGGTTCACGTTCACGAAATTGACGCTTTAGTTCACGCTCTGCTTCTTTATTTAGTGCAACAACAATAACGCCACTGGTTGCCATATCAAGGCGATGCACACATTCAGCATTAGGAAATTCAGCTTTAATGCGCGACATAATACTGTCGTTATGCTCTGGCGCTTTGCCCGGTACTGACAGTAATCCGCTGGGTTTATTGACGGCAATAATATGCTCATCTTGATATAAAACATGTAACCAAGGATCTGTCGGCGGGTTATACACTTCCATCATGGTGGATATCTCATCAAAACAACGGGGAGTAAAATACTCCCCGCTTTAACGGTGATTATTGGTGGGTAACAACAATGAGGCGAATTGAATCTAAACGCCACGTTGCTTCATCTAAATGGTTAAGAATATGAGCACGTTCATTTTCAATTGCTTCGACTTCATCATCACGAATATTTGGGTTTACCGCACGTAAAGCTTCTAAGCGCGACAATTCATGAGTCAGCACGCGATCCGCTTCTTCTTTCGCTTTTTGGATAAGTCCTTTCGCTTCAACTTCCATTAACGGTTCAGAAGCTTTAAGTACATGGTGGACTTCACTTTGTACCGCATTGACCAGTTTGCTCGAAGTATGACGATTAACCGCATTTAATTGGCGATTAAAGCTTTCAAACTCAACTTGAGATGCAAGATTATTACCTTTCAGATCAAGTAATAAGCGAACTGGTGTTGCCGGTAAGAAACGACTTAAGTGAAGATGTTTAGGCGCTTGCGCTTCGACCACATAAATCAGTTCCACTAACAGCGTTCCCACTGGCAATGCTTTATTTTTTAGTAAAGAAACGGCACAACTTCCTGTATCGCCAGACAAAATTAAATCTAAGCCATTACGGATAATTGGGTGTTCCCAACTAATAAATTGGGTATCTTCACGAGATAATGCTTGCTCTCTATCAAATGTGATGGTGCAACCATCTTGCGGTAATCCTGGGAAATCAGGCACTAACATATGATCGGATGGCGTTAAAATAATTAAGCTATCACTGCGATCTTCTTGATTAATACCGACGATATCAAATAAGTTCAGTGCAAAGTTCACTAACTCAGGATCGTTATCTTGCGCTGCAATCTCACCCGCTAATTCAACACCAACTTCACCACCGTTAGAATGCATTTCTAATAGGCGGTCGCGGCCTTGCTCAAGTTTGAGCTTCATTTCATCATGCTGTTTACGGCAAGCAGCGATAAACTCGTCAAAGTCCGCTAATTCATTAGGTTGCGCAAGGTAATTGACGAGAGCATCATATTTGCTGTCATAAATAGTACGACCTGTTGGACAAGTATGCTCAAAGGCATCTAAGCCTTCGTGATACCAACGCAATAATACGGATTGAGCCGTACCTTCAAGATAAGGAATGCTAATATCAATGTCGCGATTTTGACCAATTCGATCGAGGCGACCAATACGTTGTTCTAGTAAATCAGGGTTAAATGGCAGATCAAACATAACCAGTTGATTAGCAAACTGGAAGTTACGTCCTTCAGAGCCGATTTCTGAACATAGTAGAACTTGCGCGCCTTCTTCTTCAGACGCGAAATAAGCAGCTGCACGGTCGCGTTCAAGTAATGACATACCTTCGTGGAAGACTGCCGCGCGAATACCTTCACGCTCACGTAAAACTTGTTCTAATTGCAGTGCGGTTGCTGCTTGAGCACAAATTACCAGTACTTTTTCATTACGATTTGCAGTTAAGAAACCCAGTAACCATTCAACACGAGGGTCAAAGTTCCACCATGTTGCATTTTCACCTTCGAATTCTTGGTAAATACGTTCAGGGTAGAGCATCTCTTTTGCACGAACTTCGAGGTTCTTTTTCGCTGCCATAATTTCAGCCACTTTAATTGCGGTTTGATATTGTGTTGGCAGTGGCATTTTTATCGCGTGAAGTAAGCGATTCGGGAAACCTTTAACACCAGAACGAGTGTTACGGAATAACAAACGACCTGTTCCGTGTCTGTCCATTAGCATATGGATAAGTTCTTGGCGGGATTTAGTACGTTCTTCACCTTGGGTATTTGCCGCTTTCAGTAATGGCTCAACATCTTGCTCGCTGATCATTTCACTGATGATATTTTGTTGTTCGATATTTAAATCATCTTCTGATAGCAAAATAGTGACAGCATCAGCAACAGGGCGATATTTTTGTTGCTCATTAATAAATTCGTTATAGTCATGGAAACGGCTTGGATCGAGCAGACGTAAACGGGCAAAGTGGCTTTCTTGACCTAATTGCTCAGGGGTTGCGGTTAATAGCAATACCGAAGGAATAGATTCAGCTAATTCTTCAATTACTTGATATTCACGGCTTGGAGCATCTTCACTCCAAACAAGGTGATGAGCTTCATCGACAACTAACATATCCCATGTTGCTTCAACCAAGTGTTCAAAACGTTGTTTGTTTTTACGCACAAAATCTAAAGAGCAGATGATCATCTGTTCTGTTTCAAATGGATTATCGCTATCTAATAAAGATTCGCTATAACGGCTATCATCAAACAGTGAGAAACGGAGGTTGAAACGGCGTAACATTTCAACTAACCACTGATGTTGTAAGCTTTCAGGCACAATAATCAACACGCGCTCAGCACGACCATCCATTAATTGTTGATGGATAATCATACCAGCTTCAATCGTTTTACCTAAACCCACTTCATCAGCTAATAATACACGAGGGTTATGACGTTTACCCACTTCATTGGCGATATAAAGCTGATGAGGAATAAGGCTTGCGCGGATACCACGTAAACCACTTTGTGCTTGCTTAAACTGCTCGCTCATAAACTTACGAGCGCGGTAGCGTAATGCAAAGCGATCCATACGGTCGATTTGACCTGCAAAAAGGCGATCTTGAGGCTTATTAAAAGTGAGTTTGTTATCTAAGAACACTTCACGTAATTGTGCAGGCTCTTCAGTGTCTAAACGTACACCCTGATAGATAAGTAGGCCGTTATCTTCTACAACGTTATCGATGGCGAGTTTCCAGCCTTCGTGACTGGTGACGGTATCCCCTGCATTGAACATCACCCGCGTTATTGGTGCATCATGACGGGAGTAAAGGCGGTTTTCGCCACAGGCAGGAAAAAGTAAGGTAACCATGCGGGCATCAATTGCCACAACAGTACCCAGTCCAAGCTCGCTTTCAGTATCGCTAATCCAACGTTGACCAAGAGTAAAAGGCATATATATAAACTCAGCTCTCAAATATATAATTTAGGAATTATTAATGAATGCAGTATTGCGGTGTTGTCATTAAAATCTGCGGGATAAAAAGTGCTTGTTCCTTGAACAAAGAAAAGCTAATTATCACCAAAGGGGCGTTATGTTAATAGATGCAAAGCAAACCGTCACCTGCAAAATGACACAACTTAAAATGAGAGTGTCATTTGCCCATTTAACAAGGTTGAAAAATCATCTTGTATAAAAGGTAGGATTGCATCTGCAATAGGCATTAATTGCTTATTGATATAGTGCTCATAATCAGGTGCAGTGGTAATGTGCTCTAATGGCTCAGGCCCCAAGAGGGTAATTATATAACTAATCCAACCGCCTTGCTGATATTGTTGAGGTCTATTTTGGGATAAATTATATTCATCCGCCTTACGTGCTGCTTTGACGTGAGGGGGGACGTGGTGCTGATATTCTGATAATTTTCGACGTAATCTTTTACGATACACTAATCTCTCATCATATTTTCCCGCAAGCGTATCCGCAACATAATCACGAATAAACTGCTGATAAGGTTGCTGATGAAAAATGCGTGTATAAAGCTCTTGTTGAAATTTTTGAGCAAGGGGAGTCCAATCTGTTCTGACGGTTTCTAATCCTTTAAATACCATTTTATCATTGCTGAGTCCGGCGTAGCGTTTCTTGCTACCCGTTTCCATACCTCGGATGGTAGGCATTAAAAAGCGGCGGTAATGGGTTTCGTATTCTAGTTCTAATTTGCAATCTAGTTGGTAGTTTTCAAAGAGATGTGTTTTCCACCATTGATTTACCTCTTGTACTAATTGATATCCAATCTGTTGTGCTTGTTGTTCTGTGTGAGGTGACTTCAGCCAAACAAAGGTTGAATCCGTATCGCCATAAATAACTAGATAACCTTTGGCCTCAATTAATTCTCGTGTTTTTTTCATAATTTCATGACCTCGTAGCGTAATGGAAGACGCTAAACGAGGATCAAAAAAGCGACAACCCACAGAGCCTAAAACACCATAAAAAGCATTCATAATGATTTTGAGCGCTTGAGAGAGCGGGGCATTTTTATGTAATTTGGCATTATCTCTTTCATGCCAAATTTGCGACACAATAGCGGGTAAACAGTGCAGTTCTCGTGAAAATCGTGCTTGGCGAAATCCAGAAATAGAAAACTTTTCGTCAGGTTGGTGCATTCCTTCAATCATTCCTACTGGATCGATTAAAAAAGTACGAATAATAGAGGGATAAAGGCTTTTGTAATCAAGCACAACAACAGAATCATATAAGCCGGGAGCAGAATCCATCACAAAGCCACCGGGGCTATGCTCTTCAGGTTTTTCACCTTGATTAGGCGCGACATATCCAATGCGATGCATTGAGGGTAAGTAGAGGTGAGTAAAAGCCGCGACAGAGCCACCGCTTCTATCAACTGAAAGCCCTGTAACACAGGCTCTTTCTAATAAGAATGCCATAAGAGATGTCGCATCAAAGATACGGTTCACTAAGACACAATCTTGCCAATTATAATAAGCCAGTGCAGGTTTATCTTCTTTAAAGCGCCGATTAATTTCATCCATTCTGGCATAAGGTGTATCAATGGCTTTACCTTCACCTAACAGTGTTTGAGCAACCGATTCGAGGCTAAAAGAGGGAAAATTCCACGTCGCCATTTTCAATGCTTCAATGCCATCGATAATTAAACGACCTTGAGCCGATGCAAAAAAATGTCCTTTTTTAAATCCATGCTCACGCCATTCTAACGGGCTATTTTGACGACCTAATAATAAACTGACGCCATACCGTTGGGCATGCGTGTACAAAATACGTAGATCGAATTGAATTAAATTCCAACCAATAATGGCATCGGGATCATAGTGTTGTATCCATTCATTTAGCTTTTCAATTAAACGTAATCGGCTACTGACATAACATAAACGATAGCCTTGAGATTGTTGGCTTTCACACTCTGCGGGCAACTCATCAGTAAGCATAAACACCACATTATCGCCACAACCTGCAAGTCCAATGGAGTAAAGTTCACCAAACTCGCTGGTTTCAATATCCAAAGATACGGTTCGAAGCGTTGGGCGATAATCAGGAGCGGGTTTTAATGTAGCAATATTATTTTGTTGATAACGAAACCAGACTGGTGCGGTGATAAAGCGCTCCATCATATAACGTTCATGTGGGCGGATATCCGCTTCATAAAGTCGGATGTGATGCTCTTTAAGTTGTTGCTTAAGTTGAACAAGTTGGCGGTATTGTTTGCAATAAACACCGAAAACGGGCTGTCTTTCGAAATCTTTTAACTCGAGGGGGCGAATTTCAATATCAGGATTTTTATTAACGAGTGAGCGTAAAACAGTTTCATATTGGCGGGCAACAAAACCGATAGCACGTTGCATAGGAACAGTCACTTTATGCGGACCATGATCTGTCGCCAGCCAATAAGAGACGACAATACCTTTTGGTGTGTCGCTCCAGTGGCGAGTAAGAATAAAACCTTGTTCCGTATGACCAATCATGAGCACCCAATAAACACAAATAATTTACTAAATATGTGTTTATTATAGTCAATATAGTGGTTATTTATACAGTTAATTTTAGCTAAGATTAATTAAACGGAATACCTAAAATAAGTGATTGATCCACTTTACCATTTATTAGTGATTGTGTATTTCCATCATACACAATCATACCGTTATCAATCACAATCGCTCTTGAGGCGATTTTTGCAGCATCTTCTAAACTATGCGAAACCATCAATAAGGTTAACGTCTTCTCACCACAAAGTTGCTCAAGTAGTGCCAGCATTTCAATGCGTAAAGCGGGATCTAATGCAGAAAAAGGCTCATCGAGTAATAAAATCGGTTGTTCACGTACCAAGCAGCGTGCAATTGCGACACGTTGACGCTGCCCCCCCGATAATTGGGATGGTAAGCGTTCAAGATATTCACTGAGAGCCACTTGTTTAGCGCGATCTTCTAATAGTGCTTTTTGCGCATCAGTCAGTTTTAAACTGGGATTTAACCCTAAACCAATATTCTGTCTGACAGTTAAATGTGGAAATAAGTTATTATCTTGAAATAACATGGAGATAGGACGTTTAGCAGGGACGGTTTTAGTATGGTTTTCACCATTGAGAAAAAGGCTTCCTTTTTCTGACGGTAAAAAACCCGCAATTAAACTGAGTAATGTACTTTTTCCAGCGCCACTGGGGCCTAACACAGCTATACGCTCTCCCGTATTAACGGTTAAATTAAATAAGAGATGTTGGTGTTCATAGGTGTAAGCAAGGTGCTCTAATTTAATCATGAGATTTTCCTGCCAATCGTTCTATTAGGCTAAAAAGAGTGAAGCAAAGTAGCAATAAGATCATGGCGGTCACGGCACCATCTTGAGTGTGATAAGCACCAATTTGCTGATAAAGATAGAAAGGTAAGGTTCTAAAGGTTTCATTACCAAAAAGAGCCACAATACCGAAATCCCCAATAGAAATCACACAAGCAAAAGCAAGGGCTTGTGAAATTGGTTTTTTTAATGCGCGTAATTCTATCCAACGGAGTCGATTTATACCTTGTAAATTGAGCGACTGACACAAAAGACCATAACGTGAAGCGATGTCATTCATTGGATTTTCAAGTACTTTTAATGCATACGGAATAGCAATTAATGCGTTGGTTAAAATGACTAAAACATACGGTGATTCGGGTAATCCAATCGTATTGTTGAATAGAAGGAAAAAGCCTGTTGCCAACACAATCCCCGGCATCGCCAGAATAATCAAACCACTCATTTCCATGGCTTGTCCTGCTTTTTTAAAGTGCCGTAAGCGAAGTTCTCGGCTACTCCATAGCAACATCATCGTTAATACAACACAAACAATACCTGCACCAACCGCAATAATCAGTGAGGTAGTAAACGCCTGCCAAAGTACAGGTTGTTGTATGACACGTATAAATTGACTGTTAAGACCGTCCGTTATTATCGCTAGAATTGGCGGTACTAAAAAGAGGATCGCAAGAGTGATCACTAAACCATCGGTTATTTTGCTAAAGATAGGATCATAGGGATCACGCCAATGTAGCTTTTGACTGCTTCCCACAAAAAGGGTGCCTTTTAGTTTTTGGCTAATAAGCACTAAACCTAAACAACAAAAAAGCTGGATCAACGCTAACAGTGCAGCGCGATGTAAATCGTAGTCATAGTTTAACGCTTGATAAATCGCGAGTTCAACAGTCGTTGCCGCAGGACCTCCGCCTAATGCCAAGACAGTGGCAAAGCTTGCAAAGCAGAGCATAAAAATGAGTGATGCCGTGGGCAGAATTTGACGCCACAAATAGGGAAATTCAAGAAAACGAAAACGTTGCCAGCCATTCATGCCAAGCTGTGAGGCTAATTGGCGTTGTTCTGACGAAATACTTTCGAGTGCTTGTAATAGCATTCGGGTTGCTAACGGCATATTGAAAAAAATATGAGCTAATAGAATGCCTTGCAAACCATAAGGGGTAAATTGGTAGTCGATCCCTAGCCATTCACAAATTTGAGCAATCCATCCCACTCTGCCATAAACCGTTAAAATACCAAAAAGTGCAACTAGAACAGGTAACACAAGACTCATGGCACATAGGCGTAAAAACAGTGTTCGTCCTTTAAATTGGCGTCGATAGAGTGCTTTGGCAAGCCAAATAGCAGGTAATATCGAAAACAGCGCAGATAAAAAGGCTTGCCAAAAAGTAAAGCGGACAACATGCCATAAATATTCATCAGCAAAAATTGAGGTCAGCTCACCACTTGGTGCGTTAAACCACAATGCGCCAAATGACAATAACGCCACAATAAGCAGTAAACCCGAGGCACATAGCCCCGGGATAAGCCATCTTCCCATTAGCGGCTAACCGCAGATTGCCAATTACGAGTCCATGTTTGGCGCTCTTTTGCGACAACATCTGCATCGAATTGCAATGATTTTTCGGGTTTAGGCATCACGGAATAGACGTCAGGTAATGGCATATCAATAACAGGATACATCCAATTGGTTGTAGGAATAGTTTCTTGGAAAGCAGGGGTGAGCATAAATTGCATAAATTGTTGCGCTAATTCAGGTTGTTTGCTCGATTTCAATTTTGCCGCGACTTCGACTTGTAAGTAATGTCCTTCATCGAAAATTGCCGCTGCATAGTTATCTTTTTTATCCGCTAAAATGTGATAACCCGGAGATGATGTGTAACTAAGCACAAAATCACCTTCACCTTTTAAGAATAAGCCATAAGACTCACTCCAACCTTTAGTCACTGTCAGCGTTTTCTCTGACAATTTTTTCCATTCAGAGGCCGTATTTTCAGGATAAAGTGACTGCATCCATAGCATTAAACCCAAACCCGGTGTGCTGGTGCGAGGATCTTGATACAAAATCTTCCACTTTTCTTTGCTATTTAGCAGTTCAGCCATACTTTTTGGCGGATTAGCAATGCGGTTTTTATCATAGATAAAAGCAAAATAACCGTAGTCATAAGGCACAAAGGTATCATCAGCCCATTTTTCAGGTAGGGTGAGTTTTGATGTATCGATATGACTTGGTGCGAAAAGTCCCGTTTCTTTTGCTGCGTGGATCAGATTGTTATCCAAACCCAAAATAATATCAGCCTTACTCTTATCACCTTCCATACGTAAGCGATTAAGCAGAGAAACACCATCAGAAAGGGCAACAAGTTTTAATTCGCAATCACATTGTTGTTCAAACGCTTTTTTTATTGCAGGCCCTGGCCCCCAATCTGCGGTAAATGAATCATAAGTGTAAACAGTCAGTGTGGGTTTTTGTGCTAAGGCTTGAGTTGAAAAAGTGCTCATAATGCCCAGAGCGCCCAGAAGGAAAGTAAAGCGAAGCGATTTAGTTAACACGTTTAGTTCCTCAGTAAAAGTCAGGTAGGATCTGAGGAGTGAGGATGGCAAATCAATGAATATTGCAACATCCTGACTCAAATCCCTACGCCAGTATTAGCTGGATCAGGTTCCACGAGTTTTTCTCAGCCTAAAAAGGCACCCCGTTGAGACTTTCCCATTGTAGATAAATACGCGCGTCGTGCAAAGTCTGTTGATAGAGGTTTACCGTTTGTGGGTAGTATGAAACAATGAGTTATCTTTCAAATTTGGTTATTGAGGTAGTCTAGTGATCGATGATGATGGCTACCGCCCGAATGTAGGGATTGTAATTTGTAATCGGCAAGGGCAAGTGCTTTGGGCTCGTCGCTATGGGCAACATTCATGGCAGTTTCCTCAAGGGGGAATTAATCCTGGAGAATCGCCAGAGCAGGCAATGTACCGAGAGTTGTTCGAAGAAGTTGGGTTAAGTCGCAAGGATGTTAAAATTCTTGCCTCCACACGTAACTGGTTACGTTACAAGTTACCGAAGCGTTTGGTGCGTTGGGACACAAAACCTGTTTGTATTGGACAAAAACAGCGTTGGTTCCTCTTGCAGTTAACAAGTAATGATAAAGACATTAATGTTCAACAAAGCAAAACGCCAGAATTTGATGGCTGGCGTTGGGTGAGTTACTGGTATCCTGTTAGACAAGTCGTCTCTTTTAAACGCGATGTTTATCGACGTGTAATGAAAGAGTTCGCACCCGTAGTCATGCCGTTGCAAGAACAAGTGTCTTTACCTCGTCCATCGTATGGATATCGGCGTAAAAGGTATTAGATAACACTATGCTGACACGTTTGCGAGAAATTGTAGAAAAAGTGGCTATGGCAGCGGGGCTTCCAGAAGCGCTTGAACTCTTAGTCAAGGAAACGTGTCAGGCAATGCACACGGATGTGTGTTCTATTTATCTTGCCGATAAACAACGTAGTTGTTTTTATCTTATGGCGACCAAAGGGTTAAAAAAACCCAGAGGGAGAGCCGTTAGCCTCTCATTTGATGAAGGCGTTGTTGGTGAAGTGGGGCGTCTTTCAGAGCTCATCAACCTCGCTGATATTCGCGAGCATCCTAGCTTTAAATACCTTCCTCAAGTTAAAGAAGATGATCTCCGTGCTTTTCTCGGTGTACCTATTGTCTATCGTCGCCAACTCCTTGGTGTATTAGTCGTTCAGCAAAAAGAGCGTCGCTTATTTAATGAAAGCGAAGAATCTTTTATGGTGACACTGGCGACACAATTAGGTGCAACGTTATCGCAAGTACAAACTAAAGGGCTTTTTGGACAATATCGTCAAAGCCGTATTAAAGCACTTTCGGTTTCGACGGGGGTGGTGATGGCATATGGCTGGCAAGAAGTCGCTCAGCCAATCCTTGAAAATGTATTTAAAGCCAGTGCACTTGATATAAAAGCAGAGCTAAATCGACTCACTGTTGCTTTAGAAGATGCGACAGCAGAATGTCGCCGTTTTAGTAAGCGTTTTATGGCGAATGCACAAAAAGAGAGTGCGGCCATTTTTGATCTCTACTCGCATTTACTTAATGATCCACAGCTTAAACATAAAATGACCGCGATAATCACACAAGGCTATGTCGCAGAATGGGCAGTTAAAGTGGTGGTTGAGAAAGTATCAGCACAATTTTCCAGCCTGAAAGACGGTTATATGCGAGAAAGAGCCTCTGATCTTAAAGCATTAGGACAGCGTTTATTATTTCATTTAGATGATGATCTAAGCTCAACCAATATTTGGCCAGAGCGTTTTATTTTGGTCGCTGATGAATTAAGTGCCAGTTTATTGGCGGAGTTACCAGAGCAACAACTTGCTGGTGTCATTGTTCGAGATGGCGCAACTCACTCACATTCTGCCATTCTTGTTAGGGCGATGGGAATACCTGCGATTATGGGAGCAGATATTCAACCTGAGCTGTTACATAATCGCATGCTTATTCTTGATGGTTATCGTGGTGAAATATTTATTGAGCCAGAGCCTTTTATTACTCAAGAATATAAACAAATTATTGATGAAGAGAGTGTATTAAGCCAAATTGCAGAAGATCAACTTGAACAGCAAGCGGTTTTAAAAAATGGTGAAGCAGTTAGCGTTCAATTGAATGCGGGATTAAATATAAAATATGAGCAACGCATTAGTGTGGGAATAGATGGTGTGGGTTTATATCGCACCGAAATTCCTTTTATGTTGCAAAGTGGTTTTCCCTCTGAAGATGAACAAAAAAACCGTTATCGTGAAATTCTCTCTTTTTTTCCAGATAAACCCGTTGTATTGCGCGCTTTAGACATTGGTGCTGATAAGCAACTTCCTTATATGCCAATTAATGAGGAAAATCCCTGCTTAGGTTGGAGAGGAATAAGAATATTGCTCGATCAACCTGAAATCTTCCTTATTCAGCTACGTGCAATGCTAAAAGCAAATCTCGAATTTAAAAATTTGAAAATATTGTTGCCGATGGTGACAAGTCTTGATGAAATCGACGAAGCAAGAACATTGCTGCTACGAGCATGTGATGAAGTTAGTCGAGAAATAAAGTGTGAGTGTGTTCCACCACCGTTAGGCATCATGCTTGAAGTTCCTTCGTTGGTGTTTATGCTGTCACAATTAGCCAATCGGGTTGATTTTATCTCTGTTGGAACAAACGATTTGACTCAGTATTTACTTGCTGTCGATCGTAATAATACCCATGTAGCATCACTCTATGATAATTTGCATCCTGCGTTATTGCGTTCACTGAATTTGATTGCAACACAATGCCAATATTATCAGTTGCCAGTGAGTGTTTGTGGTGAAATGGCGGGTACGCCAATAGGGGCATTGCTGTTAATAGGGCTCGGTTTTAGGCAGTTAAGCATGAGTGGTCGTAGTTTACCTAGGGTAAAATACTTATTGCGCCATCTTGATCCTGTGATGTTACAGCCTTTTATGCAACAGGTGTTGCAAGCTGAAACCACAACAGAAATCAAAAAATTGTCTTCTGAATTTATGGAACGGCAAGGATTAGGTGGATTAATTCGCGGAGGTATCTAGCAGACCTTCGTATAAGCCTTTTCTGTGTTGGTAATAAATAACCAGCACAGAAATTATTGATTAAGTGAAGTAGGGAATAATGAGTATAAGCTACCTTAAATTTCCAGAGATTGATCCCGTTATGTTCTCTATCGGGCCTGTGTCACTACACTGGTACGGTATGATGTATTTAGTTGGGTTTGTCTTTGCCTTATGGCTTGCAAATCGCCGAGCTGCAAAACCGAATAGTGGTTGGAATAAAAATGAAGTTGAAACATTACTTTATGTCGGTTTTGTGGGGGTATTTATCGGTGGTCGTTTAGGTTATGTTTTATTTTATAACCTACCTGTCTTTTTAAATGATCCTCTTTACCTCTTTAAAGTGTGGGATGGCGGAATGTCGTTCCATGGCGGTTTAATTGGGGTCATTTGTGCCATGATTTGGTTTGCTAAACGCACTAAACGTAAATTTTTCCAAGTGGCAGACTTTGTTGCACCGTTAATTCCATTTGGATTAGGGCTAGGCCGTATTGGTAACTTTATCAATGGCGAATTATGGGGACGTGTCACATTAGATACGCCTTGGGCGTTCTTATTCCCAACCTCGCGTTCTGCGGATCTCCAGCTTGTTGCTCAAGATCCAACAACGTTACTGCCTATTATTCAAGAATATGGTGTTTTACCTCGTCATCCCTCTCAGCTTTATGAAATGCTGTTAGAAGGCGTGGTGCTATTTATTATTCTGAATATTTTTGTGCGTAAAAGTCGTCCTGTCGGAAGTGTGTCGGGTCTATTCCTGATTGGTTATGGCGCATTCCGTATTATTGTTGAATTCTTCCGTCAACCAGACGCACAACTAGGATTATTTGGTGGTGTGAGTATGGGGCAAATACTTTCAATTCCAATGATTCTGTTGGGTATTATTTTTATGGTATGGGCTTATCGTCAAGATAAAAAAACGGCACAAAACCCAACATCTGCTCACAAATAGTGTGAGATAAATTTTTTATTATTAGCTAATTAACAAGAGAGACAACATGAAGCAGTATCTGGCATTGTGTCAACGCATTATCGATGAAGGGCAATGGATTGATAATAAACGGACAGGAACCCGTTGTTTAACGGTGATTAATGCCGATCTGGAATATGATGTTGCGAATAACCAATTTCCGCTGATAACAACACGAAAAAGTTTTTATAAAGCGGCCATTGCAGAACTGTTAGGGTATTTACGTGGCTATGACAATGCCGCTCAATTTCGTGAAATTGGTTGCAATACATGGAATGCCAATGCAAATGAAAATGGTGCATGGTTAAATAACCCTCATCGCAAAGGCGAAGACGATATGGGGCGTGTTTATGGCGTTCAAGGACGTCAATGGCAACGCCCTGATGGTTCTCATTTTGATCAATTACGTAAAGTGGTAGATGACCTGACTAAAGGTATCGATGATCGTGGTGAAATCGTAACGTTCTATAATCCGGGTGAAACGGAACTGGGTTGTTTACGCCCTTGTATGCATACGCATACCTTTTCACTTGTGGGGGATACGCTTTATTTAACCTCTTATCAGCGCAGTTGTGATGTGCCGCTAGGTTTGAATTTCAACCAAATTCAGTGCTTTGTTTTATTGGCGCTGGTGGCTCAAATTACAGGGCATAAGCCGGGTAAAGCATTTCATAAGATAATCAATGCACATATCTATGAAAATCAATTACCTCTAATGCGTGATGTGCAGTTAAAAAGAGAGCCATTACCGTTACCAACATTACATATCAATCCAAAAATCAAAACGTTGGAAGATATTGAAACTTGGGTAACAACGGATGATTTTACTGTTGAAGGTTATCAATGCCATGAAGCAATAAAATATCCATTTACAGTTTAATTTATTCCTTGCTTTAAAGGCCTCTGTTTAGCAATAAACAGGGGCTTTTTTCATGTTTACCCTTATTTTGTATTTATTCTGAAAATACGGTTATTGCGTTGTTGTTCGAAAAAAACACTTTCCTTTATTTACCTTTAAATGTTTTGTCTGCATTCTCGCAGTAGGTTAAAAGGAGAAATAAATGAACAATAACATGGATATAAGCCTAAGTAGGGCACGTCAGCAAGAGGGCGAATTTGGTATAAGCTTACTTGAAATATTGGTTGTGATGATGATAGTTTCTATTTTAAGCTATTTATCAATTCCTGCTTATCAGCATTTTACTTACCAGCGTCAGTTACTGCATAGCGTGCGTGAAACCATTGCTTTTCTTTCTTATCAGCAACAACAAGCTCTATTATTTAATGTAAGAATTAAAATTACGCTTTTGTTATCACCAAATAATAAAATAATTGCGACTCCTCTTCATTCTCGCCATTTATCAGAGCAACAAGATATTTTTCAATTAGCTTCAGGCATTCAACTTAAGCAATCAACAGTTTCAAACTTTACGTTTGGTGGAATTCGTCAAACGTTAAAACCCATGAGCTTTGTTCTTCACAGTGTAGAAGGCGAAGTGAAAATTATTATTTCATCATTAGGCAGAATAAGAGCATGTAGTCAGAGCATGAAGGCATTTCCATCATGTTGAAACGATCTGGAATTTCATTTTCGTCTGGCATGATGTTGATGGAATGCCTTTTTGCTATCGCGATAAGTGGGGTTTTATTTCTATGTATCAGTCGGGCTTATCCTCAAATAATGAACACACTGATCTATTCTTACCAACAATACCAGTTAGATATTTTTTTAAGAGAACGGTTATTGGTGTTAGAAGCACAATTAAGACGCACAGGGTATTGTTATGACAGTTGTGTTAATACGTTGAAGCCAAACGGCTTGGCTGAGTCTTCTTTAAAGATAGGACAATACCCCCTTCAAGAGAAAAACTCCTGCGTTATTTTTGCTTACGACATAAACAGCAATGGCAAATGGGAACCGCCTTCTTCAAAAGAGAGTGATTATTTTGGATACCGTCTTAAAAATGGACAACTAGAACAACGAAGAGGAGTCAAAGATTGCGCCTCTTCAGGATGGCAACGTTTTTTTGAGAGTAATGAAATTGAGGTGACTGAATTTACTTTGCGTTCTTATTCAAAGCCCCATTTAATAAAAGGGATGTCTCTTTTTTATCTTTCAGTTTCTTTAAAATTTCATTTAAAACAAAATCATAAAGTGAAGTCGCATTATCAAAATATCATGCGTTTAAGGAATGTGACCTTGTTATGAATACCGATTTTACATATAGAAAAGATGAACAGGGGTTTGCAAGTTTATTGATGGTAATGGGTTTTGTTGTGATGAGTTTATCTGTACTTGGAAACTTTGCTTATCATTACAGGCAGTCTCAACAAATAGTGATGCAAGAGTTACAAGCACGACAGGCTTTTTTATTTGCTGAATCTGCATTGCAGTGGGGGATTGCACTTAATTGGGATCTTTCATCAACTCGATTAAATAAATGGCAATGTCATACTTTTCATGCAAATCCTAAAATAAAAAGCTGCCTATTTTTGCTCTCTCTAGATAAGGGCTTACTTCAAGGACAAGCAGAAAGCTTAAAAGGTTATAAAATATATCATTACCAATGGGTTAGTATCTTAAAGGATAAAAATAGAACAATAACTATTCATCCAAGCGGATGGCTAGATTATTGCCCATTAGTGCATAAGGAGTGTGTGTTATAGATAATATTCAAAATAAATCAGAAAGTGGCTCTATATTACTTAATACAATGTTTATATTGCTGTTTTTTAATATTAGTTTTGTCGCTATTATAGCGTATAGTCAATCATTAAAAGCTGATTTTCAGCAGCTAATTCAAATTCAGCAGTCAGGGCAGGAACTTTTTGTTTTATTTGAACAAATGTCTGATAAATCACCTGATTATTTCGCATCTAACCCCAAAATAATGACACGCTCACTTTTACAGTCTGAAGGTTGTCAGCAAATAGAAGGTTATGTTGCCAATAATGTATTACCCGAAATAAGGCTGTATTACTGGTCATGCTATTAATAAGATGAGGATCTGATGTTTCATATATATCACTCAAATCAGTTGTCATTACTAAAGTCACTTATGGTGCACTTTATGCAGACCAGGCCACTTTCTTCTCCTTTTGAACAAGAAGTGATCCTTGTACAAAGCCCTGGAATGTCTCAATGGTTGCAAATCCAGCTTGCCGAAAGCTTGGGTATTGCTGCTAATATCCGTTATCCATTACCAGCAACCTTTATTTGGGAAATGTTTACTCGGGTGTTATCAGGTATACCTAAAGAAAGCGCTTTTTCTAAAGATGCGATGACATGGAAATTAATGGCATTACTTCCTGAATTTTTGCCTAATGAAGAATTTAAACCCTTACTGCATTACCTTGATGATGATGAAGATAAACGTAAACTTCACCAGTTAGCAGGACGTGTAGCTGACTTATTTGACCAATATTTAGTTTATCGTTCAGATTGGTTAGCTTCGTGGGAAAATGATGAGTTAATCGAAGGGTTGAGTGAAAATCAACGCTGGCAAAAAATATTGTGGGTAGCATTACAGCAATACACAAAAGATCTTAATCAGCCTCAATGGCACCGTTCTAACCTTTATCAGCAATTTATTTCGACTTTAAATAATGCAAAAGAAGGGGAGCTTCAACACTGTTTTCCACCTCGTATTTTTATTTGTGGGATTTCGGCTCTACCTCAAGTTTATTTGCAGGCATTACAAGCGATAGGGCGTCATACTGAGATCTATTTACTCTTTACTAATCCTTGCCGTTACTATTGGGGAGATATTCAAGATCCTAAATTTCTCTCTCGTCTTAATAGCAGAAAGCCACGCCATTATAAGCAATTGCATGAATCGCCTTGGTTTAAAGATGAAAAAAATGCTTCTTCGTTATTTAATGATGAGGGCGAGCAAAACATCGGTAATCCTCTATTAGCATCATGGGGAAAACTAGGTAAAGATAATCTTTATTTCCTCTCTGAACTTGAATATACCGATGTGTTAGATGCGTTCGTTGAGATCCCAAGAGATAATTTACTCCATCAATTACAAGCAGATATTCTTGATTTAGAAGATTTTTCGCAATTAGGTACAACACTTGAAACTTATGAGTGTAGTGAAAATAAACGAGTGATTTCACCAGATGATCACTCACTGACTTTCCATGCAAGCCATAGCCCACAGCGCGAAGTCGAAGTACTGCAAGACCAATTACTGCATTTATTAGAACAAGATCCTGAATTGTTACCGCGCGATATTATTGTGATGGTTGCGGATATCGATAGCTATACACCTTATATTCAAGCAGTGTTTGGTAATGCATCTTCAGAACGTTATCTTCCTTTTGCTATTTCAGATAGAAAAGCGCGTCAAGCGCACCCTGTATTACAGGCTTTTATTACGTTGCTAGAACTTCCTCAAAGTCGTTTTACCGCTGAACAAGTGTTGGCACTGCTTGAAGTCCCTGCTTTAGCAGGGCATTTTTCTATTTTTGAAAATGAACTAAAACTACTACGTCGTTGGGTTGATGAGTCAGGCATACGCTGGGGATTAGATGATGAGAATGTGGCTTCATTCTTATTGCCAATCACGGGCAAAAATACATGGGAGTTTGGCTTACTGCGCATGTTGCTTGGTTATGCGATGGAAAGTGAAAATGGTCCTTGGAAAGGTGTGCTTCCTTATGATGAATCCAGTGGATTAGTTGCGGAGCTTGCAGGGCATCTCGCTGATTTTCTTTATACATTAAGTGATTGGCGTACACGTTTAAGTGAAACTCGTTCATTAGAATCATGGCTAGAAGTTGGACAACAATTAGTTGATGCCTTTTTTGAGTCTGATGAGGAAACGGAATTAGTTTTAGTGCTTATTATCCAACAATGGCAAAAAGTGATTGAAAATGGATTGAAAGCGCAATATCAAAATGAAATTCCGCTGGTCCTTATTCGGGATGAATTAACAGTACGGTTCGATGATGAAAAAATTAGTCAGCGTTTTTTAGCTGGTAGCATTAATTTCTGTACACTAATGCCAATGCGCTCCATTCCCTTTAAAGCAGTGTGTTTATTAGGTATGAACGATGGTATTTATCCTCGTAATATTCAGCCGTTAGGATTTGATTTAATGGCGGAAAAACGCCGTCGTGGTGATAGAAAACGTCGTGATGATGACCGCTATTTATTCCTTGAAGCGCTTAGCTCAGCTGAAAAATACCTTTATATCAGCTATATCGGAAAATCGATACGTGACGATCGAGAATGCAATCCATCAGTTTTAATCAAAGAGTTACAAGATTATATTGGGCAAAATTTCCGTTTACCGGAGGATGATGAACTCAATGTCGATGACAGTGCGGCTCGTATAAATCAGCATCTATTAACACAACATAGCCGTGTTCCTTTTGCCCAAGAAAATTTCCAAATAGGCGCTTTCTTTCGTTCTTATGCCTCTGAATGGCTGCCTGCTGCCAGTGGGCAGGGAATGGTTCATCAAACTTTTACCGAGCCACTAAACGATGATGACACAATAGATCAAGTCTCTGTTGATGCGCTTGCACGTTTTTATCGTCATCCTATTCGTGCATTCTTCCAACAAAGATTAAAAATAAACTTTGTTATTGAAGAAACAGAATTACCCGAAGAAGAGCCATTTGTGATAAATGCTCTTCAACGTTATCTATTGAATCAATGGTTATTAAAAGCATTGATTGATCAAACTTCAACAGAAGCTTTGTTTGAGCGTATCAAAGCAGCAGGTCAACTTCCTGCAAGTGCATTTGGTCAAATTTATTGGGAGCAGCAAATAGAAGAGTTACTTCCTTTAGCTGAAAAGATAAGAAGTGAACGATTAGCTACACATTCTGTCACATTAGAGCAAAGCTTTAGTGCAATGCCATTGATTGGTCGTTTAAATGAGGTACAAGCTGATGGTTTATTACGTTGGCGACCTGCCAGCTTAACCGCTAATGACTTATTGCAGCTGTGGATTGAGCACCTAGTTTATTGTTTGAAACAGGGAACGGGTGAGAGTCGGTTTTACGGCAGAAAAGAGACTCAATGGTGTTTATTACCAGTTGATCCTGAATTTGCCTATTCAACGTTAGACAAGTTAATCAGTGACTATAAACAAGGGTTAAACAGCCCATTAGCGCTATTTGCGAAAAGTGGCTGGGCTTGGTTACAAGCTTGCTATGATAAAAAATCACAAGAGTTTTTACTTGATGATGAAGAGACACTTGAGAAAGCAGAATTAGTACTGATGCAACATTTAACGGATAGCTATAATCGAGATGGTGAAATGAGTGATATGTATGTTCAGCGTGCTTTCTCTCAATTAGACGAGCCTTTTTTACAAACGGTCAAACAGACGGCATTAACAATATTTAAACCAATAATTCCATTTCTGAAAAAATAAGGGAGCTCATATCAGATGAGAAAGTACTGCTCGCAACTATGGATCATGTTGTTATTGATGCTAGTGAGTATCAACAGCTTTGCCGCTGATCCACTCTGGCAAGTATTGCCTGATAGCATTGAAAAAAGTGAGAGCGATCCACGGCAATATCAAGCGATTAAACTACCTAATGAAATGACAGTATTACTGGTTTCTGATGAAAAAGCAGTTAAATCATTAACGGCAGTTGCGCTACCTGTTGGCGCATTAGAAGATCCTGATAGTCAGCAAGGTCTTGCGCACTATTTAGAACATATGGTGTTAATGGGATCGGTGAAATATCCTCAATCAGGCAGCATGTCTGAGTTCTTACAAAAGAATGGTGGCTCTCATAATGCGAGTACAACGACTTATCGTACTGCATTCTATTTAGAAGTGGAAAATAGTGCCATTAATGAAGCGGTTGATCGACTTGCTGATGCTTTAGCTGAACCTTTACTTGATCCTAAAAATGCAGATCGTGAACGTAATGCTGTTAATGCAGAATTAACTATGGCGCGCGCGCGCGATGGTATGCGTTTTTGGCAAGTCAGGGCAGAAACCTTAAACCCTGCTCATCCAAGTTCCCGTTTTATGGGCGGAAATTTAGAAACGCTGAGTGATAAGCCAAACAGTAAATTACAAGATGAATTAATTAAATTTTATCAAACGCACTATTCTGGCAACTTAATGAATGGGGTAATTTACAGTAATAAGTCACTTGATGAATTATCTAAATTAGCCGCAGATACTTTCGCTCGTATCCCGAATAAAAAGGCAGGTGTGCCTGTCACCACTGTACCTGCTATGACGGATAAAGAAAAAGGGTTAATGATCCACTTAGTACCGGCTCAACCGCAAAAGACTTTACAAATTGAGTTTGGTATAGATAACAACGTTGCTGATTTTCGCAGTAAAACGGACGAATACATTGGCTATTTAATTGGTAATCGTAGTTCAGGCACTTTAGCAACATGGTTACAAGACCAAGGTTTAGCCGAAAATATTAGTGCGTTCTCAGAGCCCTATATTGATCGTAACCAAGGCTCGTTTACCATTTATGTTTCGTTAACCGATAAAGGGTTAGCGCAAAAAGACAAAGTGATTTCCGCTATCTTTTCGTACATTCGTTTAATTCAAACAGAAGGTATCAGTCAGCGTTACTTTGATGAAATTGCGAATGTATTGGATCTCTCATTCCGTTATGGCTCTATTGTAAGAGATATGAATTACATAGAAGGCATTTCGGATATGATGCTGCGTTATCCAGTCAAAAATATCCTTAATGCAGACTATATCGCTGATAATTATGAGCCTTCAGCTATCCTTTCACGTCTTGATTCACTGACACCAGAGAAGGCTCGTATTTGGGTAATAAGTCCTAATGAACCTTCTAACAAACAAGCTTACTTTGTTAACGCGCCTTATCAGGTTGATAAAATCACAGATAAGCAATTAAAAACATGGCAAACATTATCAGATGATATTTCATTATCATTGCCAGCACTTAACCCTTACATCCCTGATAATCTTTCACTGATTGATGCGGACAGTAAAATCATCAAACCACAATTGTTGTGGCAGGATAAAAGTGCTCGTCTGTTCTATATGCCATCACACTATTTTTCTGATGAACCGAAAGCGAGTGTGACATTAAGTTTGGTGAATAAAAAATCGGATATCACTGTTAAGCAACAAGTGACACAAACTTTAACAGACTATCTTGCAGGTCTAGCATTAAGTGAATTATCTTACCAAGCTTCTGTTGCGGGAATGAATATCTCATCTACATCAGGACAAGGTATTGATTTTTCAATGAATGGTTATACGCAACATTTACCAGAACTTGTTAATGCGACACTGAAAAGCTATATGAGTTTTGAGTCAACTCAAGAAGAGCTAGATCAAGCTAAATCTTGGTATCGTGAACAACTTGAAGTGACCCATAACTTAAAAGCATTTGAAGCAGCTATGCTACCAGCTCGTCGATTAAATACGATCCCGTACTATGAAGAAGCTGACAAACTCAAAGCATTAGAGTCAATTACACTGCAAGATATTATTGATAATCGCCGTGAAGTCATTAAAAACGCGGCACTTCAAGCGCTGATTATTGGTAACTTAACGCCAGAGCAAAGCCGCAATATTGCTAAATCTGCACACGAATTATTAGGTAATCAAGGCACAGAATATTGGATCGGTGAAACATTAGTATTCAATAAATTAAATGCAGTTGAATTCCAAAATAAATCGAAGAGCACAGATAACGCATTAGGTGAGCTTTATATCCCAACGGGTTATAGCCGCCTTGAAGGTCAGGCAATTTCTTCAGTGTTATCGTCTATTATCAAACCTTGGTTCTATGATCAATTAAGAACAGAAGAGCAACTTGGTTATGCTGTATTTGCTTATCAAGCTACTATGGGTGAGCAATCAGGTATCGGCTTTTTACTGCAAAGTAATGCAAAACCGCCTGTCTATTTAAATGAGCGCTATAACGCATTTTATCAACAAGCTTACGAGCGTTTGAAAAAAATGAAAGAGGCTGATTTTAATCAGTATAAACAAGCGATTATTACCGAAGTTAAACAGCCACCTCAAACATTCTATGAAGAAGTTTCTCTTTATCGAAATGACTTCCATCGTAATAACTTAAAATATGATGGACGTGAAAAATTCTTAGCTGAGCTTAATAAAGTAACGTTAAAACAAGCTATTGAGTTTTATGAAAAAGCAATTATAAAACCAAACGGATTTATTTTTGTTTCTCAAATTATTGGTAAAGATGGCAAAGATGCTGATTACGCCGAAAATAAACAATGGAAACGTTATGCTACGGTAAGTGAATTACAAAAAACCTTACCTATTGAGGAAATTAAAGAGTGAGTGAAGTGATACAGGCACAGCCATTAAACCCGTATACACTCCCTCTGTACCAAAGACGCCTCATCGAGGCGTCAGCAGGAACAGGGAAAACTTATACAATAGGGTTGTTGTATTTACGGTTGCTTCTTGGATTAGGCGGAGAGTCTGCATTCTACCGCCCTCTCAGTGTTGAAGAGATTTTAGTTGTGACATTTACGGATGCGGCGACAGATGAATTACGAGCCCGCATTCGTAAAAATATCCATGAACTAAGACTTGCCTGTATCCGTCATGATGTTGAAAGTAGTGATAACGCTTACCACGAATTACTTAAACAAATCCCGAATAAAGAGCTGGCTGCACAGTGGTTGTTAGAAGCAGAACGACAAATGGATGAAGCGGCTATTTATACTATTCATGGATTTTGCCAGCGTATGTTGGCAAACAATGCATTTGAATCAGGAGTCTTGTTTGAACAAGTCTTGATCCAAGATGAATATGAGCTTAAAAAACGGGTATGTGCTGACTTTTGGCGCCGTCATTGTTATCCACTTTCTTATGATGTTGCTAATGCAGTAAGCCAGATTTGGTCTGGCCCTGAACAGCTACTTTATGAAATACAGCCTTATTTACAAGGTGAAATGCCTGAAATCGAAGGTGTGGCATTAGACAGTGAAAATGAATCAGTCAAAGAGCGTCATCAAGCGGTTATTGAAGCAATTAACAAGGTGAAAGCTCGTTGGCATGAACATCATCATGAAGTTGAAGCATGGATAACCGCTTCAGGTGTTGATAAACGTAGTTATAGCAGTCGTTTCTTACCTAAATGGATTGAAGAAATTACTCTGTGGGCATCAACATTAGAAACGAAAAGCTATCAATTACCTGATTGTTTGGTTCGTTTTTCTCAAGAAACGCTGAATGAAAAGGCAACGAAAGGCCCAGCACCAGAGCATATTCTTTTTATTGAAATTGAACGATTAACAAAGCAGAGCCTAACTCTGCGAGATGTTATTCTTGCCAACGCCATTCCTGAAATACGCCAAGGTATTGAAAATGAAAAGATGCGTCGTGGTGAAATGGGCTTTGATGATTTATTAACACGTCTAGACAGAGCGTTAAAACGTGAAAGTGGCGAGGCTTTAGCGCAAGCTATTCGTGAACGTTATCCAGTTGCAATGATCGATGAATTCCAAGACACCGATCCTCAACAATATCGTATTTTTGATGCCATTTATGGTGAGCATGAAAATAGTGGTTTGCTGTTTATTGGTGATCCTAAACAGGCAATTTATGCTTTCCGTGGTGCGGATATTTTTACTTATATTCAAGCACGAAAGCAGACATCTCATCACTACACATTAAATACTAACTGGCGCTCTGCGCCGGGTATGGTGAATGCAGTTAACAAGCTTTTTATGCGTTCCAAGGCCCCATTTTTATTTGAACATATCCCTTTTATTGAAGTAAGTTCGGCTGAAAAAAACCAAGACATGGTCTTTATTTACCATGATGAGCCGATTTCGCCTTTTAATTTTTGGCTTGCTGAAGGCGAAAGTGTTTCTACGGGAAATTATGAGCAAATCATGGCAGCGCAATGTGCCGCACAAATTCGTGATTGGTTATCAGCAGGGGATCAGCAACAGGCTTGGCTGATTGAGCAAGGTGCAAGAAGAGCGGTTACGTCTGCTGATATTATGGTACTGGTGCGTAGCCGTAGAGAAGCGATACTGATCCGTGATGCACTGAATTTACTTTCAATACAATCCGTATTCTTATCCAATCGTGAAAGTGTATTTGAAACCAATGAAGCGAAAGATCTACTTTGGTTACTACAAGCGGTTGTAACACCAGAGAAAGAGCGTGTTTTAAGAGCCTCTTTAGCCAGCCGATTATTTGGTTTTAGCGCGAAGCAAATTGATAGCCTAAATCATGATGAACATCGCTGGAATAATTATGTAGAAAAATTTGCTGATTATTATGCATTATGGCAAAAGCGTGGTGTTTTACCAATGTTGCGTAAAATCATGATGGATAATCAAATTGCGGAAAATTTACTCGCAAGTATTGATGGTGAGCGCCGGCTTACAGATATCATGCATATTGGTGAATTATTACAAGAAACATCATTACAACTTGATAGTGAACACGCTCTTATTCGTTGGTTAGCACAACAGATTTCTCATCCTGATGCGCAATCTGAAAGTCAACAAATGCGCTTGGAAAGCGACCGAAATCTTGTGCGAATTTGTACTATTCATAAATCTAAAGGCCTTGAATATCCTATTGTTTGCTTACCTTTTGCTTGTAATTACCAAGAACAAAAAGGGGCGCTTTATCATGACAGAGAAAAATTTCACGCGAAATTAGATATTTTTAGCCGACCTGAAAGCTTACGTTTAGCAGATGAAGAGCGCTTAGCTGAAGATTTACGCTTACTTTATGTGGCATTAACACGATCTAAATTCTGCTGTTATGTTGGTGTTGCTCCTCTTGTTAAAGGGACTAAACGTAAATCAGGGCTTACTGATCTGCATAAAAATGCTTTAGGGTATTTATTACAGCAAGGTGAAGAAGGCGATAGTGAATTATTACATCAATCAATTCACGCTTTATTAGATGATAATATCAGTGTAACAACGCTTGATAACATATCAGTACATCGCTATCAGCCTCAATTAATGGCAGAAACAAAACTTGAAGCCGCTATATTTAAACGTCAGATCCATGATAATTGGCGTATAACGAGTTATTCAGGATTAACCTATCAGCATTCAAATCGTAATTATCATTTTGATTTGGGTGATATTGAGGCTTTGGTGCAATCTATCGCACCAGGACTTGATACAGATGCTAAAGGTGAGAAGCAACAAGGAGAGGTTGATGAAAATTCTATTCATCATTTCCCTCGTGGTGCAGTAGCAGGAACATTCTTACATAGTTTGCTTGAAGTGTTGGATTTTTCGCAGCCTATTGATGAACTGTGGATACAAGGACAATTGACAGCTCAAGGCTTTGATGAAAAGTGGGCTCCTCTTTTAGTTACATGGATGGAAACGCTGTTTCATACGCCTCTTAATTCTCAAGGATTATGTCTTGCTGATATCCCAAAATCACAACAACTTGATGAATTACAATTCTATTTACCTATTGAGAAAGAAGTATCATCAGCTCAATTGACTCAATTAATAAGTCAGTTTGATCCTCTATCAAAACGTTGTCCTGCTTTGCAATTTCAACAAGTAGAAGGGATGCTCAAAGGCTTTATTGATTTAGTTTTTTCTTGGGAAGGTAAATACTATGTTGTGGATTATAAATCGAATTGGTTAGGTGGATCGAGTGAGGATTACACACAAGAAGCGATGATGAATGCAATGATGGATCATCGCTACGACTTGCAATATCAACTCTATACCTTAGCGTTACATCGTTTTTTACAGCAACGTATTCCTGATTATGATTATCGAACTCATTTTGGTGGTATTTATTATCTTTTTTTACGGGGTATAGATAAAGAACATCCCGGAAATGGGGTTTACGCTTATTTGCCTGATGAAGCTTTTGTTTTGGCGTTGGATTCATTATTTACAGGTAAAAGTAGCAAATCCGATGTAGTCGGTGAGAAATAAAAATGATCAAACTATTAGAACAAGCGATTACACAAAACTTATTACGACCTTTAGATCTCCGATTTGCACAAATGCTGGTTGAAGATGAAAACCCTATTTTACTATTTGTATTTGCTTATTTGAGTGCTCAAACTGGAGCGGGGCATGTTTGTTTACCATTGAGTATTATTCAAAAAGATCAACTGTTTGATGGTAGACAAAAAGAGTTTGCACAAGAAATTTGGCAAAAAATGGGTAAGCCTTCTGCTAAAAAAATAGTAGAAGAGTTGACTCATTGTCATTGCGTTAGTCAAAGTAACGATGATTCTCCTTTCCCCATTATTTTAGATAATGGACTTCTTTATCTACAAAGAATGTGGAGCTATGAAGAGAAAGTAGCGCAATTTTTTAGGCAAGAGCACAGCATTGTTGATATTGATGAAAATGAATTAATTAAGGTACTTAACCAGCTTTTTCCAGCAACGAAAGAAAGCCAAGAAACAAATTGGCAAAAAGTAGCTGCCAGTGTTGCTATCACAAGCCCCATTTCTATTATTTCAGGGGGGCCAGGAACGGGGAAAACCACGACAGTTGCTAAAATTTTAGCGGCTTTTGTGATGCTCACATCAAATGAGAAGCCCATTATTCAATTAGCGGCGCCAACTGGAAAAGCCGCTGCGAGATTAACGGAATCTTTAGGTAAGGCTTTGGCGCAACTTAATTTAAGCGAAGAAGAAAATAAGTGGATGCCAAAGCAGGCACAGACTATTCATCGTTTATTAGGGGCTCAGCCTGAAAGTCAGCAAGTGCGTTACCACAAAGATAATCCATTACAGCTTGATATTTTAGTTGTTGATGAAGCCTCAATGGTTGATTTACCCATGATGGCACGCTTGATTGATGCACTTCCATCAAAATGTTACGTCATTTTCTTAGGTGATAAAGACCAACTTGCTTCTGTTGAGGCAGGGGCTGTATTAGGTGATATTTGCCGTTTTTCTGAAGATGGTTTTAGTCAAAAAAGATTTGATCAGATTAATCACTTAACTCAAGGTGAATTGGTTAAATCTACTGATATTATTCCTGTTTCTCAAACTCCAGTGTCTGTCGTCAGTGATTCTCTGTGTCTATTACGTAAAAGCTACCGTTTTGGTGAAGATTCAGGGATAGGACAACTTGCTTTGGCGGTTAATAAAGGACAAACCAAAATTGCTATTGCGTTGTTGAAAAAAGCAGAGGTTAGCCCACAACAGCTTGAAATAGCATTAGAGCCTCAAGATGTGAGCTTTATTGCTTTAGAGTCAAAAGAAAGTTATTTACTGATGATACAAGATGCTGTTAATGCTTATCGAGAGTATCTCACTTTAGTTTCTCAAAAAGCATCACCTGATATTATTCTTAATGCATTTAACCAATACCGTTTATTGTGCGCACGAAGAGAAGGTCCTTTTGGTGTGAGTGGTTTAAATGACAGAATTGAAATGTTATTGCATCGCCAGCGATTGATCCGTCGTCCTACAAACAGTTATCAAAGTGATTATATTGGTCGCCCAATTATGATCCAACGAAATGACAGTACGTTAGGTCTGTTTAATGGTGATATTGGCATTATGCTCAATAACGATGAAGGTGAAATGAAAGCATTTTTCCAACTACCAGATGGAAAATTGAAAGCGATCCAACCTAGCCGATTACCACAACATGAAACTGCGTATGTAATGACGGTGCATAAATCACAAGGTTCGGAATTTACCCATACAGCATTAGTTCTTCCCGATAAATTTTCACCTGTTGTTAGTCGAGAATTGTTGTATACCGCATTAACACGCGCTAAACAGAAGCTTTCTCTTTATGCTTCAGAGTCTATGGTGAAAATGGCAATACAAACGCGTATTCAACGTCGAAGTGGATTAATTGATAAATTACGTTATTAGCGGTTAGTTAATAATGGAAAATAATAAAAGACAGGCATTGAGAGGGATACCTGTCTTTTTTGTGCTTGGTAATTACTCTTTATGTAAGTCTAAAATTAAAATTTTAGAACGGCGTTGGTAATTATAGAGTGCTTGTTTTTCAATGGGTAATTTATCAATTTCAGCAGGTTCAAATCCTTTTTCTTGAAACCAGTGTATGCTACGAGTTGTTAGAACAAATAGCTTTTCTAACCCCAATTGCTTAGCATGCGCTGAAATGCGCTGTAGTAAAACCTCACCACGACAAGAGCTACGATAATCAGGATGCACTGCAACACAGGCCATTTCACCAATTTTTTCTGATGGATAAGGGTAGAGCGCTGCGCATGCGATAGTCATATTATCGCGTTCAATAATAGTGAATTGATCAATTTCAATTTCCAATTGTTCTCTTGAACGTCTGACTAAAATACCTTGCTGTTCTAATGGGCGAATAAGTTCGAGTATGCCACCAATATCATTAATATTTGCTCTACGAACTTTCTCTGCACTCTCCATGACGATTTGAGTACCAATACCATCACGAGAGAATAATTCTTGAATAAGCGCACCATCAGATTGATAACTTAATAAGTGGCTACGCTCTACACCACGACGACAGGCTTTAACAGCTCCCCGTAAGAATCTTACTGTGCCTGAGTGATAATCGCCTTCTGTTTGTAGCTCTCGAATTTTATCTTCAGCTTGATTAGGCAGCAGTTCAGAAACAATGTGACCTTCTTCATCGATAACACCTTGGAATGAGCAAAAACCAATCAGCTTTTGTGCTTTAAGTTTTATCGCAAGCTGTGTTGCCACTTCTTCTGAGGTGAGATTAAAGCTTTCACCAGTAACAGACACTGCAACTGGGCCAATTAATACAATAGCATTACTGTCTAACTGGCGATGAATAGCTTCTTCATCGATACGACGAATTTTTCCGCTATGACAATAATCAACGCCATCATCAACCCCTAATGGCTGTGCGATAACAAAGTTACCACTAACAACATTAATATGCGCACCTTGTAATGGCGTATTGCTTAAACTCATTGATAGGCGAGCCGTAATATCAAGTTGCAATGTACCCGCAGCTTGTTTAACGATTTCTAAGGTTTTACTATCTGTGATGCGCGTATATTTATGATAAATCGGAGATACTTTTTGTATTTCAAGAGCAGTATCAATTTGTGGGCGAGCACCATAAACAACCACTAAACGAATGCCTAGGCTGTGTAACAACCCAATATCATTAATGATAGATGGGAAGTTTTCGTGAGCAATGGCTTCGCCACCTAGCATAATGACAAATGTTTTGCCTCTATGTGCATTAATATACGGAACCGAGTGGCGAAATCCATCGACCAATTCGGTGCTACGCTCTTTCATAAAACCCTCTCAAGTGAATTTTTATTCGAATTTAATGTATTTTTATTCTTTTTGGAGAGGAATGGCAAGTAAAATCCTATCTTATTGTTTTCCCTGAAGGCAGAATATTCGTGTAAAAGTGAGTAATTGTGCTGTTTTTAAGTGACAGTGAAGTGTGGATTGGGTAAAGTTTTTCGTTCTTAACTTTTTTATCTCTTTTTAGAGTTTATTGACGTTAATCGTTTTTTTGGAATATTTTCATGAGTCATTCTGAGCACAATCAAACTCGTCGTCGTCTTGTTAAAGGAATTGGCGCGTTATTATTGTTAAGTATTAGTCCTGTTGGTCTTGCAGCCACAGCATCTATTGTTGCTGTGAGGGTTTGGCCTGCCTCGACTTATACTCGCGTGACTATAGAATCCAGTACACCACTGAAATATCGTCAGTTTGCATTGTCAAACCCTGAACGTATTGTGGTGGATTTAGAAGGTATTCAACTTAATAGCGTATTGAAAGGTGTTGCTAATCAAGTTCAGACTAGCGATCCGTATTTAAAACTTATTCGGGTTGGTCAAAATACACCTAAAACAGTGCGACTGGTATTTGAAGTAAAAACGCCTGTACAACCACAAATGTTTACGCTTAAACCTGTGGCTGAATTTAAAAACCGTTTAGTGCTAGATTTCTACCCAAGTCATGGGGCTGATACTGAAGATGATCCACTATTAGCACTATTGCGTGAATATAACGACGGTGATTTACAACAAGCTGTACCCGCACAAACAGACACACGTAAACCTGGCAGAGCGGGGCGTGATAGGCCGATTATTATCATGATCGATCCTGGTCATGGTGGAGAAGATCCGGGAGCAATCGGCAAATATAAAACTCGTGAAAAAGATGTGGTTTTACAAATTGCTCGTCGCTTAAGAACGCTTATTGATAAAGATGCCAAAATGAAAGCGTATATGACACGTAATGAAGATGTCTTTATTCCATTGACTGTACGTGTTGCTAAAGCGCGAAAAATGCAGGCAGATTTATTTGTCTCTATCCATGCTGATGCATTTACAAACCGCTCTGCAAGAGGTTCATCTGTTTTTGCATTATCAAAAACCGGCGCAACCAGTAATACAGCGCGTTATCTTGCTCAAACACAAAATGAGTCTGACTTAATTGGTGGGGTGAGTAAAAGTGGTGACCGCTACGTTGACCATGCAATGCTTGATCTTGTGCAAACAGCCACTATCAACGACAGTCTGAAATTTGGTAGTGAAGTGCTTAAGCTGATGGGGGGGATTAATAAATTGCATAAAAATAAAGTCGATCAGGCTGGGTTTGCGGTATTAAAAGCGCCAGAAATTCCGTCAATTCTGGTTGAAACGGCCTTTATCAGTAATATCGAAGAAGAGAAAAAGCTGAAAACAGCAAAATTCCAGCAACAGATTGCAGAATCTATTTTCAAAGGTATCAAAGCTTATTTTGCTAATGGCGGTGAATTAACGTTAGCTGATCGTAGTTAAATTCTTTTTATACCTTCTTTTCATATTCCAGTAGAAAGTGAATATCATCTGCTTTCTATTGGAATGTCTTATTGTTTTTCAACACAATAATCTTATTAAAATAAAAGAGAATGATCAGAATAAATGTATAAATAAGTTGGGTAATAGATTTGAATTAATAAATCAAAAGAGATGGTAAAAATGAGGAATAACATTGAAAAGAATTGGTTGCGGGAGCTGGATTTGAACCAACGACCTTCGGGTTATGAGCCCGACGAGCTACCATGCTGCTCCATCCCGCGACTGAATTGTTGTTTATAGAATTGGTTGCGGGAGCTGGATTTGAACCAACGACCTTCGGGTTATGAGCCCGACGAGCTACCATGCTGCTCCATC
>NZ_JBEEVJ010000002.1:0-52762 GCF_040139785.1 Proteus genomosp. 6 | reverse complement strand
CCGCGACTGATACTATAACTTACTGCTTTGTGAATTGGTTGCGGGGGCCAGATTTGAACTGACGACCTTCGGGTTATGAGCCCGACGAGCTACCAAGCTGCTCCACCCCGCGTCTCCACAGAGGGGCACTATACTCAGGATCTGCCGAGTTGCAAGTTTTTTATGAAATTTTTACAGTTTTCTTTTAAAAACGGTCAGAAATAACACATCAAGATGCAAATTTAGGCAGTTATACTCGTCATACTTCAAGTTATTTAGAGAGTATATACTTGATGTTTAAAAGTCATATTGATTGGGTGATAATAGAACGCAGGTACAACATGTATATTCATTATCTTTATTGATTTGGCTTTGGTATCTTTCTCATTCAAAATCAGTACTCAAATTTAGTTATTAAGCGGGAAAAAAATGGTTACTTGGCGAAAATCGTTAATTTTAGGTATGTTAGCGCTTGCCTTGACTGGATGTCATCGTCCAACAGAGCAAGGGCAACAGTATAAAGATGGAAAGCTTAAGCAAGATCTCATTGAGGTAAGTTCGCCAAATACACAAGGTACACCCATTAATGGCCCTGATTACTTACAACAAGTAAGCCAGATAAACCAAACATCATCCCGTTTATACAATAGCAATAAAGAAACTTATCAAGCGGTAGAAAACTGGTTACGATCTGGTGCTGATACTCGCCAATTACGCCAATTCAATCTTTCTGCATTTCAAATGGAAGGGGTTGATAAGTACGGTAATGTTCAATTTACTGGATATTACACACCTGTTCTTGAAGCCCGTTTAACGCAACAAGGTGAATTCCAATACCCTCTTTATAAAATGCCAGCTAATAGCCGTTCAAAGTTGCCGTCTCGTGCTGCTATTTATAATGGTGCATTAAGCCAATCTTTAATTGCAGCTTACAGTAACTCCATTATGGATAATTTTATGATGGAAGTTCAGGGAAGTGGTTATGTTGATTTTGGTGATGGTAAACCTTTAACGTTCTTTGGTTATGCAGGGAAAAACGGACACCCCTACCGTAGTATTGGTAAAGTGCTTATTGATAATGGCGAAGTAGAAAGAAAAGATATGTCTATGCTGGCTATCAGAGAGTGGGCAGATAAACATAGTGATACCGAAGTGAGAAAATTATTAGAAGAAAACCCTTCATTTGTTTTTTTCAAACCAGAGCCTTTTACACCGGTTAGAGGCGCTAGTGCTATCCCACTTGTTGCACTTGCCTCTGTGGCTTCTGACAGAAGTATTATTCCTGCCGGAACTGTGTTGCTTGCTGAAATTCCTGTACTTGATAATACCGGTAATTTTACAGGCGAATATCAAATGCGTTTAATGGTGGCATTAGATGTAGGTGGGGCAATTAAAGGGCATCATTTCGATATTTATCATGGAATTGGTAAAGATGCGGGTCATATGGCAGGTTTTTATAATCATTATGGGCGTGTTTGGGTATTAAAAAAATCACAACTTAACTCATTAAATCCTTCGTCATAAAAACGATTTGCTATTTATCTGTTCGTTATTAACGGTAAAATTATGCAAACGACATGGCTATGGATATTAAGAGCCATGATTATTTCTGTTATTTAGGTTGTTATCGCATTATGCAAAATTCATTATCAGATTCATATTTACAACGCTTTTCTGGAATAGGGCGACTCTATGGGCAAAACGCGTTGTCTTATTTTGCTCAGGCTCATATCTGTGTCGTGGGTATAGGTGGAGTTGGCAGTTGGGCTGCTGAAGCATTAGCACGTAGTGGTATTGGTGCCATCACCTTAATTGATATGGATGATGTGTGTGTGACTAACACTAATCGTCAAATACATGCGTTAAAAGAAAGCGTGGGTCAGCCTAAATGCGATGTGATGAAACAGCGTATTTTAGAAATTAATCCAGAATGCAAAGTGACTAGTATTGATGATTTTGTCACGGTTGATAATGTCGCTGAAATGATGAATAACGACTTTGATTATGTTATTGATGCAATTGATAGTGTAAGACCAAAGGCTGCATTATTAGCTTATTGTCGCCGTTATAAAATTCCGGTGATCACAACGGGTGGTGCTGGTGGACAAATCGATCCAACACAAATCCAAGTGGTGGATTTAGCAAAAACAATTCAAGATCCGTTAGCCGCTAAATTAAGAGAGCGTTTGAAATCTGATTTTAATGTCGTAAAAAATAGTAAGGGAAAATTAGGGATTGATTGTGTTTTCTCAACAGAACAACTCGTTTATCCACAAGGCGATGGTACGGTTTGTGCGGCAAAAAGTACGGCGGATGGTGTGAAACGTATGGATTGTTCAGCCGGTTTTGGTGCTGTAACGATGGTAACGGCATCGTTTGGTTTTATTGCGGTGTCTCATGCTTTGAAGAAGATGCTAGCAAAGGCGCAGCGTGCTCGTCATACTTCAAGTTGTAGCGTTGTTGACGGCGTTCATTCACACTAGTCACATACTGATGTATGCTCCTAGCGACTCATTCACTTTTCGCCTAGCTACATCTTGAATTATTTAGAGTATAAAACTTAATGCTGGGATGTGAGTGATTTCAATCGCGCGATAATTGCATTCACTCCGTCAGTGCGAGATTGGCTAATTTGATTAGCCAATCCTAATTGTTCAAAAATCGCTAACATATCGATATCAGCTATTTCTTGTGCCGTTTTATTTTCAACAGCGACTAAAATAATAGCCAGTAAGCCTTTTACAATACGACCATCGCTATCACCATAAACATGGTATTTGCCGTCATTATTTAATTCAACGCCTAGCCACACTCTGTTCTCACATCCTTTGATTTCTTTTTCTGTTGTTTTTAATTCATCAGGTAATGCAGGTAATTTACGAGAAAGTTGAATTAATTGGCGATATTTATCTTCCCATGCTTTTGATTTTTGAAAATCATTAAGCAAGATATCTAGGGTGATTTCATTGCCAAAAGGATGCTGTGTTGTAATGTTGGTCATGATAATTATTCGTCTTTTAAGAGTGTTAACGCAAAAATAACAGCGTCAATAAAGGCATCAATATCAGAAAGTTGATTATAAGGCATAAAAGAAATGCGTAAACAGCCTGAAATATTTAATGAATCAATAAGAGGTTGTGCGCAGTGTTGCCCTGTGCGTAATGCAATACCTTTCTCTGTGATTAATGTTGCTAAATCACTATGATGAACACCTTCGAAATTGAAAGAAACAATCGATGAATTGGTGGCTCGGTAACTGATAAACCCATTTAGCTCACTCAGACGCCTCTCTGCTTCTTCTGCAAGCTCAAGAGCATATTGGTTAGCATGATGCATATCTTGTTTTTCTAACCAGGCTAATGTGGCTGAAAATGCAATAACACCCGCAACATTAGGCGTTCCAGCTTCAAAACGCTGAGGAATAGGCGCGGGAGTAAATCCATCAAATGTTGCGTTAGTGAGCATCTTTCCACCACCATGCCAAGGTGCCATGTCTTTTAAATGTTTTCGTTTACCATAACAAATACCTAACCCATTAGGGCCATAAAGTTTATGAGCAGAAAAAACATAGAAATCGATATCAAATGCTGTGACATCTGTTGGGTGATGCGCAATACCTTGCGCTCCATCGACAACCAGTAAGCAATTATCATATTGATGAACGCATTGAGACACTTTATCTAATGCGATTTGAGCACCTGTCACATTCGACATTTGGCTAACAGCAACAATTCGTGTCCGCTTATTGATTAAAGCATTTAAGCTATCAATTGAAGGTAAAAAATGCTCCTCAATAGGCCAACGGATCACTCGAGCGCCTGTTTGTTCCGCTAGTATCAACCAAGGAATAAGGTTTGCATGGTGTTCTTGCTCACTAACAATTATTTCATCACCTGCTTGTAAGCGTGGACGAAAATAACCTTGAGCAATAAAGTTGAGTGATTCTGTGGTGCCTTTTGTCCAAATAATCGTATCACTATCAGCACTATTGATTAATTCGGTAACTTGTTGACGTGTCGCCTCATATTGTTGCGTTGTCTCTTTAGCATGCTGATATTGGCTACGGTGAACCGTCGCAAAATTATGGCGATAAAACGCATCTGAGGCTTCTATCATGGCGAGAGGCTTTAATGCAGTTGCTGCACTATCGAGATAAATAGTTTTTTCTTTAAGAGCAGGAAATTGTTGTCGAAATAAATCAGGTGAAAATACGTTCATAGTTAGGCTGTATTGGTAGACGAATAAATTTTCGTGATTTGTCGTTAAAAATAGGGCGTATAGATTATACGGTTAATTATATTTATTTATAACGGAAACCTAAAGGTACCCGTTTGTTATAAGTCATTGCGCTCATAATAACACGATTAAGATGATGAAAGTTCACTCAATAAAAAATCACTGAGATCAGATTAAGATCCTATTTTTTCTTGTTTTAATTTATTGGGGATAATTTGTAGTGAGTTTTTTTAGAATAAAGATGATAAGTTCATTATAAAAAATGGATGAAAACATCAAAACGGTATGTGTGAGTCATTCAAAAGTAGAGAAAAATAGGGAATAAAAAAAGCACCGCCTTGGCGGTGCACTATAAAATCACTATGGACAGACAGGGTAAATGTACAGGAAGTGAAAAAAAACAGTAGCATCAGCTACTAAGTCTGGAATTTCCAGACAACTTGCAAACACAACATCACAACCACAAAGCCAAAAGTTTCGCAGTATTACTACTACACAACTTTTCGTTCCGGCTTAGGAAGTGCGCTTACTATAGGTATTTACTGGCTAATCATCAAGGGACAATTTATAATGCTTCGCATAAAAAAAACTAATGATGAAAGTTAGGATCTACTAATAGCCAAAATAGGGGTTTAAGAACTGAATATGTCTAAACGTTTACCGCCATTAAATGCGCTTAGGGTTTTTGATTCAGCGGCACGTCATTTAAGTTTTACTAAAGCCGCTGAAGAATTATTTGTGACACAAGCAGCAGTGAGCCACCAAATTAAAACATTAGAAGAATTCCTTGGGCTAAAATTATTTAGAAGACGCAACCGCTCTCTTTTATTAACCGAAGAAGGGCAGAGTTATTACCTCGATATTAAGGAAATCTTTTCATCAATTAACGAGGCAACTCGCAAATTATTAGCTCGAAGCGCGAAAGGCGCACTTACTGTTAGCCTTTCTCCAAGTTTTGCTATTCAATGGTTAGTACCACGGCTATCTGGATTTAATCAAGCTTATCCGGGAATTGATGTGCGAATTCAGGCTGTTGATAGAGAAGAAGATAAGCTGGCTGATGATGTTGATGTAGCTATTTTTTATGGTCGAGGAAATTGGACTGGTTTACGTACAGACCGCCTTTATGCGGAATATTTGATCCCTGTTTGTGCACCATCTTTACTTACAGGTGAAAAACCACTAAAAACCCCATCCGATCTGATTTATCATACATTGCTACATGATACATCTCGTCGAGATTGGCAAGCTTATGTACGTCAATTAGAGATACAAAATCAGATAAATGTGCAACAAGGGCCTATTTTTAGCCATAGTTCAATGGTGATACAGGCCGCTGTACATGGACAAGGCGTTGCATTAGTTAATAATGTAATGGCACGTAGTGAAATAGAATCAGGTCGATTAGTAAGACCTTTTCCAGATGTCCTTGTTAGTAAAAATGCATTTTATTTAGTTTGCCAAGATAGCCAGGCTGAATTAGGTAAAATTGCGGCTTTTCGCCAATGGATTTTATCTCAAGCAGCGAATGAGCAAGAAAAGCTGGGTTTACTGACATCATCTTAATATTGCGATTGGCAAATATCTTCTAGATAGGAAGGAATAAACAGTGAATAGTCGTACATTGCTTATGTTTTCCGCGATTAGTGGCTTCTTTTATGTTGCTTTTGGTGCATTTGCAACTCATAAACTTGCACCGCATTTATCGCCACAACATTGGGAATACATTCAGTTAGCGATGCGCTACCAAATCGTCCATACCTTATTACTTGTCGGGATCGCGGCAATGTTAATGCGTAAAACCATTTTATGGTTTTATTGGGCAGGTATTTTCTTTGGTGTTGGTATTCTACTTTTCAGTGGTAGCCTTTATTGTATGGCGCTAACACAAGTTAGGTTGTTATCTTATTTTACGCCAATTGGTGGATTTAGTTTTCTTATTGGTTGGGCTTTAATTTTTATTGGCGCTTTGCGTCTAAGGGCACCGGCGTCTCGCCATGAATAAAGTTGCATTATATTGTCGCCAAGGTTTTGAAAAAGAGTGCGCGGCTGAGATTACGGATAAAGCAGGTCAAATCGGCGTTTATGGCTTTCCTCGTGTTAAAGAGGGAAGCGGTTATGTGATCTTTGAATGCTACCAAGAAGGTGAAGCAGACAAGATCGCGCGTGAAGTGAGTTTCCGTGAATTAATTTTTGCTCGTCAGATGTTTGTAACAGGTGAATTACTTAAAGATTTACCGCCAGAAGATAGAATCACACCGATTGTTGGAATGTTAAAAGGTGCTGTCGAAAAAGCGGGTGAACTTCGAGTTGAAGTTGCAGATACTAACGAAAGCAAAGAATTATTAAAATTCTGCCGTAAATTTACGGTGCCATTACGTAATCATTTACGTAATGAGAAAATTTTGCTGAAAGTAGAGAATTTTAGCCGCCCTATTATCCATGTGTTTTTTATTGCACCGGGATGTTGTTATGTTGGCTACTCTTATAGTTTTAATAATTCCGCATTTTATATGGGTATTCCTCGATTAAAATTCCCATCAGATGCACCAAGTCGTTCGACATTAAAACTTGAAGAAGCATTTCATATTTTCATTCCTTATGAGGAGTGGGAAGAGCGTTTAGCAAGTGGAATGAAAGCGGTTGATTTAGGAGCATGTCCCGGCGGTTGGACATATCAATTAGTGAAACGCAGTATGATGGTACATGCTGTTGATAATGGCCCAATGGCACAATCTTTGATGGATACAGGACAAGTTCGTCATCACCAAGTTGATGGGTTTAAATTTGAACCTACAACTAAAAATATCACATGGCTTGTTTGTGATATGGTTGAAAAACCAGCTAAAGTTGCTGCATTAATGACAACTTGGATTGCTAATGAATGGTGTCGCGAAGCTATCTTTAATCTAAAACTGCCAATGAAAAAGCGCTATGAGGAAGTCTCTCATATCCTTGAAAAAATAAAGTCAGAGTTAGCGGAAAAAGGGATCAACGTTAAGATCCAAGCTAAGCACCTTTATCATGATAGAGAAGAGATAACGGTTCATATTCAAAATATTTGGGCTGCTTATCGACCAGATCGTGAGTTCTAAAACTGTTCAAAGCACATCGATTTGTTGATGGCAATAAAAGGCTAAGTTTATAAAGAAACTTAGCCTTTTTTAATGGAAGCGAGTTATTCAAAGATATATTTGCTCGTTGAGTTTTAATAACTAAGAACTGAGCTATTTTAACCGTAACTGTTGTAGATTACCGTTTAATTGAATATCAGTACGTAATGTCGTGATTTTCCGACTGATAAATGCAGACTCTTTATGGGTAATAAGTTTGTTTTTCCATTTAGTCGGAACATCATCAATATGCCGATAGAGTGATTCTAGATCTGGGTGAATTTGTAAAAGTTCGGTAGCACTTTTAGGCCCAATACCAGGAACGCCTGCAACCTTACTGCTACTTACGCCTGTTAATCCCCAATAGTCGGTAAGTTGAGATGGCTCGACACCAAACTCAGCTCTAATAAATTCTAAATCTAACCAGCGTCGTTGAAAATAATCGCGTATACGAACAGAGGGCGAAAGCAACTGGCAATAGCCTTTATCCGTTGAAATAATCGTGACTCGAAAACCTGCACTTGCCACTTTAGTTGCCAATGTTGCGGCAACGTCATCAGCTTCATCACCACCTGAGTGCCAGCTCTGTATTCCTAAATTAAGTAACATTGCTTTAATTTCAGGTAATTGTTGTCGCAAGTCATCAGGCATTGGTGTGCGACCCGCTTTATAATCGGGTAACAGTTTATGTCGCCAGCTACCGTCTCTGTCGTCTTCGTCAAAAACTGCTACGGCATGAGTAGGTTGTGTGTGGCCAAGTAGTTGATTGACACTTTGTTCGCATACTGTAAGGCAGGAAGAACCTGATGCCGCATGAATGCGGCGGATCAGGTTTAAAGCATCAATAATCAGCAAATGTATCATAATAAATTAGCTGATAATCTCGTAACACGGTTGGTAAGCTGTACCACCGGGAAGTTTCATACGGTGTTGCTCAACAAAGCCTGCTAATAAAATATCCATGCGACGCATAATTTCGCTATCACCATGAATTTTATAAGGACCATGAGCTTCAATCGCTTTCATACCCACTTCTTTTACGTTACCCGCGACAATACCCGAGAAAGCACGACGTAAGTCAGCGGCTAATTTTTCTGGTGATTGATTTGTGCTTAGATTAAGTGATGCCATGTTTTCATGGGTTGGTTCAAAAGGATGTTGTAAATCAGCATTGATCTTCATTGACCAGTTAAAGCTATAAGCATCACCTGTGCTACGACGATTATCTTTTACCAATGGCATATATTTTTTCATGATACGAGCTACTTCAGGTGCATCATCAATAATGATTTGGTAATGACGACGAGCTTCGTCGCCTAATGTATTGGCGATAAAGTCATCTAATACATTAAAGTAGTCTGCACTTTCTTTAGGACCAGTTAAAATTAGTGGTAATACTTGGTCTTGGTTTTCTGGAGACATAAGAATACCAAGCAGATACAGCAATTCTTCTGCTGTTCCTACACCGCCTGGGAAAATAATAATACCATGTCCAATTCGTACGAAAGATTCCAGACGTTTTTCAATATCTGGCATAATAATCAGTTCGTTAACTAATGGATTTGGTGGCTCTGCCGCAATGATTGACGGTTCTGTCATACCAATAAAACGGCTATTTCTATAACGTTGTTGAGCATGACCCACAGCAGCACCTTTCATTGGTGCTTCCATTGCTCCGGGACCACAACCCGTACAGATATTAAGCTCACGTAGCCCTAATTCGTTACCTACTTTTCTGCCGTAAAGGTATTCAGTTTCATTGATTGAGTGACCACCCCAGCAAACGATCATATTAGGATCTTCATCAATATGAAGAGCTCGTGCATTACGCAAAATCGAGAAAATGGTATTAGTGATGTGAGTACTATTTTCTAAGTTCAGGTGAAGATCACGTTTTGCTGTTGTGATTTGTCCGTGAACAAACAATATGTCACGAAGCACTGCAAATAAGTTAGCTTGTAATGAGCGAATAATTTTTCCGTCAACAAAAGCGTCTTCAGGAGGATTGACTAACTCTAGTTTTACGCCACGTTCACGGCGCAGTACGTTAATATCAAAATCTTGGTATTTAGATAACAGTTCTTTACTACTATCAGTAAGGCTACCAGAGTTGAGAACAGCGAGAGAACAATTGCGAAACAGCTGATAAAGATCACTGCTTGCGGTTCTCTTTAGCATATCAACTTCTAGCTGTGAAAGCAGATCCATGGAACCTAATGGGCTGACATGAGTTATCACGTAGGACTCCTTTTTCTCCTGAAATAACAAACTGAAGTGCAACTGATCTTGGTATAACACAGATCATATTAACATACAGGCATTATTCCGTTATTGTCTGGCTAATCGACTAATTTCTGGAACAAACTCACAATTACTACGCCAAGGATTGATGTCTAATCCACCGCGTCGTGTATATCTTGCATAAACAGTTAATGTTTCTGGCGCACATAATTGCATGATATCGTGGAAAATTCGCTCAACACACTGTTCATGAAATTCATTGTGTTGTCTAAATGAAACTAAATAGCGTAGTAGTTTTTCACGATCAATCTTTTTACCCTTATATTGAATAGCAACTGAGCCCCAATCTGGTTGATTAGTAATAAGGCAATTTGATTTTAACAGATGGCTGACAAGGGTTTCTTCAACTAGTGTATCGGTTGTCGATTCGTTTAACCATTGCGCATCAAACTGATAATTATCAATTTCAATATCTTGTTCATCAATACACTCTCCAGCAAAATCAACAATAGGTTGTGATGTAAAATGCGAAAGTGGATAAATGGTTAGATTAACTTTGCCTTTAGCACAAGTCGTTAAATCTTTAAGTAAGGTTTTTTCGACGATATCCCAACTTTCAAAACGAGTTTGATTAAAACTATTGAGATATAATTTAAAACTTTTAGATTCAATAAGATTTTCAGTGGTTGCATCTAATTCAACATGACCAATAGCAACTTGTGGTAAGCCTTTGCTATTAAGCCATGAGAGCTCATACATGGTCCAAATATCACCACCATTAAAAGGTAAATTTTCAGCAGTTAAAGAGAGTGAATCTCGATTTAGGCTACGTGGTACACCTTGCAATAATCCGGCATCATATTGATCATGATATTGAGTCTCTTTGCCCAGAGATAATGCTTCAAGAGATTTATCACCTTGATATAAAGACATAATTTACATCCTAACTTTAGCTGAAAATAAAAGAAGGTTAATTATACTATTGAAACATCAATAGTATATGAATGCTTTATTTTTGATGCTCTGAATTAGTGACATAATCAGGTAACATAAAGGAAATTCTTATTTAAATAGATAAAACAGATAATCATGACTGAAAACATCTCCTCCGAACTAAAAGCCTTTACACAAAAGTATGTTGATTTATGGCAAGAAAAATCAGGCTTACCTCCTGCAAGTGAAGATCTTTATGGTGTTCCTTCTATTTGTATATCAAGAACAGGCGATGAAGTTGTTTACTGGTTACCGCAACCTTTTGTAGGAACAGATAAACTAGAAAAAGTTGAAAAAGCAATGGGGATTATTATTCGTCCTGAATTGCACAATTACTTTACCACTCAGTATGCTGGAGATATGCAGGTTCGTTTTAGAGAGATAGATTTCAGCTTGATCCAAGTGTGGAGTGAAGAGGATTTTATTCGCTTACAAGAAAACATTATTGGTCATTTGGTGACTCAAAAGCGTTTAAAACTTACACCAACATTGTTTATCGGCACCACAGATTCAGAAAATGAAATAATTTCTGTGTGTAATGTTTCGGGGGAAGTCATTCTTGAAACTTTCGGCAAACAGAAAAGAGAAGTTTTAGCTGAAAATTTATCTCTCTTTCTGTCAGAATTAGTCGCTGTATATAATGAGTGACGTAGTCTATAAACCTTTTTTCTTGTGAGATATGTCTTACAAAAAAGCGTGTGTTTTTTTATCAAAAAACGTCACTGATAAAAATATAATCGGTTTATTTAAATAGAACAATAAGTTATTAACTTATTGTTTTTATTTATAGTTATGGCTCTTTAATTGCTTTTGTTTTGTGGGTTGTTTAACTAATCAATTATTGGCATTCTACGTTCACCAAATAAGGGACTGTTTGGTGACCGATAAAATGTAGAGTAATCAAGGACACAGGAAATAGGATATTTCCATTAATGTGGATACGGACTTAATCACAGGGATAGATAAAAACGGTCTTGCTTGGATGCATGTGTTGTACAGACAACTATTTTTCTTGTCTAAAAGGAGTTTCGGCTCCTTTTATTTTTTTATTTGTTTTCTGCTATTCCATCCCAATGTTATCCTTATTCGTAAGTTTTATATAAGGGATAAATGATGACACCAGAACAACGCATTTTAGCAAAATTGCTCTTGATTGAAGAAGAGATGAAGAACATTGAGCTATGGCAATTAGAATCTCCTACTGAACAAGCATTTGAAAGTGTTGAGCCTTTCTGTATTGATACAATGAGTGCTCATGAATGGTTGCAGTGGGTATTAATTCCGCGATTGTCATCGATGATTGAAAACGAGATGCCATTACCTAATAAATTCGCAATCGCACCTTATTACGAAGAAGCATTTAAAGAAGATAAGAGTCGAGATGTTACTGATTTACTCAATCATTTGCGTGAACTTGACGCAATGTTTAAATCATAAGGTCGATAATGCTAGATATTATTTATCAAGATGAACATCTTGTTGCGGTGAATAAACCTGCGGGTTGGCTTGTTCACCGCAGTTGGTTAGATAGACATGAAACAGTGTTTGTGATGCAGACCCTAAGAGATCAAATAGGGCAACATGTTTTCCCTGTTCATCGTTTAGATAGGCCTACATCAGGTGTTCTATTAATGGCACTTTCTTCTGATGTTGCTAGAGCGCTATCTCAATCTTTTGAACAACATAAAACAGAAAAAATTTATCACGCTATTGTTCGAGGATACGTTGAAGAGGCGTCTGTTATTGATAGCCCTTTAGTCGAGGAGCTCGACAAAATTGCAGACAAATTTGCAACTCAACCTCCACAAATTCAAGATTGCGTGACGCACTGCCAGCCATTAGGAATTGTTGAAAAAGAGGTTGCGATTGGGCGCTATCCTACATCTCGATTTAGTTTATTAGAGCTACGTCCTGAAACGGGACGCAAGCACCAATTACGTCGCCATATGTCTCATATTCGACACCCAATTATTGGTGATACTGCTCATGGTGATTTACGTCAAAACCGTGGTGTTGTAAATCATTTTCAGTCTCATCGCTTGATGTTACATGCAAGCCATCTAAACTTAATTCATCCAATCACATTGCAACCACTTAACTTAACAGCTAAATGGGATCTGCCTTGGCAACACCTTATTAATCAATTTGGTTGGCGTGGATTAAGACCTGAATTAGAGCAGTATGGTGAAGATTTAGCTCATCATTTTTAATTCCTTTCTTAATTTCAAATATTACTTTCTTTGCGTGACTATTAAGGCTTTTTTACTTAAGTCTTAATGGCTTGCGCAAATTTATAATCTATTTTAACTATTTGTAAAATATATAATTCTATTAATTGATCTGATCACATGTTTGAAACGTGACAGCTATCATGTATTCATTAAGCGATTTATTTTATGATGTAAAATAAATAAGGCTTATCATTAGATAAGTTTATGAAATAAAACCCACACTACTTTAAACAAATAAAAACTTACAACATATAAAACCCACATTCCGGGAGTCTGCTTGATGTTTAAAAACCTATTTGTTGTTTTACAAAAAATCGGAAAGTCCTTGATGTTACCGGTATCTGTACTACCTATTGCCGGTATTTTATTAGGGGTTGGTTCCGCTGATCTTTCATGGATCCCTTCTTCTGTTTCTCAAGTTATGGCAGAGGCTGGTGGTTCGGTTTTCTCTAATATGCCACTTATTTTTGCCATTGGTGTTGCGTTAGGTTTTACCAATAATGATGGGGTATCAGCACTGGCCTCTGTTGTGGCGTATGGCATTATGTCTAAAACCATGATTGTGGTTGCTCCTTGGGTTTTAGGTTTAACACCAGCAGAAATTGAGGCTCAGCACCTTACTGATACAGGAGTATTAGGGGGGATCATCGCTGGTATTATTGCCGCTTCTATGTTTAATCGTTTTTATCGCATCAAATTACCTGAGTATTTAGGCTTCTTTGCTGGTAAGCGTTTTGTTCCTATTATTTCAGGTTTAATCGCTATTTTTGTTGGGATTATCTTAGCCTTTATTTGGCCTCCTATTGGTACAGCAATTCAACGTTTTTCTGAATGGGCTGCGTATCAAAACCCTGCTGTCGCTTTTGGTATTTATGGTGTTGTAGAGCGTGCATTAGTACCATTTGGTTTACACCATATCTGGAACGTGCCATTCCAAATGCAAGTGGGTGAATACGTAAATAGTGCAGGGCAAGTATTCCACGGTGATATTCCTCGCTATATGGCAGGTGATCCAACTGCGGGTATGTTGTCAGGTGGCTTTTTATTTAAGATGTTTGGTTTACCTGCTGCCGCGATTGCGATATGGCATTCAGCACGTCCAGAGAACCGTGTAAAAGTCGGTGGTATCATGATTTCTGCGGCATTAACTGCCTTCTTAACAGGGATCACAGAACCTATCGAATTCTCATTTATGTTCGTCGCACCTATTCTTTACGTTATTCACGCTATTTTAGCGGGCTTAGCATTCGTTATTTGTATCTTGTTAGGTATGCGTGATGGAACCAGTTTCTCTCATGGCCTAATTGATTTTATCGTATTGAGTGGTAATAGCAGTAAACTGTATCTATTCCCAATTATTGGCATACTCTATGCAATAACTTATTACTCTATTTTCCGTTTCTTAATCGTGAAATTAAACCTGAAAACTCCAGGCCGAGAAGTAGAAGATAAAAACGCGAAACAAGCGGATAAAAGTGCTATGGGACAATCTTTAGTCGCTGCGTTTGGTGGCAAAGACAATATCAGTAGTTTAGATGCTTGTATTACTCGTTTACGTATTGGCGTTAAAGAGATTGAAAAAGTCGATCGTGATGAGTTGAAAAGACTAGGTGCTGCAGGTGTTGTGGTTGTTGGCTCGGGTATTCAAGCGATTTTTGGTCCTAAGTCAGATAATCTAAAAACTGAAATGGATGAATATATTCGGTCTTTGGATTCTGGTAAGTGATAAATAATAGTCTTTAATTAAAATAACACGCTTAAATTTATTATTGGGCGTGTTTTTTTATATCATAGCGCATATGAATTAAACTCTTTTTTGAAATTATTATCTGCTATTCAATAATATTATGGTTGTAATATTATAATTGAATATGAGTAATAATAATGAAAATATATTTCGATAAGTTAGCAAAATTTTTACCTGCAAATGATAAAAGAGAGAATATGGTATTTTTACTATCTGAAAAAATAGCTAATTGTTTAAATTCATTACCTAAAAATAGTTTTTTTATTTTAAAACATAAAATTAGTAACGTTTATGTTGATAAGAATTTTTTCACTGAAATAAAAAGTGAATTAACTGATGTAATTAATAAATATATAGAGGGTAATATTCATCATTTAGATAAAATTAATGAGGCTAATAATAAATGCGGTGGTGTTTTTTTAGATAAAAAAAATATTAATTGTCTTACAGTTATAAACCTTAACTCATTAGATTCTGTAAAAAAGTTTATTGAGACTATAATTAGTGAAACAGGTTCTTCTTCTCTGAAAGATAAAATTCTTAATAAAGATAATAATCCAGCTATTAATTTATTTTTTGAGAAGGGTTTTTGGGGTGGATTTGAGAAAAAATCTATTAGCAAGTTAATTCAAGAGATAAAAAACAAAACAATAGAGTTAAATCCCGGGTGTAACCTACCTTTTATAATAGGTAAGAAAGAACATATACTTGTTAAGTTAGGTAATGTAGAAGCTGCTAATAATCAAGTTAAAATAGAAAATAAAGATGACAATAATATTGAAACTCATGTTAATAATACATTAAATAAAGAAAAAATTGAATCTGCGCTTACTAAATTTGAAATATCATTTAATTTTCTTAATGAAAATATCAATAAATTATATGATGTAATAAATAAATATTATAAATTTGCAAGTCTTAATAATGCTAATAATACCTTTGGCTTTATAAAGGATGGTGATGAAACGCTTGAGGATATTAATAAAGTTATTAATGAAAAAGACGAAGAACAATCTATAAAAAAACATTCGGATGTTTATAATGAATGTAATAAAAACTGTAAATTACTTAATGTATTTCATCAAGATTTCGTTAAAAAGTTTAGAGAAAAATCTTTAGAAAAAAATGATATTGATAAATTATCAGAAATGATAAAAAAAATTGAATCCAATACGGATTCCTTAGCGATTGAATTAAAATCTCTGGCATCTTTCTCTAATGCTTATAATAATTATGAAAATAAAATAAAAAATAAAGTTTCTAATATAGCAATCAAAAATAGCTCTTGCTGTTCGATTAATGAAATCACAACAAAAACAAATGAATGCTTATCATTATTAGATGGTTTTATAAAAAGAAAGGAGACGGGTTTTTTGTCTAAAGTGTATAAGTTCTTCTTTCCTAAAAAACATAATGAATCTTTGAGTCTATTAATTAATTATAAGAGTGAAATTAATAAGATATCATCTTATCTTAATAGTTATAAAGAAAAAAATGAATATTTTACTATCAATGATATTAGTTTAATGGTTACATCAAGGTTATCTAAAATAAATTACCCTGAAAGTTTATTAGGTTATTTATATGGAGAAAAGAGTAAGTGTAATAATTTCATTCAGTCTCTTTTTAAAAAGGATGACTGAATTTATTCTCATTGAGAATAAATTGACAATATTATATGTTTGATGCTTAGTTTATTAGTTATCAAACAGTATTAAGTGGGCTAAATATTATGGCTAAAATCGGTATTTTTGTAGGGACTGTTTACGGTAATGCATTAGCAGTTGCTGAAGAGGCACAGCGTATTTTACTTGAGCATAATCATCAAGCTAATGTTTACGAAGAAGGCACACTTGCAGATTGGGAAAAATATTCAACAGTACTTGTGATAACGTCAAGTACTGGGCAAGGTGATTTACCTGATACCATAGCTCCTCTATTTCATGAACTACGTGATAATGTAGGTTATCAACCAAACCTAAATTATGGCTTGATTGCCTTAGGCGATAGTAGTTATGACTATTTTTGTGGTGCAGGGATGCAATTTGATGAATTACTGCAAGAGCACCAATCAAAGCGTATTGGTGAAATATTAAAAATAGACGGTATGGATGTCGCGGAGCCAGAAGGATTTGCAATAGATTGGCTTGAAAACTGGGTTGGCCTATTAAATTAAGTAGAAAATAATCTGATATTTAATTGGTTAATAAAATAATGAGCCATATTCAGTATTTTAAAACACCGCTTGTTTCTATTTTATACAGTAACTAAGCGGTGTTTTTCTATAAAACTGACATACATAACAGTTAAAATGCCTTGTTATTAACGACGAGTCAGTTTTTCTAAATCGGCTTCGATTTCAGCAATTTTATTTGCTACAACGTGCTCAAGATGACGCAAGTCGTCCAGAATTTTATGTTTTAAATCGACTTCTACTTGGTCTTGTTGGCAAATTTGATCTAATTCTTCAATAACATAACGTAAGTTAGTATTGATTTCATTAACTTCTTTAAAACCTTGTCCTGATTGACCATCAGAAATTGTTTTACGTTGGCGTGGATATTTAAATTTTACGCTTTTTGCAAAGAATTCACCTTTATCTTTGCGAAAATAGATTTTTAAAATATCGTTGTTAGCTTCTTGGCGTAGAGTATAGCGGTCAATATCTTCAGGATGCGGGATCCCTAAATTTTTTAAATTATCGTACATATATTGGCACCTGATAGAAAGATGAGTGAAAGAATAGCGAACAGAATTAATTCTATCCGCTGTTCTTATATTAGTCGATAGTTCTTAACAATTCATTAATGCCTACTTTTCCACGCGTTTTAGCATCAACTTTTTTCACAATTACGGCGCAGTAAAGGCTGTAACTTCCATCTTTGGACGGTAAATTACCAGAAACAACAACAGAGCCAGCAGGGACTCGACCGTAATGAACTTCGCCTGTTTCTCTGTCATAAATTTTGGTACTTTGACCAATATAAACGCCCATTGAAATAACCGCGCCTTCTTCGACAATAACGCCTTCAACAATTTCAGAACGCGCGCCAATAAAGCAGTTATCTTCAATAATGGTTGGGTTTGCTTGTAGTGGCTCTAAAACACCACCAATACCAACGCCACCAGAGAGATGAACATTTTTCCCGATTTGAGCACATGAACCTACTGTTGCCCATGTATCAACCATGCTACCTTCATCAACGTAAGCACCAATGTTGACATAAGATGGCATTAAAACAGTGTTGCGAGCGATGTAAGCCCCTTGTCTAACTGCTGCGGGAGGAACAACACGAAAACCTTCTTTTTCAAAACGTGCTTGATCATAATCAGCAAATTTCATAGGTACTTTGTCAAAATAGCGACTTTCATTGCCATCTATCACTTGATTGTGATTAATACGAAAAGAGAGCAAAACTGCTTTTTTCAACCATTGATGAGTCACCCACTGACCATCAATTTTCTCCGCGACACGCAGTTTCCCGCTGTCTAGCAGTGCAATAACGCTATTAATGGCATCACGAATATGAGGCTCAACGTTGTTTGGAGTGATATCAGCACGATGTTCGAAGGCGTTATCAATAATAGATTGTAATGCTTGCATTAATAGTATTTCCTATATGTATTGTCGTGGGTTTCTATATTTTATCCTTTGAAACTAGGGCTTTTGTCAACCTTTCTACGACTTCATCCTTCATTTTTTGGTTTAATGCCTTATTTTCGCTATCGGTTAATACGAAGAAGTCCTCAACACGTTCGCCTATTGTGGTTATTCTGGCACCATGTAATGAAAGTGAAAGATCAGCAAACACTTTACCAATAATTGCTAATAATCCTGGACGATCTCGTGCAAATAGTTCCATATAGGTGCGCTTATTATGGTTAGAAGCGATAAAGTTAATTTTTGTCGGAACGTCAAAATGGCGTAATTTGGCGGGTAATGAGCGTGTTTTTGCATTGGCGTTATAAGGGGCGGATACAACTTGGATAAGAGCGTTGCGGATTGCATTATATCTATCAATTGCCAGAGGTTTACCATTAGGCTCTAACACAATAAAAGTATCCATAGCCATGTTATCGCGGTTAGTAAAAATTTGAGCGTTATGGATACTTAAATTGCGTCTATCCAATTCACCTGCAACAGATGCAAAAAGGGATGGTCTATCAGCACACCAAATAAAGATTTCAGTACCACCATGCTCAGTTTGTTGGCTGATTAGCACCATAGGTTCAGCGCTATTATGCTCAATTAATGCAAGCGCATGCCATGCAATTTGTTCTGGTGTATGTCGTAAAAAATAGTCGGCATGGCAACGTCCCCAAATTGCTTGCAATTTATCTTCATCAACCTGTTTCATTCGTAAAATAGTTAGTGCTTGCAAACGATGATGGCGAATACGTTCACGTAAATCGGGAATAGAGTGCATACCTTGGCGTAGCTGATTTTCTGTTGATAAAAAAAGTTCACGTAATAGGCTCTGTTTCCAGCTATTCCATAGGCTACTATTAGTTGCACAGATATCCGCAACCGTTAAGCACAAAAGATAACGTAATCGACTTTCATTTTTTACTTCTGATGCAAACTGAAAAATAATGTCAGGATCTTGAATATCACGTCGCTGTGCTGTAACAGACATAAGTAAGTGATGACTAACAAGCCATTCAACTAATGCCGATTCTCTTTGATTTAAACCATGTTGTTGAGCAAAATGAACGACATCTTGGGCTCCTAATACGGAGTGATCACCATGGCGACCTTTGGCAATATCATGAAAAAGTGCAGCTAAACGTAATAATTCAAGTTGAGGAAGTTTGGGATAAATATCAACACAAAGCGGATGTTGCTCGTGGTTTTCATAAGAATCAAAACTTTCCAGTTTTTGTAAAACACGAATTGTATGTTCATCAACGGTATAGGCATGGAATAAATCAAACTGCATTTGACCCACAATATTATTCCATTGTGGGAAGTAAGCCGCTAATACACTATGTTTGTGCATGGGAACGAAAGCACCAGAAACTGCACGAGGATGGCGCAAGATCTGCATAAAAACTTGACGTGCGAGTGGGTACTCACATAACGGCTGTACTAGATGCCGACGAGCGTAACGTAAATGGCGGAGTGTTGTTGAATAAATTCCAGTGATCTCTTTATGTTCCGCCATACGTAAAAAGAGGCGCATAATAGCGATAGGATCATCAAGGAAGCAACTGTCATCAACGACATCGATTAATGAGCCTCTTAGTTGAAATTCATTATCTAAAGGTCGCGGTTTTACATTAGGTTGCAGAGCAAGAATGGCTTCATCAAATAATTGAAGTAACATATCATTTAACTCACTGACACGACGAGTTACGCGATAATAATCCTTCATCATTTTTTCAACGGGCTGATTGCCTTCGCCTTCATAATTTAAAAGTTGAGCAACATTGAGTTGTCTATCAAACAATAGACGATTGTCATAGCGAGAAAGTACAAGATGGAGAGCAAAGCGAATTTTCCATAGTGTGTATTGGCACTCTAGTAGCTCTTGTCCTTCCGCTGGCGTTAAAAAGCCAAAGTTGACCATTTCAGAAACTGAAGCAGCACCAAAATGGCGATGTGCTACCCAAATTAGAGTGTGGATATCGCGCAGTCCACCAGGGCTGCTTTTGATATCAGGCTCTAGATTATAACTAGTGCTATGGTATCGTTGATGTCTCTGTTTTTGTTCTTCAACTTTTGCAGCAAAAAAATCAGGTGATGGCCAAAATCCTTGGCTAAAAATATGGTTAATTAATTGCTGATAAAGTGAATTATTCCCACAAATAAGACGTGCTTCTAGTAAGTTTGTTGCAACCGTTAAGTCTGAAAGACCTTCTAAAAGACATTCTTCCATTGTTCTAACACTGGCACCAATTTCAAGGCGTACATCCCACAGTAATGTAATGAGTTTGCTGACTTTATCTTCTGCTTCTGGTGATAAAGGTGTCTCACTTAAAAAGAGAAGGTCAATATCAGAAAGTGGATGTAACTCTTGCCTGCCATAACCACCGACCGCAATGATACTAAGGTCTGGATAATCGGATAATTGTGTATAGCGCCATAATTGTGTTAATAGTTGATCAATGAAATGGCTACGAGCTTGAAGTAATAAAGCGACATCAACATCATGGTGAAAAGCCTCTGTTAACCAAGACTGAAATTGTTCGATTGATTGCTTAAGTTCAGCACAATTTTGTGTATTTTCTGTCAGCAAAAAAGGGGAAGGGGGCGGAGTTTGAAATGCGTTTTTATGAGTCATTGTTCGTCTTCTTTCTCAATGTTTGCTTATGACATTAAGACTAATGTTAAAACGATAACCTGACTAGTAATTCTGCTGTTTCATAGCAAATAAAATAAAAAAAGCGACACATCTCGAAAAAATATGTCGCTTTTACATTTTTAGCTAAAAAAGAATCTTATTCGTTGACTAATACCGCAGAAATAAACGGTTCTTCTTCTTTGCGTAATGTCATGATTTCACAGCCATTATCGGTAACGACTAACGTATGTTCGTATTGTGCTGACCAACCTCTGTCTTTAGTTTTAACAGTCCAGCCATCTTTCATTGTACGAATACGGTAATCACCTGTGTTTACCATTGGTTCAATGGTGAATGCCATGCCTTTTTGTAACACAACACCGCTATCATCTGCATCGTAGTGTAGAACTTGAGGTTCTTCATGGAACCCTTCACCAATACCATGACCACAATATTCGCGAACAACAGAATAGTCATGACCTTCAACAAATTTTTGAATTGCTTTGCCAAGTTCACGTAAGCGAATACCTGGTTTAACCATTTTAATGGCAAGGTAGAGGCTTTCTTGGGTGATACGACATAAACGTTCACCTTGTATTGTTGGTTTACCTACGATAAACATTTTTGAAGTATCGCCATGAAAACCATCTTTAATGACAGTGACATCAATATTAACGATATCACCATCTTTAAGGATTTTCTCTTCGCTAGGAATACCGTGGCAAATAACATCGTTAACCGAAATACAGACTGATTTAGGGAAACCATGATAGTTAAGACAAGCAGGAATAGCCTGTTGTGCGTTAACAATATGTTCATGACAAATACGGTCTAATTCAGCGGTGTTTACGCCAGGTTTTACGAACGGTGCGATAATTTCAAGAACTTCTGCCGCAAGACGACCTGCGACGCGCATTTTTTGAATATCTTCTTCTGTCTTGATTACAATAGCCATTTGAGTTCTTCGTCTAGATTAAAAGCCACAATACGAATTAGATAACACACTTTGTTGTATTCATATTTTGTATTGCAGGTTAAATGAATGATGATGAGAAATAATTCTGATTACCATTTATAATATCAGCAGAAAGTAGGCGTGCCAATAAAGAGGATATGTGCAATCTGTCTGATATCGAGAATAATGACGAACATTACGCCTTCTTAATCTGATTGTCTTTACATATTGCGCTTTTCTATTTGGTGTTTTTCTAGCAAATTGATATTAGAGCAATATTTCTCATCATTGCGTTAGTCTCGCTTTTTTCTTTGTTCAAATGATGTGTTTTTATGTCAAATAAGCCCGTGGCAAACGCAAGTAATAGTGGTTTCTTGAGGTTATTTATGGTATAAAGCGCGCCGGAGTTCTGTTATTGCATCACACTGTGAGTAATAGCCGTAAATCTGAAACATTCAATTGTGTTAATTACACACACAAATCGGCACATAACGCCGGGGTGCTCTTATGTAAAGGCCAAACCTTTACAGCTGATGAGTCGGTCGTATGGGATTTGTGGACGAAATAACCCCAAATTTAAATTTATAGAGGTCTAAAATGGCAACTGTTTCAATGCGCGATATGCTGCAAGCCGGTGTTCACTTCGGTCACCAAACTCGTTACTGGAATCCAAAAATGAAACCATTCATCTTTGGTGCGCGTAACAAAGTTCATATCATTAACTTGGAAAAAACTGTTCCAATGTTCAATGAAGCTTTGGTTGAACTGAACAAAATTGCTTCTCGTAAAGGCAAAATCCTGTTTGTTGGTACTAAGCGCTCTGCCGTTGAAGCTGTTAAAGAAGCAGCAGAAAGCTGTGACCAGTTTTATGTAAACCACCGCTGGTTAGGCGGTATGCTGACTAACTGGAAAACTGTTCGTCAGTCAATCAAACGCCTGAAAGATTTAGAATCACAATCTCAGGACGGTACTTTTGACAAACTGACCAAGAAAGAAGCGTTAATGCGTTCTCGTGAACTTGGTAAGTTAGAAAACAGCCTGGGTGGTATCAAAGACATGGGCGGTTTACCTGACGCTCTGTTTGTTATCGATGCTGAACACGAACACATTGCTATCAAAGAAGCAAACAACCTGGGTATTCCAGTATTTGCTATCGTTGATACTAACTCTGATCCAGATGGTATCGACTTCATTATCCCTGGTAATGACGATGCAATCCGTGCGGTTAAATTATATCTGACCGCCGCAGCTACAGCTGTTCGTGAAGGTCGTTCTCAAGATCTGGCTGTTCAGGCTGAAGAAGGCTTAGTCGAAGCTGAATAATAAGGCATGCTCGTAAGAGCCCTTATTTAACCAGGTATTGCTATATATTGGTTAGGGGGCCTCAATAGGCCCCCTTTACACATCTGCTATGAGAACATCTATGGCTAGTCCATAGAAAAGTCGAGGAAGAAACAAATGTCTGGAATTACCGCTGCATTGGTAAAAGAACTGCGTGAACGTACTGGCGCAGGCATGATGGAATGTAAAAAAGCGCTAGTTGAAGCTAATGGTGATATCGAATTAGCAATCGACAACATGCGTAAATCAGGTCAAGCTAAAGCTGCTAAAAAAGCAGGCCGTGTTGCTGCTGAAGGTATCATCCTTGCAGAAGTTGCTGCTGATGGTAAATTCGGTGCGCTGGTTGAGCTGAACTGTGAAACAGACTTCGTTGCTAAAGATGCTGGTTTCATCGCTTTCGGTAAAGAAGTTATGGCTGCTGTATTAGCAGACAAAACTGATGATATCGATGCTCTGAAAGCTAAATTCGAAGAAGCACGTACTGCATTAGTTGCTAAAATCGGTGAAAACATCAACATTCGTCGTGTTGCTGTATTAGAAGCTGACGAATTAGGTACTTACCTACACGGTGCTCGCATCGGTGTTCTAGTTTCAGCTAAAGGCGCTAACGAAGAACTGATCAAACACATTGCTATGCACGTTGCTGCAAGCAAACCAGAATATGTTCGTCCTGAAGATGTTCCTGCTGATGTTGTTGAACATGAGCACCAAATTCAGATGGATATTGCAATGCAATCAGGTAAACCACGCGAAATCGCAGAAAAAATGGTTATCGGTCGCATGAACAAATTCACCGGTGAGATTTCTCTGACTGGTCAGCATTTCGTAATGGATCCAAGCAAAACTGTTGGCGAACTGCTGAAAGAAAACAATGCTGATGTTATCAACTTCGTTCGTTTCGAAGTTGGTGAAGGTATTGAGAAAGTTGAAGCTGATTTCGCAGCTGAAGTTGCTGCAATGAGCAAATAATAACGCTTAGCGTTAACAGAACCGCCTAATGGCGGTTCTGTTTTGTTGTAATCTCCACTGGCTGTTTGCTTTTTTTTGTTAAAAAGAGAAGCTATCTAAAACCTCCAATTAACTAATCTGCTTAGGACAGAACACCATGGCTACCAATGCAAAACCTGTATATCAGCGAATTTTATTAAAGCTGAGTGGCGAAGCCCTGCAAGGCGCAGAAGGTTTCGGTATCGATGCGAGCGTACTTGATCGCATGGCTCAGGAAATCAAAGAACTCGTTGAATTAGGTATACAAGTCGGTGTCGTAATTGGCGGTGGTAACTTGTTCCGTGGCGCGGGTCTTGCTGCGGCAGGTATGAACCGTGTTGTGGGTGACCACATGGGAATGCTCGCGACAGTAATGAATGGTTTAGCAATGCGTGATTCATTGCACCGTGCTTATGTAAACGCACGCCTTATGTCTGCATTTCCACTGAATGGTGTCTGCGATAACTACAGTTGGGCAGAAGCAATTAGCTTATTACGCCACGGTCGAGTCGTTATTTTCTCGGCTGGTACAGGTAACCCATTCTTTACTACCGATTCAGCTGCGTGTTTACGCGGTATTGAAATTGAAGCTGACGTTGTATTAAAAGCAACGAAAGTGGACGGCGTTTATTCTGCCGATCCAACCAAAGATCCTGATGCAGTACTTTATGAAACACTGACTTATCAGGATGTATTAGAACGTGAATTGAAAGTCATGGATCTTGCTGCATTCACATTAGCCCGAGATCATAATTTACCTATCCGCGTATTCAATATGAATAAACCGGGTGCATTACGTCGGGTTGTAATGGGTGAAAGTGAAGGAACTTTGATTTCTCACGCTTAATACACAGAGACAACGGTATAATTTGGCGCTAACATCTAGAGTACGCCAATTCATTTATGTCGATATGATTTCATATCGACTGGAAGATAACCAGTTCCCAAGGGTTTATAACGTGATTAATGAAATCAAAAAAGATGCTCAAGAACGCATGGATAAAAGCGTTGAAGCACTAAAAAGCCAGATTAATAAAGTTCGTACTGGTCGTGCGTCTCCTAGCCTTTTAGATGGCATTGTAGTTGAATACTACGGAGCGCCAACGCCATTAAACCAAGTTGCTAACGTTGTCGCAGAAGATGGCCGTACACTGGCAATCACTGTATTCGACCGTACTTTAGCACCAGCTGTTGAAAAAGCGATTATGGCATCAGATTTAGGTTTAAATCCTTCATCTGCTGGCACCATTATCCGTGTTCCACTGCCTCCGTTAACTGAAGAACGTCGTAAAGACTTAATCAAAGTTGTTCGTGGTGATGCAGAACAAGGTCGCGTTTCTGTTCGTAATATCCGTCGTGATGCTAACGATAAAATAAAAGCATTACTGAAAGATAAAGAAATCAGCGAAGATGATGAACGCCGTTCACAAGATGACATTCAGAAGTTAACTGACATGTTCATTAAAAAAATTGATGATGCATTAGCGCTGAAAGAAGCAGAGTTAATGGAATTCTAATTTTTATATCTTTTTTCGATAATGCCGCTCTTTAGCGGCATTATTTTTAATTATTTATTTGAAAATTCGTGCTTAATACCTTCTTTTGTCACATTATTTATTAAAGTTTTCATCTTTAATCCTCATTTACCTTGCCATACTGATATAATTCTCTTTAATTAAAACGTTGTAGACATACTGATTGATTAATAAATGAAACAAATAACTATATTAGGCTCAACAGGATCTATCGGAACTAGCACTCTTTCCGTAATTGAAAATAATCCTGATGAGTATCAGGTCCTTGCTCTAGCCGCAGGTAAAAATGCAGACAAGATGGCACAGCAGTGCCTTGCTTTCCAGCCTAAATACGCTGTGATGTCTGATGAAAAAAGTGCAAATCAACTTAAACAGTTACTCGCTAATACATCTTGTAAAACAGAAATTCTATCTGGCTCTCATGCGATCAATGAAATTGCAGCTCTTGATGAAGCTGATCAGGTCATGTCTGCTATAACTGGTGTTGCAGGATTAAAACCGACACTTGCAGCCATTGAAAAAGGCAAAAGAATTCTGTTAGCGAATAAAGAATCACTGATAACGAGTGGGCGTCTTTTCTTTGATGCGGTTGCTAAATATGGTGCGACAATTTTACCCATTGATAGCGAACATAATGCAATTTATCAAAGCTTACCTAAAGCAATCCAAGAAAATCTAGGTCATGCGTCTTTAGCGAATGAAGGTGTGACAAGCATTTTGTTAACAGGCTCTGGTGGGCCATTTCGCTATACGCCATTAGAAGAGCTGGATGTAATGACGCCAGATCAAGCGTGTGCGCATCCAAATTGGTCTATGGGGCGTAAAATTTCGGTTGATTCTGCAACGATGATGAATAAAGGGCTTGAGTATATTGAAGCTCGTTACTTCTTTAATGCTTCTGAAGAAGAAATGGAAGTTATTATTCATCCACAATCTGTCATTCATTCAATGGTTCGCTATCGAGATGGCAGTATTATCGCTCAAATTGGTGAGCCCGATATGAGAACACCAATTGCGTACTCAATGGCTTATCCTCATCGTACTCAATCTGGTGCAAAAGCATTAGATTTCTTTGAGATTCAATCTCTAGAGTTTATTCGCCCAGATTATCAACGTTACCCTTGTTTAGCACTTGCTATTGAAGCGTCAAAACGTGGGCAAGCGGCAACAACAGTGTTAAATGCGGCTAATGAAGTGGTTGTTGATGCATTTTTACACGAAAAAGTGAAATTTACTGATATTGCTAAAATTAATCGCAAAGTTGTTGAACATTTTGACCTATCAGAGCCTCAAAGTATTAATGATGTCCTAGAAATTGATAAATTAGCAAGATTAGAAACTCATCAGATAATCACCCAATTTGTATAATGGTGATTATATTTAATATAGGGTGTTTGTTCGTCTTTCTGGCTAATGGTATAGTTGCCGAATCACTAAAGACAATAATGAAAATTAACAGTTCATTACTAAGGCTATCGCTTTAGCAACTTTGAGGCTTTGCCAAAGGCCGTGGGTGACACGGTTTTTTTTTGTGCATAGGTTATCCGAAGAGGACTGTCTGTATCAGTATCAGATTAGCAAAGGGTTAAATTGAGTGAACTTATCCAGTGATGATTCATCCGCATCAAAACCAAAGCATGTTGCTATCATTATGGATGGCAATGGACGCTGGGCAAAAAAGCAAGGGAAGCTCCGAGTAACGGGGCATCGCGCGGGAATTAAAGCAGTTCGGGATGCAGTTAGCTTTTCCGTAAAACACAAAATTGAATCGCTAACGTTATATGCATTTAGTAGCGAAAACTGGAATAGACCAGAGCAGGAAGTGAGTTCTCTCATGGAGTTATTCGTTTTCGCTTTAGATAACGAAGTGAAGAGCCTGCATAAACATAATGTTAAATTAACGGTTATTGGTGATATTAGCCGTTTTAGCCGTCGTTTACAGGACCGAATTAAAAGTTCTGAGGCACTCACTGCGAATAATACAGGGCTTAATTTAAATATTGCGGCTAATTATGGCGGTCGGTGGGATATTACTCAAAGCGTAAAACAATTAGCGACATCCCTCGCAAAAGGGGAAATTAGTCTCGAAGATATTAATGAAAATGCAATATCTTCACATCTTTGCTTGCATAATCAGCCTGAAGTCGATCTTGTTATTCGTACAGGTGGTGAGCATCGTATAAGTAATTTTCTTATTTGGCAGATTGCTTATGCTGAGCTTTATTTTACACAGGTTTTATGGCCTGATTTTGATGAACAAGTTTTTCAGAATGCATTAGATGCTTTTGCTAAACGGGAAAGACGTTTCGGTGGTACTACATCAGAAACAGATACTATAAATCTGGGAGGATAACTTGCTTAAGTATCGTGTCATCACCGCATTAATTTTAATCCCTATTGTTATTGCTGCACTATTTCTACTTCCTCCAGCAGGTTTTGGATTAGTGATTATCGCAATATCAGGCTTAGCGGGTTGGGAATGGGCACAATTTATTGGCTGGCATTCTCAAGGCAAACGTATTGCAACAGGGATCGGTTTTGCTGCATTGTTACTCGTTATGCAGTTTTCTTTACCTAATTTTGACCACCTACTAGACACTCCAATGATAAAAAATGGTTTGTGGGCGGGTTTAATTTGGTGGGTAGCAGCAATTTTATTAGTTGTAAGTTATCCTAATTCAGCCAATATGTGGAAAAATTCAGTTTTTATTAAGCTATTGTTCGGTATATTGACGATTGTTCCCTTTTATTGTGGCATGATGGCGCTGCGTATGCTGGGTTATAACACTGACACTTATACAGGCGCATGGTGGTTACTGTATGTCATGTTATTAGTTTGGGCTGCTGACTCTGGAGCTTATGCTTTCGGACGTTTAATTGGAAAACATAAAATGGCGCCTAAAGTATCCCCAGGTAAAACCCTCGAAGGGTTAGTTGGTGGGTTGATTACGGCAGGTGTTGCATCGTGGTTATTTACTTATTTTGCACCTGTGACTGAAGTACCCAATAACTTGTTATTAATATCTGGCGTTGTCGTCATAGTATCGGTATTTGGTGATCTAGCAGAAAGCATGTTTAAACGTGTTGCAGGCATTAAAGACAGTAGCCAATTGATACCGGGACATGGTGGTGTGCTTGATAGAATTGATAGTTTGACTGCGGCTATCCCAGTCTTTGCAGGATTGGTCTTTCTGATTTCTTCTGGCTTTAAACTATAAAGGTAAGTAATGGGTATCCTGTGGAATCTTGCCGCATTTATTATCGTTTTAGGTATTTTAATTACGGTACATGAGTTTGGACATTTTTGGGTAGCTAGGCGCTGTGGTATTTATGTCGAGCGTTTTTCTATTGGTTTTGGAAAAGCAATTTGGCGCAAAATAGATAAACATGGCACTGAATTTGTTATCGCATGGATACCTTTGGGTGGCTATGTAAAAATGTTAGATGAAAGAGTCGCTGAGGTTGCACCTGAGCGCCGTCATCTTGCATTTAATAATAAAACAGTTGGTCAGCGTGCTGCGGTTGTTGCCGCAGGACCTATTGCCAACTTTTTGTTAGCGATTGTCGCCTATTGGATAGTTTTTATGATAGGTGTTCCTGCATTAAAACCTATAATTGCAGACATTCGTCCGAATTCTATCGCAGAACGAGCAAAATTAACGCCTGGAATGGAACTAAAATCCGTTGCAGGTATCGAAACGCCTGATCAGAATGCAGTTCGTTTAGCGTTAGTTAGTCAAATTGGTGCCAAAGAGGTTTCATTCGTTGTTTCAGATCTAAATTCTCTTTCTGAGAGTGAGAATATACTGAATTTACAACAATGGAATTTTGATCCTGAAAAACAAGATCCTATCTTGTCCCTAGGGATAATGCCTGTTGGCGCAAGGTTAGACTCAAAGATTATTGAAGTTACGGAAGGCTCCGCTGCTGAAAAAGCGGGTTTACAGGCAGGGGATCGTATCGTTAAAGTTGACGGTCAGCCAATTGATACATGGCATCCATTTACTTATTTTGTTCGACAAAGTCCAAATAAAGTCTTGGAGCTTCTTGTTGAACGTAACGGCTCGTCGTTGATGTTGAATATTACACCGACAGCTGTTGCACTGAAAGATGGTACTGAAGTAGGGCAAGTTGGTGCGCAATTGCAAATATTACCTCCTGATGAGCAATATTTGATAATGCAGCAATACAACCCATTTTCAGCGCTCTATGAAGCATCTGATAAAACATGGCAGTTGATGGGTTTAACTGTCAAAATGATTGGCAAGTTAGTGGTTGGTGACGTCAAATTAACTAACCTTAGTGGACCTGTTTCTATCGCGAAAGGCGCAGGAATGTCTGCTGATTCTGGTTTTGTTTATTATTTGATGTTTATGGCGCTTATCAGTGTCAATTTGGGGATCATTAACTTGTTTCCCCTGCCTGTCCTAGATGGCGGGCACCTGCTTTTCCTGGTTATCGAGAAGATAAAGGGAGGGCCGGTATCTGAGCGTGTACAAGATTTCTGTTATCGTATTGGTATTATGGCACTGATGCTTTTAATGGGACTTGCACTTTTCAATGATTTCTCTCGCTTATAATTGGTAAGCAGGGACCGGTTAGGAAAACACAAAACAACGATGGCGATGAAAAAGTTGCTTATAGCGTCGCTGCTGCTGGGCAGCGCCACTGCATACGGTTCAGACGGATTCGTAGTTCAGGACATTCAATTTGAAGGTCTTCAACGCGTCGCCGTTGGTGCAGCATTACTGAACATGCCTGTCCGAGTTGGAGACTCGGTCGGTAATGATGATATCAGCCGAACTATCCGTTCATTATTTGCGACAGGGAACTTTGATGATGTTCGTGTCCTGCGTGACGGAAATACACTGATTGTTCAAGTAAAAGAGCGTCCAACTATTGCCAGCATTACTTTCTCTGGTAACAAAGCAATCAAGGAAGAGATGCTAAAACAGAATCTTGATGCTTCTAACATTCGTATCGGTGAAACACTTGACCGCACAATGCTAGCGAATATCGAGAAAGGGCTTGAAGATTTCTATTATAGTGTTGGTAAATATAATGCAACTGTAAAAGTGGTTGTTACACCTCTTCCTCGTAATCGTGTTGACTTAAAACTCGTGTTTGCAGAGGGTGTTTCAGCAACTATTCAGCAAATCAACATTGTTGGTAATAAAGCATTTTCTACTGCTGAGCTCGTTAACCGTTTCCAATTACGTGATGATGTTCCTTGGTGGAACTTAGCGGCTGATGAAAAATATCAGAAGCAAAAACTGGCTGGTGACTTAGAAACATTAAGAAGCTTCTATCTTGATCGTGGTTATGCACGTTTTGATATTGAATCGACGAATGTCAGTTTAACGCCAGACAAAAAGGGAATTTACATTACCATTAACCTGAAAGAAGGTGATAAATACACAGTAGAAAATACTGAAGTCAATGGTAATACGGCGGGCTACACTAAACAAATTGAAGAGCTTATCGAAATTGCACCTGGTTCTCTTTATAATGGCGCGCAAGTCACTAAAACAGAAAATGATATTAAAAATCTGTTAGGTCGTTATGGATATGCTTATCCTCGCGTTATGACAAACCCTGAAATTAATGATGAAAATAAAACCGTGAAACTGCATGTAAACGTAGATGCAGGAAACCGTTTCTATGTTCGTCAAGTCCGTTTCGCTGGTAATGACATCACTAAAGACTCTGTTTTACGTCGTGAAATGCGTCAAATGGAAGGTGCATGGTTAGGTAGCGATTTAGTTGAACAAGGTAAAGAGCGTTTAAATCGTTTAGGTTATTTCGAAACGGTTGAAACAGAAACTCAGCGTATTCCAGGTTCTCCTGATCAGGTTGATATCGTTTATCGTGTCAAAGAGCGTAACACAGGCTCTCTTAACTTTGGTGTCGGTTTCGGTACTGAAAGTGGCGTGAGCTTCCAAGTAGGTGTTACTCAAGATAACTGGTTAGGTACAGGTAACGCAGTTGCTATTAACGCGAGTAAAAATGATTACTCAACTTACGCAGAATTATCTGTGACTGACCCATACTTTACCGTTAATGGTGTGAGTTTAGGCGGTCGAGTTTTCTATAATGACTTCCGCGCTAATGATGCTGATTTATCTGGTTATACCAATAAATCTTATGGTGTAGATGGTACATTAGGCTTCCCAATTAATGAATATAACTCAGCACGTCTTGGCTTAGGCTATACTCATAATGGTCTGTCACGTATGGAACCGCAGGTTGCAATGTGGCGTTACCTAGAAAGTATGGGTGAAAATCCAGGCTTTGATAAACGTGAATCGTTTAATGCTGATGACTATACTGTCAGTATGGGGTGGACATTTAATAACTTAAACAAAGGTTTCTTCCCAACATCAGGTGCGAGAAGTAACTTAAGTGGACGTGTGACTGTACCAGGCTCTGACAACAAGTACTATAAAGTCACTTGGGACGGTATGTACTATTACCCAATTAATGAGAAAGAGTCTTGGGTAACCTTACTTAAAGGTCGTTTAGGCTACGGTGATGGTTTAGGTGGTAAAGAATTACCATTCTATGAAAACTTCTATGCAGGTGGTTCGGGTACAGTTCGTGGTTTCCGTTCAAATAATATCGGGCCTAAAGCGGTTTACCTTGATGCAAATGGTAAGCCAAAACCAGGTGAGCCATCTAGCGATGCTATCGGTGGTAACGCAATGGCTGTGGCAAGTTTTGAGCTGATCACTCCAACGCCATTTGTAGATGATAAATACTCATCTTCAGTCAGAACCTCTCTGTTTGTTGATGCAGGTACGGTGTGGGATACTAAGTGGAGTAGCACTAACTCAGCTTGGACAGCAGGTATGCCTGATTATAGCCGTGCAAGTGATATACGTGTTTCAACCGGTGTTGCGTTACAATGGTTATCTCCTTTAGGTCCGTTAGTATTCTCTTATGCTAAGCCAATAAAAGATTACGAAGGCGATAAATCAGAGCAATTCCAGTTTAATATTGGTAGAACGTGGTAGCGATGTAAGTAAAGTTGATGCCTGATTCACAATGCTGAAAAAGGCATCCGATTTCTGACAAAAAATTATTTTTGGTTTTAAGGAGTTTAATCGTGAAAAAATTGTTATGTGCCGCTGCCCTAGGAATGGCATTGACCATGTCAGCAGGTGTTCAAGCCGCAGATAAAGTAGGTGTTGTGAACATCGGTCAAGTTCTCCAACAAATTCCTAACCGTGATGCGGTAGAGAAACAATTGGAAAATGAATTCAAATCACGTGACACTGAATTGCAGAACTTAGGTAAAGCATTACAGACAGCTGTTGAGAAATATCAAAAAGACGCGCCAACTATGAATGCAACACAACGTGCAAATACAGAGAAAGATCTGGTTGCTAAACGTGAAGCATATGCACAAAAAGCACAAGCTTTTGAGCAAGACTTTAGCCGTCGTCAAGCTGAAGAACGTAACAAAATCATGAAACGTGTATTAGACGCTGTTGATGCAGTAGCGAAGAAAGAAGGCTATGATGTGATCCTTGATGCTAACACTGTACCTTATTTCGCAGATGGTAAAGATATTACTGCTCAGGTTCAAAAACAGGTTAAATAATAGATGTTTTCAATTCGATTAGCTGATCTTGCTCAGCAGTTGAATGCACAGTTACACGGCGATGGTGATATCACTATCGCCGGTCTTGCTTCAATGAGCCTAGCAAATAGCGAACAAATTACATTTCTTTCCGATAGTCGCTATCGTGAAAAATTAAGTGAATGTCAGGCTGCTGCTGTTGTATTAACAGAAGCTGATCTTCCGTTTTGTCCCGTTGCCGCACTTGTGGTGAAAAACCCGTATCTTGCCTATGCTCAAATGGCACAGATAATGGATACAACACCGCAGCCAGCACAAGATATCCATCCAAGTGCTGTTATTTCTCCTGACGCTAAGTTAGGAAAAAATGTATCAGTGGGTGCAAATGCCGTTATCGAATCTGATGTTATCCTTGGTGATAATGTTGTGATTGGTGCCGGTTGTTTTGTGGGTAAAAAAGCACATATTGGCGATAATAGCCGTTTATGGGCAAATGTATCTATTTATCATGAAGTTATCATTGGTAAAGATTGTTTGGTTCAGTCAGGTACTGTGATTGGTTCAGATGGTTTTGGTTATGCTAATGAACGTGGTAATTGGATCAAAATTCCACAATTAGGTTCAGTAGTGATTGGTGATCGCGTTGAAATCGGTGCATGTACTACAATCGACCGAGGCGCATTAGATAACACAGTTATCGGTAATGGTGTTATCATTGATAACCAGTGCCAAATCGCACATAACGTTATTATTGGTGATAATACCGCAGTTGCTGGTGGTGTCATCATGGCGGGTAGCCTAAAAATAGGCCGCTATTGTATGATTGGTGGAGCAAGTGTTATCAATGGTCACATGGAAATCTGTGATAAAGTCACGGTAACAGGTATGGGAATGGTAATGCGTCCTATCACTGAGCCGGGTGTTTATTCTTCAGGAATTCCGCTGCAATCGAATAAAGCATGGCGTAAAACCGCAGCTCTTGTGTTGCGAATTGATGAAATGCAAAAAAGGCTCAAGTCGCTTGAACGTCAAGTAGAAAGTAGCGACAAGTAACAATATACGTCATTGACGAATGTTACCCATTTTGCGACCTGCGGGTTAACTCACTTTTTGAGTCACAGCAGGTCGTGTCATTATTAATTAGACTCAGTTTTATTAGACAGGAAGAGTATTGCAATGAGTGAGAATCATACTCTGCAAATCGAAGAAATTTTAGATTTACTTCCACACCGTTACCCATTCTTATTGGTTGATCGTGTCCTTGATTTTGAAGAAAAGAAATTTCTAAGAGCAGTAAAAAATGTATCTTTTAATGAGCCTTTCTTTCAAGGTCACTTTCCAGGAAAACCAATTTTTCCGGGCGTACTGATCCTCGAAGCCATGGCACAGGCAACGGGTATTTTAGCATTCAAAAGCGTAGGAAAGCTGGAACCTGGTGAACTCTACTATTTTGCTGCTATTGACGGTGCTCGCTTTAAACGTCCTGTCTTACCTGGGGATCAAATGATCCTAGAGGTAGAATTCATTAAAGAACGTCGTGGTGTTGCTCGCTTTAAAGGCGTCGCTAAAGTTGATGGGGAAATTGCTTGCGAAGCTGAAATGATGTGTGCTCGCCGCCGTGAGGTCTAGCCTATGATAGATAAATCCGCAGTAATTCACCCTTCCTCAATTATTGAAGAGGGTGCGGTAATCGGTGCTAATGTTCGCATTGGCCCTTTTTGTGTCATTGGTGCTAACGTTGAGATTGGTGAAGGTACTGACATCAAATCTCATGTTGTTATCAATGGGCACACACGCATTGGCCGAGATAATCAGATTTATCAATTCACTTCTATCGGTGAAGTTAATCAGGATCTGAAATATCGTGGTGAACCAACGCAAGTCATTATTGGTGATCGAAACCTTATTCGTGAAAGTGTGACTATCCACCGTGGAACAACCCAAGGTGGCAATATCACAAAAATTGGTAACGATAATCTACTGATGATTAATACCCACGTCGCACATGATTGTATCATTGGTGATCGTTGTATTATTGCAAATAACGGCACACTGGGTGGTCACGTCACTTTAGGTGATTTTGTGATTATCGGTGGTATGAGCGCCGTTCATCAGTTTTGCCAAATTGGCTCTCATGTGATGGTCGGTGGATGTTCAGGCGTGGCACAAGACGTTCCTCCTTTTGTTATTGCACAAGGAAACCACGCGACGCCTTATGGGCTGAATATTGAAGGATTAAAGCGCAGAGGTTTTGCTAAAGAAGATCTTCATGCAATTCGTAATGCTTACAAAGTACTTTACCGTAATGGTAAAACACTGGAAGAAGCGCGTGAAGAAATTGGACAATTGGTTGCTGATAATAATAATCCGCATGTCAAACTGTTCAGTGATTTTCTGGAGAACTCAGCAAAATCTAACCGCGGTATCATTCGCTAATTAGGATATGACCTTGTCAGGCCAATTATCTACTACTCAGTGTCCGTTAGTTATCGGCTTAGTTGCTGGTGAAACGTCCGGTGATATCTTGGGCGCGGGATTAATCCGCGCTCTAAAACAAATGCATCCCAATGTTCGCTTTGTCGGCGTTGCTGGACCTCTTATGCAAGCTGAAGGTTGTGAAGCTTGGTATGAGATGGAAGAGCTTGCCGTCATGGGGATCGTTGAAGTTCTCGAACGATTACCTCGCTTATTAAAGATCAGAAAAGATCTCACTCAACGATTCTCAGAATTAAAACCAGATGTTTTCGTGGGGATTGACGCACCTGATTTTAATATCACTCTTGAAGGTCGTTTAAAGCAAAAAGGGATCAAAACTATTCACTATGTCAGTCCATCTGTGTGGGCTTGGCGTCAAAAACGTGTTTTCAAAATTGGTAAAGCGACAGATCTCGTCTTAGCTTTTCTGCCTTTTGAAAAAGCGTTTTATGATAAGTATCAGGTTCCTTGTCGTTTTATTGGTCATACAATGGCTGATGCCATAGCCTTAAATCCAGATAAAAAGGCTGCTCGTGAACATCTAGGGATATCTGAAGAAATCCCTTGTCTAGCACTGCTTCCTGGTAGTCGTCATGCTGAAGTTGAAATGCTAAGTGCTGATTTTATAAAAACAGCACAGTTACTAAAACAGCAAATCCCCTCTCTTCATATTGTTGTGCCATTAGTTAATGCTAAGCGACGAGCCCAATTTGAACAGATACATCAAAATGTGGCACCAGAACTTGAAATACAACTTCTTGATGGGCAAGCAAGAGAAGCAATGACAGCGAGCGATGCAACATTGTTAGCATCAGGCACAGCTGCATTAGAATGCATGTTAACGAAATGCCCGATGGTTGTTGGCTATCGCATGAAACCATTTACTTTCTGGTTAGCAAAAAGGTTAGTTAAAACGCCTTATGTCTCGTTACCTAATTTGTTAGCTGGCCGAGAAATTATCAAAGAATTATTGCAAGAAGAGTGCGAACCCTCAGCGTTAGCACAACAACTTTTACCTCTTTTAACCGATGAAGAAAAAGTACGTCAATTAAAAGAGATATTTTTACAGCTACATAGTGACATTCGTTGTAATGCGGATGAGCAAGCAGCAAATGCAGTATTAGAATTGGTAGAAAAATAATGGAATTTGTATATCCAAAAGCAAATCTTATTGCTGGAGTTGATGAGGTTGGTCGAGGCCCATTAGTCGGTGCAGTAGTTACCGCTGCTGTTATTCTTGATCCAGCAAATCCAATTGAAGGATTAACAGACTCCAAAAAGCTAACAGAAAAAAAGCGTAATGCTCTTTATGACGAAATAAAAGAAAAAGCATTATGCTGGGCGATAGGCCGTGCAGAGCCAGAAGAAATTGATGAATTAAATATTCTTTGGGCAACCATGAAAGCAATGGAACGTGCTGTTGCGGGATTATCAATAACACCTGATATGGTCTTAATTGATGGTAATCGTTGCCCTAAATTACCAATGGCCTCTCAAGCGGTTATAAAAGGTGATAGTTTAGTTCAAGAAATTAGTGCAGCTTCTATTCTTGCTAAAGTGACTCGTGATAGAGAAATGGAAGAGTTAGATAAGCTTTACCCTGATTATGGTTTTGCTAAACATAAAGGGTATCCAACTGTTTTCCATATGGAAAAACTAGCCTTATTAGGGGCAACACCCTATCATCGAAAAAGTTTTGCGCCTGTAAAACGTGCTTTAAATTTAAAGTAATCCACAGAGTAATTAAACACTATGGCAGATCCTCGTTTTATCCATCTTAGGGTACACAGCGATTATTCAATGATCGATGGATTGGCAAAAACAGGGCCTCTTGTGAAGAAAGTGGCTTCGCTGGGAATGCCTGCTTTTGCGATTACTGATTTCACTAACTTATGTGGGTTAGTGAAATTTTATGGTGCTGCACATGGTGCTGGCATTAAACCTATCATTGGTGCTGATGTTTACCTTGAAACAGAATTATTAGGTGATGAATATGCTCATCTTACTATTCTTGCCCGTAATAATGTAGGCTACCAAAACCTCACTTTATTGATTTCAGAAGCTTACAAACACGGTTATGGTGCTGTTGGACCGACGATTAAACAAGAGTGGTTAACAACCTACAAAGAAGGGCTCTTGTTGCTTTCTGGCGGTAGAATGGGGGATGTGGGTAAGTTCCTACTTCGCGGAAATCGCGCTTTAGTTGATCAGTGCCTTGAATATTATCAAACTCATTTTCCCGATAGTTATTATCTAGAGCTTATTCGTACAGGCCGTACTGATGAGGAAACTTATCTTCATGAAGCAGTAGCACTGGCTTCTGAAAAAGGTCTGCCCGTCGTTGCAACCAATGATGTCTGTTTTCTCGACAGTGATGATTTTGACGCACATGAAATTCGTGTCGCAATTCATGACGGTTTTACGTTATCTGATCCCAAACGTCCTAAGAATTATAGTCCTCAGCAATATATGCGCACAGAAGAAGAAATGTGTGAATTATTTGCTGATATACCTGAAGCATTAGAAAACAGTGTTGAAATCGCTAAACGCTGTAATGTCACGATCCGCTTAGGGGAATACTTTCTTCCACAATTCCCAACAGGGGATATGAGCACAGAAGATTTCCTCGTCAAAAAATCGAAAGAAGGTTTAGAAGAACGCTTAGCCTTTTTATTTCCCGATCCTGAAGAGCGACAAAAAAGACGCCCTGAATATGATGAGCGTCTTGATATTGAGCTGCAAGTGATTAACCAAATGGGATTCCCTGGTTACTTCCTGATCGTGATGGAATTTATTCAGTGGTCTAAAGATAACGGTGTTCCTGTAGGACCAGGGCGTGGTTCTGGTGCTGGTTCATTAGTCGCTTACTCACTCAAAATCACTGACCTTGATCCTCTTGAATTCGACTTACTTTTCGAACGTTTTCTTAACCCAGAACGTGTATCGATGCCAGACTTTGACGTCGATTTCTGTATGGAAAAACGCGATAGAGTTATCGACCACGTTGCTGAAATGTATGGTCGAGATGCGGTATCTCAGATCATTACATTTGGTACGATGGCGGCGAAAGCCGTTATTCGCGATGTTGGCCGTGTTTTAGGACACCCTTACGGTTTTGTTGATAGAATTTCAAAACTCGTTCCTCCTGATCCAGGTATGACGCTGGAAAAAGCGTTTGCAGCCGAGCCTCAATTACCAGAAATTTATGAAGCCGACGAAGAGGTTAAATCTCTTATTGATATGGCTCGTAAATTAGAAGGTGTGACGCGTAATGCAGGTAAACACGCGGGTGGTGTCGTTATTTCACCAACGAAAATCACCGATTTTGCGCCACTTTATTGTGATGCTGAGGGAAATAACCCCGTTACACAATTTGATAAGAACGACGTTGAATACGCGGGTCTTGTTAAATTCGACTTCTTAGGTTTAAGAACACTAACCATCATTAACTGGGCATTAGAGATGATTAATGCCCGACGAGCTAAAAAATCTCTCGAACCTGTTGATATTTCGGCGATCCCATTAACGGATCAGCGCAGTTTTGACATGTTGCAGCGTTCAGAAACGACCGCGGTATTCCAGTTGGAATCTCGTGGTATGAAAGATCTCATCAAACGCCTACGTCCTGACTGTTTTGAAGATATGATTGCACTTGTTGCCCTATTTCGTCCGGGGCCATTGCAATCAGGCATGGTAGATAACTTTATTGACCGTAAACACGGTGTTGAAGAGATCTCATATCCTGATGTTAAGTGGCAACATGAAAGCTTACAGCCCGTTCTAGAACCAACCTATGGTGTTATCCTATACCAAGAACAAGTTATGCAAATTGCACAGGTTCTTGCGGGATATACGCTAGGTGGCGCGGATATGTTACGACGCGCAATGGGTAAGAAAAAACCTGAAGAAATGGCAAAGCAACGCTCTGTTTTTGAAGAGGGTGCTATTAAAAACGGTGTCGATGGTGAGCTTGCCATGAGGATCTTTGACTTGGTGGAGAAATTCGCCGGTTATGGATTTAACAAATCACACTCAGCAGCGTATGCATTAGTTTCTTATCAAACATTGTGGCTAAAAGCCCACTATCCAGCTGAATTTATGGCTGCTGTAATGACGGCTGATATGGATAACACTGAAAAAGTGGTGGGATTGGTTGATGAATGTTGGAGAATGGGCTTAAAGGTTCTTCCTCCTGATATTAATAGTGGTCTTTATCATTTCCACGTAAATGATGAAGGCGAAATCGTTTATGGTATTGGTGCCATTAAAGGTGTGGGTGAAGGGCCAATTGAAGCGATTGTAGAGGCGCGTCAGCAAGGCGGTCACTTTAAAGATATTTTTGATCTCTGTGCTAGAACAGAAACCAAAAAATTGAATCGCCGAGTGATGGAAAAACTGATAATGTCAGGCGCATTCGATAAGCTGGGACCTCATCGTGCTGCTTTAATGTCTTCATTAGAAGATGCATTAAAAGCCGCAGACCAACATGCCAAGGCTGAAGCAATAGGCCAATCGGATATGTTTGGTGTGTTAGCTGAAGCGCCTGAACAAGTTGAGCGTTCTTATGCCAATATACCTAAATGGCCAGACCAAGTCGTTTTAGAAGGTGAGCGAGAGACGTTAGGTTTATATTTAACAGGTCATCCGATCACACGTTATTTAAAAGAAATTGAACGATATGCGGCAGGAACGCGTCTAAAAGATTTAGTACCAACACCTCGTGGTCAAATGGTGAAGGTAGCAGGCTTAGTACTTGCTTCTAAAGTATTTACAACGAAACGTGGAAATCGGATCGGCGTTTGTACCTTAGATGATCGTTCAGGTCGCTTAGAAATTATGTTATTTTCTGATGCATTGGATAAATACCAACATTTATTAGAACAAGACAAGATTTTAATTGCTACTGGGCAGGTCAGCTTTGATGATTTCAATGGTGGGCTTAAAATGACAGTCCGCGAACTTATGGATATCAACGAAGCCCGTGAAAAATATGCACGAGGACTTGCTATCTCATTATCAGACAGGCAAATTAATGAGCAATTATTAAATCGTCTTCGCGGCGTTTTAGAACCTCATCGTTCAGGCACGATACCGGTTCATCTTTATTTTGAAAAGCATGATGCCTGCGCACGTTTACGATTTGGCGCGACTTGGCGTGTAACGCCAACAGATATGCTTTTAACGGATCTGCGAACTCTGCTGGGTAATGAGCAGGTAGAATTAGAATTTGACTAAAATAGGAATGTTATGAGTCTTAATTTTCTGGATTTTGAACAGCCAATTGCCGAGTTAGAAGCGAAAATTGATTCGCTAACCGCAGTTAGCCAACATGATGAAAAAATTGATATTAATATCGATGAAGAAGTTTCACGCTTAAGAGAAAAAAGCCTAGAGCTAACGCGTAAGATTTTTTCTGATCTTGGTGCATGGCAAGTAGCACAACTTGCACGTCATCCATTAAGACCTTACACACTGGATTATATTCATCGTATCTTTACTGACTTCCAAGAATTAGCAGGCGACCGTGCTTATGCTGATGATAAAGCCATTGTTGGTGGTATCGCTCGTTTAGATGGTCGTCCAGTGATGGTTATTGGGCACCAAAAAGGGCGTGAAACGAAAGAGAAAATCCGCCGTAACTTTGGTATGCCAGCGCCAGAAGGCTATCGCAAAGCGCTTCGTTTAATGGAAATGGCGCAACGTTTTAATCTTCCTATTATCACTTTTATTGATACTCCAGGTGCTTATCCTGGTGTTGGTGCTGAAGAGCGCGGTCAATCAGAAGCGATTGCACGTAACTTACGTGAAATGTCACGCTTTGGCGTGCCAATCATCTGTACTGTTATTGGCGAAGGTGGTTCTGGTGGTGCACTGGCCATTGGTGTTGGTGATAAAGTGAATATGCTGCAATACAGCACCTATTCTGTTATTTCACCAGAAGGTTGTGCATCTATCCTTTGGAAAAGTGCTGATAAAGCACCATTAGCCGCAGAAGCGATGGGTATCACTGCAAATCGTTTAAAAGAGCTTAAGCTGATTGATACAGTTATTCCTGAGCCTTTAGGTGGCGCACATCGTCACTATGATGAAATTGCAGCGTCTTTAAAAGCACAAATCAAAGCTGATTTAGACGAGTTAGATGCATTTGAATCAGAAGAGCTAACAAACCGTCGCTACCAACGTTTAATGGAATACGGTTACTGCTAATAGCACCACGTTATTCAAAAAGTAAAAGAAAACCTCATGTTTGATAACATGAGGTTTTTTTGTCTCTAAAAACTATCCTCATTGAGATAATAAAATGAGGTTATATTCACTATAATGCATTATATATCAATGTGTTAAGTTGATCTCAAAAACAATATTAATTCACTTTTTTACTAAAAGAATAATCAACCCTATCTATTATTTTATAGGGTCATTTACTTCTTTTGTGAGGAAAAAGCGATGATATCGTTTAATGGTAAGGTTGGGATAATTACAGGTGGTAATAGCGGGATTGGATTAGCTTCTGCGGAAAAGTTTCTATCTTTAGGCGCATCTGTTGTTATCACTGGCAGTAATTTAACCCGAGGACAAAAAGCAGAAAAATACCTAAAAGAAAAAGGGCTTTCGGGTGAATTTATACAAATGGATGTGAAAAGTGAAAAAGAGAACGAACAACTTATTGATTATGTAGTAAATAAATATGGGCGACTGGATTTCATCTTTGCTAATGCTGGTATTTTAACTGATAACATCGCAGATAAATTAGAATATGAAAAATGGAAAGGAGTATTAGACGTTAATCTTAATGGGCTCTTTCTGATTAATCGTGCAACTATTCAATATTGGCTGAAAAACAAACTATCAGGTGCAATTGTTAATTGTAGCTCGATTTGCTCTTTTGTTGGTCAACACGAGTTTCCTGCCTATTGTGCATCAAAAGGTGGTGTTAAATTACTGACACAAACACTTGCTATTGATTATGCAAGCAAAGGTATTCGTATTAATGCGGTTTGTCCAGGTTATATTGATACACCTTTATTAGAAGGGCGTGAACTAGATAAGCAAAAGTTGGCGACATTGCACCCGATTGGTCGTCTTGGTACGCCAGAAGAAGTGGCTAATGTTGTAGCATTTTTGGCTAGTGACGCAGCTTCGTTTGTCACTGGAGCCTCTTATTTGGTCGATGGTGGTTTTACAGCATAAATAGCTTTTGTTCAAAGGCAGAATAATCAATATTCTGCTTTCTTTGGCTCTTTCTATGAGCCATTCAAGATCCTTGGATATGGTATTAATTGCAGGAATGCTTTGTATTCGTGCAAAATCAGCTAGAAAAGCTTAACATAATCATCTGAATTCACAGATAAATGATAATGCTATGGAACTGGAAAACTGTTCACTTCTTGAAGAAATCAAACAACAGATTGATCCTTACACTAAAATTTTGGTGGGTTTTAGTGGTGGGGTAGATTCAACAGTTTTATTGCATGGGCTTGTTCGTTTGCGTGATGAATTCCAGTTACCTTTAGAATTAACAGCTATCTATATTCATCATGGATTAAATATCAAAGCAGATGATTGGCTTGCCCACTGTAAACAATATTGTCAGAAATGGCGTGTCGATTTTATCAGTGAAAAAGTGAATGTAGACCCTAAAGAAGGCGGTCTTGAGAATGGTGCAAGAGAGGCGCGTTATCAAGCTTTTCGCCGATATTTACAGCCACAACAAGTATTAGTGACTGCTCAACACCAAGATGATCAAGCTGAAACTTTTTTACTGGCTTTAAAGCGAGGCAGTGGCCCTGCTGGATTGTCTTCAATGCCTGCCAAGATGGTGTTTGAGAATGGTTATTTACTTCGACCATTACTTAATATTACTCGTGAGCAAATCGAGTCCTATGCGACAGAGCAACGATTAATTTGGATAGAAGACGATAGTAATCAAGATGATCGTTATGATCGCAATTTTTTACGATTGCGTGTTATGCCCTTACTAGCTCAACGTTGGCCTCATTTTTCACAAGCGGTAACTAGAAGTGCTGCATTGTGTGGTGAACAAGAAGCACTACTAGACGAATTATTAGACTCTGAACTTAATAGTTTAATGGACAGTGAACACAGCTTAGATATTAATCAACTTGCCCATTGTAGTGTTATAAAGCGCAATGCTTTACTGAGGCGCTGGTTTGCTAAACACAATAAAACCATGCCTTCAAGACAACAAATATTACGACTATGGCAAGAAGTGGCTTTAGCCAAAGCGGATGCTGAACCTAGATTACAATTTTATCAAGATGAAGTCAGACGTTATAAACAGCGCCTTTATCTAGTTCCAATCATTAAAGAGCCTGCTGAGCATGCTATTGAGTGGTCGCTCAATGAGCCTTTATGTTTACCTAATGGATTAGGTGCTCTATCACTCGTAGCCGAAACTGGAAAAAACACTGTCAGAAAGCCTTCGAGTGATGAAAAAGTCACTGTGCGTTTTGGTTTAACACAAGCATCTTTACGTATTGTAGGGCGAGAGCATGCTCGACATAGTAAAAAGATTTGGCAAGAGCTTGAAGTTGCACCTTGGCGTAGAACCCGGATCCCTTTGATTTATTATAATGATACGTTAATTGCAGCTATTGACACATTTGTTACTTTTGAGGGAAAAGCAACATCAGAACACGCTATTACTATTGAGTGGCGAAAGGCTCATGAATGAACAACCGCCAGTTGGCGGTTGTTCTTTATTCGGTTATTCCGATTTTATAACAATTGTCCCAAGTTCGGGATTAGAAAAGCTGGCAATAACATCCAGTCGTAAATCTTTAGAGCCTTCAGACGTTTTGACTTTTAGGTATTCAACTTTCTTGCTTAAGAAAAGGTCATCCGCAACACCTTCAATAAGCTCACCATCATGCAGTTCAATATGGAGCGCTAAACCACGCTGGCATGCTAACTCCAGATACTCATAATCATCACAGTTAATTGGTTGATATTCTGTATTTGTTGACATATTCCCTCACCACTCTTTCGTGGCGGTGTTGCCGCCAGTGAATAATTCAGAATAAAATCATTATGCTGTTATTCGATGTGAGCACAATAGTTATTATAATAATTTTCTGAAATAGTTCTTTATTCGAAGTGATTTGAGAAATAATTAACAATTATGGGTGCATTTATCTTAAAGCTTGTTTTATTGCCCCCTTTTATTTTAAAAAATGTTAGAATCATATAGAGAATGATTTATTAAAAAGTACCCAGAATGTAGGGAGTCGATGATGGGGAAAAAATTTTTATTTGCAGCCGTTGCTGCTGGGTTATTTATACTGTCAGGTTGCCAAAATAATATTGGCTTATCACTTGATGGAAAAATTGTAGACCAAACTTACAACAGTATTCTGCCTTGTGCCGATTGCTCTGGCATCGACACGACAATTCTTGTTAATCAAGATGGCTCTTATGTTATGGAGCAAAGCTATCAAGGTTCACCTGATGATAAACGTAGTTTCTTTGAATCAGGAACATGGGTATTAGGTAAAGATAAGCTGACATTGACTAATAGTTATGGTGAGAAGAGCTATTATTTACCTCGTGAAGATAAATTAGTCATGCTTGATATTGATGGCAATGTTATTAATTCAGAACTAAATTATACTTTAGCTAAGGTTCAACCTAAACAGCTTGCCGGCGAGTTCACTTATTTTGCTGATGCAGGTACGTTTAAAGATTGCCAATCAGGGCGTGTTTACGCAGCCAGTGGTATTGAATTGGAAAAAGGCTATTTCTCAACGGGTGTTGAGGGTGGAACACCTGTTTACCTCGAAGTAAATGGTTATTACAGTATTCGTCCTTCAATGGAAGACGGTCAATATGACCGAGCTTTAGTTGTTGCAGATGAAAAACCTCGTTTTAATCGTCATGGTTCTTGTGGAAATCATCGTGGTAGCAGAAGCTAAGTTTTAGTTATTCTATTCCTAATAAAAAACCCGCTTTTGCGGGTTTTTTGTTGCTCAATGAAGCCTCTTATCGTCAAGAGGCTTAATGATTAAGCGAGTTGCTCTTTGATAAAGGCAACAACATCATCAACATTGACTAGTGATTTATCATCACTACGACGTGCTTTATATTCGATTTGATTGTTATCGAGGTTACGATCACCAATCACGATCGTGTGTGGAATACCGATAAGTTCCATATCAGCAAACATTACACCCGGACGTTCTTTACGATCATCAAACAGAACATCAATACCTTGAGCACGTAATTCGTCATAAAGTTTGTCAGCGACTTCTTTAACACGATAAGAACGATGCATATTCATTGGTAAAATAGCAACTTGGAATGGTGCAATCGCATCTGGCCAAATAATACCGCGAGCATCATGATTTTGTTCAATAGCGGCAGCAACAATACGAGTTACACCGATACCATAGCAGCCCATAGTAACGATTTGGTTATGACCTTCTTCGTTTTGTACGGTTGCTTTTAATGCTTCTGAATATTTTGTGCCAAGTTGGAAGATATGACCAACTTCAATACCACGTTTGATTAGTAATGTTCCTTTACCGTCAGGGCTTGGATCGCCTTCAACAACATTACGGATGTCTGCAATTTCAGCAACAGGTAGGTCACGCTCCCAGTTGATACCAAAATAGTGTTTACCATCAACGTTTGCACCTGCACCGAAATCACTCATCACAGAAACAGAACGATCCATAATAACAGGTAGTGGCAGATTAACTGGGCCTAATGAACCTGGACCTGCATTTACAGCTTGGCGAATCTCAGCTTCAGTAGCGAAAGTTAAAGGTGCTGCAACGATAGCGCATTTTTCTGCTTTAACTTCATTAAGTTCGTGATCGCCACGGACTAATAATGCAACTAATGGGTGACCACTCTCTTTTGTACCATGAACAATCAGTGTCTTAACTGTTTTTTCAATTGGTAGATTGAATTGTTCAACTAATTCAGCAATTGTTTTAGCGTTTGGTGTATCCACTAAACGTAATTCTTCAGTTGCAGCAGCTCGTGGAGTTGCAGGCATTACTGCTTCTGCTAATTCGATATTGGCTGCATAGTCAGAGCCAGTTGAGAAGACGATGTCATCTTCACCGCTGTCTGCTAAAACTTGGAATTCATGAGAGGCATTGCCACCGATAGAGCCTGTATCTGCAAGTACTGGACGGAAATCTAAACCAATACGTGAGAAAATTTTGCTGTAAGCTTCATACATTCTGTCGTAAGTCTCTTGTAAAGACTCTTGAGAGATATGGAAAGAGTAAGCATCTTTCATGATAAATTCACGAGAACGCATAACACCAAAACGAGGGCGTACTTCGTCGCGGAATTTAGTTTGAATTTGATATAAGTTCAGTGGAAGTTGTTTGTAAGAGGTAATTTCATTACGAACAATATCAGTAACAACTTCTTCATGAGTTGGGCCTAAAACGAATGGGCGCTCACCTCTATCTGAAAAACGCAGTAATTCAGGGCCATACTGTTCCCAACGACCACTTTCTAGCCATAAGTCAGCGGGTTGAACAACGGGCATTGAAATCTCAAGAGATCCTGCGTTGTCCATCTCTTCACGAACAATTTTTTCAATTTTTCTTAGAACACGAACCCCTGTCGGCATCCAATCATAAAGACCAGAAGCGAGTTTACGGATCATGCCTGCGCGAAGCATAAGTTGATGGCTGACAATTTCTGCATCAGCAGGTGTCTCTTTTAAAGTAGAGAGCAAATAGTGGCTAGTACGCATTATTAGGTTCCATTAGAACAAAAATACTTAGGCTGACTGTCACGCCAGTCTATATCAATATAATTAGAGAAAGACTCTAGAGCGTGTTGATCTTTGCTGCTTATTTTTACAGCAAAAGAAATTTATAAAACAAGCAACATATTCAACTATTTTGGGTTTGGGCATTGATTGATATTAACAATGACCACTTAAAAATAAAAACAGCCCTACGGGTTCGATTAAAAGACGTTTCACTCATTTTATTCTGCATTGAGAGGCGCTAGCTTAGTTCACTAGGCGGCGAGCCCCTCTCCTTGCCTAAAATGCTTTTAATTCGAATAAAAATCGACCATCAAAGGTCAACACGCTCTAGTCTACCAGTGACTTAGGTCTGCCAAAAGGGGCAAAGCATTTTTTTCAATCTGATTTGTCTAAAGACATGAGAATGACTCTCAGATTAGATTATTCATGATAGCAATATCAATGAAGATAATAGCAAGTTACCGCGGTTCTACACTAAGAACAAGTGTCTGTTGTCCATTGACTTGCCAGCGAACATTGAATTCGAGTAAGTGTACTGCATAAATTCTATCACTTTGTTCTCCCTTTTTATAAGCAGGACGAGGATCTTGCTGTAATACTTGGGTAATAAAGCGTGAAAGATGAGGGTATTCACTTGCATAGTGTTGCAGTTGTTCGGATGCAATCTGTGAAAAGAAAACTGGCATTTCGTTATTAGGGGCTTCTTGTGCAAACCCTGCAATCGCATTTGGACGAGATTCTGCAAACGGTAAATAAGGTTTGATATCAAGAATAGGAGTGCCATCCACTAAATCGAGACTGCCTAATTCTAAAATAACAGACTGATTTTCGGTATTTACTTTTTTTAATTCAACTAACGACATACCAATTGGATTAGGACGAAAGGTTGAACGGGTGGCGAAAACGCCAATCTTTGCGTTTCCACCCAATCTCGGTGGGCGAACCAAAGGATGCCAACCTTGTTGTGCTGTTTGGTGAAAAATAAACAGTAACCAAAGGTGGCTAAATTGTTCTAAACCTCTGACTGCATCGGGGTGATTATAAGGGGTATGTAGAATAAGTTGACCGCCGCCATCCTGGACTAATCCAGGTTGGCGTGGAACGGCAAATTTTTCTTTATAAGGGCTTGAAATATACCCTATAGGATTCATTTGGTAGGTGTTCATTTTGTAATGAGTAGGGCTGTGCCTTCACAAATGGCGGATTGATAGCAACCTAAGCCTGTGACAATTTGGCATTCATGCAATAAAACGGCATTCGCATTTTTGTAAGCCGCTTTTGTTGCCATTCTTTTTTTAGCAATAGGTAAGCTTGCTGGTGGGTCTTGTAATGTTTGACGACAAGACTCGCCAGCGACAATACCGAGATCTTTAAAAGGTGCACCTAAAAGGTCTTCTGTTTTTTCAACAATACGCACTGAAGGTAAAGTTTGTGACCTCGGTTTTTGTGGTTGTCCTGGTTTATTTAAACGCATATCCGTAAATTTAGACTGATCAACATCAGATGATTTTTGCATTGAACAGCCTGTCATAAACAGCGCCATGATGCCAAGAAGTAGCAAGCGCATGTGCATGGGTTATATCCTCTTTATTATTGTCTATACAAAAATTAAACGGCACTAATTTAATGCAAATTAGCCAAGTAAAAAAGAGAAAGGCGAACAAATGTCCGCCTTTTTTATAATTAAGTTAAATTTTAACGTATTACCAGCCTTTTACAGCACCGCCGTTAAAGATTTTATTTGCAGCACTATCAACTTCATCAGTTTGGTAAGCTTGAATAAATTTCTTCACATTCTCACTGTCTTTATTATCTTCGCGAGCAACAATGATATTTACATATGGAGATTCTTTGTCTTCAACAAAAATACCGTCTTTTGCTGGTGTTAAGTTTACTTGGCTTGCATAAGTGGTATTGATTACCGCCAAATAGATTTTTTGATCATCTAATGAACGTGGTAATTGAGGTGCTTCTAATTCTACTAATTTTAGATTTTTAGGATTTTCAATAATATCTAAAGAAGTCGGTAATAAGCCTACACCATCTTTTAATTTAATTAATCCCACTTTTTCTAATAACAGCAGTGAACGACCTAAGTTAGTTGGATCGTTAGGGATAGCCACTTGAGCGCCATCAGGTAAATCAGCTAAATCAGTAATTTTTTTAGAGTAACCCGCGATAGGGTAAATAAACGTATTTCCTACTGCAGTAATCTTGAAATTACGATCTTTAATTTGTTGATCCAAATAAGGCTTGTGTTGGAATGCATTAAGATCGATATCACCACGACTTAATGATTCATTAGGCATTACGAAGTCATTGAAAGTAACGAGTTCTACATCAAGACCATATTTATCTTTAGCAACTTGTTTTGCTACTTCTGCAACTTGTTGTTCAGAGCCAGAAATAACACCAACACGAATATGGTTTGGATCTTTTTCTTTTTCACCACAACCAGCTAATACTAATGCGCCAACTAAAGCACTTACGACTGCGAGCGATTTAAATTTCAATGACATACATTTACCCTTATTTGATCTGTTAATTAAAAGGTTTCGATTTAATAATTGAAACCTTCAATCTAATTATTTATGTGTTGTCAGCTTCACTAAGCGATCGCCGAAAAACTGAATGATAAAAACAAGAATAACGAGTAGAACAATCACAATATTCATTACAGTTGCATTATAGCCAACGTAACCATATTGATAGCCAATTTGACCTAAACCACCTGCACCAACAGCACCACCCATCGCTGAGTAACCCACTAATGTAATTAGTGTAATGGTTGCAGCATTAATCAAGCCTGGTAAAGATTCTGGTAATAAAATTTTCTTAATAATTTGCATTGGTGTTGCACCCATAGAACGAGATGCTTCAATTAATCCTTGTGGGATTTCCAATAGCGTATTTTCGACCATACGAGCAATAAAAGGTGCTGCGGCAACAGTTAATGGCACGATGGCTGCTTGCAAGCCAATAGATGTTCCTACAATCAAGCGAGTAAAAGGGATCATCCATACTAGTAAGATAATAAAAGGGATAGCCCTAAAAATATTCACAAGTGCTGAGATAACACGATAGGCAGGTGGATTTGCCATAATTTGTTCAGGACGAGTGACATAAAGTAAAACACCAAGTGGTAGCCCGATGACAAAACCAAAGAAGCCTGAAACGAAGGTCATGACTAAGGTTTCCCAGATCCCACTAATTAATAAATAAACCATTCCTTCAGACATAACCGAGAACCTCTACTTTCACATGATGCTCTTCTAAAAACGCAATCGACTTTTCAGTATTACCATTCTTACCGTGTAGCTCAGCTAACATCACGCCAAACTTCACACCACCGGCATAGTCCATTTGTGAACTTAAGATATTAATATCTGCGTCAAAACGACGAGCAACGATGGACATTAATGGTGCATCAACGGATTGACCGTTAAATTCAAGTTTCAATAATGGGAACAAACCTTCTTCCCACTCTGGTTTCATACGTTCTTTGTAATCTTCAGGAATATCCAATTGTAGTGTTGATTGGATAAAAGCCTGAGAAACAGGTGTTTTTGGATGAGAGAAAACTTCACTCACTGCATCACTTTCAACTAATTCACCACCACTTATTACTGCGACTTGATCACAAATGCGTTTTACAACGTCCATTTCATGAGTGATTAATAAAATGGTGAGGCCTAAACGACGGTTAATGTCTTTCAGCAATTCTAAAATAGAACGTGTTGTTGCTGGATCAAGTGCGCTGGTGGCTTCATCACACAACAAAACGTTGGGTGAATTTGCTAATGCACGCGCTATTGCAACACGTTGCTTTTGTCCACCAGATAAGTTTGCTGGGTAATACTCTTTCTTATCTGATAAACCAACTAATTCAAGTAATTCATTAACACGTTTATTAATCTCAGCGCGAGGTGTGTTATCAAGTTCTAATGGCAGTGCCACATTATCAAATACGGTACGTGAAGACAGTAAGTTGAAATGTTGGAAAATCATGCCAATACCACGACGTGCTTTCGTTAATTCTTTATCAGATAACTTTGTGAGATCACGCCCATCAACAAGCACTTCACCTGAAGTGGGTTTTTCTAACATATTCACACAACGTATAAGTGTACTTTTACCCGCACCTGACGATCCGATAACACCAAAAATCTGCCCTTGTGGCACATGCAGGTTAATATTTGATAGCGCTTGTATAGAACGCTCTCCCTGCTTAAATACTTTGTTTATATTCGTCAGTTTAATCATGTTTTTCTTTATATAAGTAGATATGGGACATAAAGACTATTCTGCCCGAGTTAAAATAGATGTTAAGGCGTCTAGACGGCTAAGTCAATAAAAAAGAGTTGAAGACTAATAAAGAAAGAAAGCCGTGGATATCATTCTCTATATAAGAAAAAACATGCGATACTAATAAAAATATCTAAATGGAGTAATGCTGTGAGCAAGGGGATTTCTGCGATTTTCTTAGATCGCGATGGAACTATTAATATAGACCATGGTTATGTGTCTGAAATTGATAACTTTGAATTTATCGATGGCGTGATTGAGGCAATGGCTGAATTAAAAGCTATGGGATATGCCTTGGTACTAGTGACTAATCAATCGGGCATTGGGCGTGGCTACTATAGTGAAGATCAATTTTTACACCTAACAGAGTGGATGGATTGGTCTTTGGCAGATAGAGGTGTTGATTTAGATGGTATCTATTATTGTCCTCATCATCCTGACGCCACTGTAGAAGAATATAAGAAAGAATGTGATTGTCGCAAACCAGCCTCAGGTATGTTTATGGATGCAAAAGCACAATTAAACATCGATATGGCTTCTTCTTATATGGTTGGCGATAAAAAAGAAGATATGTTGGCAGCAAAAACTGCGGGAGTGGGTCATAAAATTCTTGTTCGCACTGGAAAAGAGATAACTGAAGAGGCACAACAGTGTGCAGATTTTGTTCTCGATAGCCTTGCAGACTTGCCAAAATGGCTAAAAAGCCACAAAAAATAGGCACTTCGTTTAATTTACCAACAAACGAACATTTTTTTTAAAAAAACTATTGCCAGCCTCAGAAAACTCCCTATAATGCGTCCTCGTTGTCACGGCACAGGGCGCTAAGCGAACTGACTGAGAGAACGAAGAAAAAAGTGAAAAGCCTTGAAAATAAACGCTTGACACTGAATGAGGAAGATGTAGAATGCACCTCCTCGCAACAACGCAGAAGACCGGAAACGGCAGCGAATGTTGCACTGCTCTTTAACAAATTATCAGACAATCTGTGTGGGCACTCGCA